>CAYVDC010000004.1:0-108395 GCA_964450735.1 uncultured Candidatus Saccharibacteria bacterium | reverse complement strand
TGTATGTTGCTGTGTATGACATTATAAATAATTCTAAACTGTGTAATGCGCACTACTGGATTAGTATGCGTTGATGACAGCTGCTTCATTTGAAGTGACTGGCATAAGCGCGTACGAATCGCCGGCTTGGTAGATCATTACTCCTGCGCCGAAGGCGATGGCAATGATCAGCGAGGCAAAGATGAATTCTTTGAGCTCGTTCCAAGGATGTCTTGGTGGCTGTGCGTTGATAGACATATTATTGATCCTCGAATTTAGGTGCGTATTCTTTCTGATACCGCTCAGCGCTCTCAAGGATAATCTTGATCGCTTCTTCGCTGTCATGGAATGACTCTACGACTCCAGTGCCGGGTTTCTTGAGTGCTTTGTAGTTCTCCCAGTAGTACTTTGTCTCTTTGATAAAGTACTCGCCAAGATCTGAAACATTGTGAATATGATCGTTTCGCTTGTCATCTGAGATGACGCCAATGATCTTGTCGTCGATTTCTCCGCCGTCAACGAATTTCATGATGCCAATGACGCGTACTTCTACGACTGCGCCTGGAACGAGTGGTTCGGTGACATTGACGATCTCAACATCGAGCGGGTCATTGTCTGAATCCCAGGTAAGAGGAATTGCTCCGTAGGTGAATGGATACGCAAGTGATGAGTATCCAACGCGGTCGAGTTTGAGCTGTCCGCTCTCAGTGATGAGTTCGTACTTATTGATTGATCCTGCAGAAACTTCAACGATCGTGTTGATGATTCCTTTTTCCTGGTCAACGAATGGTGGAAGGACATGCAAGAGATTAAGCATGTACTTTGAAGGCTTGTGGTTGATATTTGCCATAGTGATTGTAAGTACTTAGCTAGTAATTATTATTCGACTGCAGCACCTCCGTTCTTTTCTTCGCTTTCGTTTGCTTCCTTTGCAGGTTCGAATGCTTCAACTTCTTTTGTTTCAGCGTTGTCTACTTCCACTGATTCACCATCAGATGAAACGACTTCGTCAGACTTTACGCCTTTGATGTCGATTCTCCATCCGGTAAGTTTTGCGGCGAGACGAACGTTCTGTCCGCCTTTGCCGATTGCGAGCGAGAGGACGTCATCAGAGACTTCAACGCTTGCCTTGTGTTCTGCTTCGTCGATAGTGACCGAGAGAATGTTCTGCGCTTTCACTGGTGAGAGTGATTTTGCGATGTATGTTGCGGTATCTGCTGACCATTCGATGATGTCAATCTTTTCATTTCCGAGCTCGCTCATAACCGTTGTTACGCGAATTCCTTTTTGTCCGACGCATGATCCGACTGGATCAACATGCTCATCGTTTGACCATACTGCGATCTTTGATCGTGATCCTGCTTCTCGAGCAATTGATTTGATCTCAACTGTTCCGCTTGCGATTTCCGGAGCTTCGATAGCAAACAATGCTTCGATGAGCTTAGGATGCGTGCGGGACAATTTCACAGATACGCCTCGTGGCGTGTCTTCTACCTGGTAGAGATATGCCTTGATGCGTTCACCTCGGTCCCATCGTTCGCCGGGAATCTGTTCTTCGTAAGGAATGATGCCGGTTACGCGATTGATATCAACGTAGACAACACCGCGTTCGAATTTCTGAACGACTCCAGAAATAATGTCTCCTTCATGTCCGCCGAATTCTGCGAGTACGCCTTCACGTTCTGCTTCGCGGATCTTTTGGATGATAACCTGTTTTGCAGTCTGAGCTGCGATGCGACCGAAGTCGTCCTGGGTTTCAAGAGGGAAGATGAGTTCATCCCCCGGTTTTGCGTCTTTTTTGATGAGTCGTGCGTTATCAACGAGGATGTGGTGTTCTTCATTGAATCGTACGCGTTCGTCGCCTTCTGCCTGAGCTGGCTCGTCGGTCATTTCACCCTCGTCTCCTTCTACTGGCATGCGGACTTCGTTTGGGTCGACAACGAGCTTCACCTGGTAAAAGTCTGTCGTTCCTGATTCGTCATTGAATCGTGCGCGAACGATTTGGCCTCTCTTGCCGTAATCTTTCTTGTAAGCGGCAGCAAGGGCCTGCTCGATTGCTTCGAGGATCTTTGCTTTTGGTATTTTGCGTTCTTCTTCGAGCTGAGTCAAAGCTGAATGCATAGTTTTGAGGTCTAACATATGTAGTTTTGGCGGTTTCTATGTGAAAACCTTGTTTTTAAAGGCTTAAACAGGAAACCAGACTATTTAGTTTTAATAAAAAGAGCCGGACGAATCTCGGCCGACTAACGTAGGTAATATAGCAAAAAGGCCGAAAAATGGCAATTTAGAAAAAAGAGCCTCCCTGGTGGAAGGCCCTGTACATATATATGTAAGAATTAGGATATAAAATTCATTGATACCCATTCATTCTGATCAGAAAGGAAATAGGATTCTTCTCCAATCAATGTAAACTCATTTTCAGAGGTAAAGTAGGTTATTTTATAGATTTGGCAGTTTCTAACATGATTGCTTCGCATTGAAACAAAATTAAAGTATTCTTCTTTTGGATCTAGTCCCAAAAGAACGCACCTCAAGGCTTGGATGGTGTATCCATGGCTTACAATGAGCGAGTTATTCTCTATGTTTGTTTGCAGTAGAAAGTCTACACTTTTTTGAAGTATCTGCCATTGAGACTCGCCTGTAGCTGTATGCCAGTAAACATACTCCTTGGGCAAAATATTGAATTGCTTGGACAAAGGGATTGGTCTGCCGTGCTCAACTGGCCGTTCCGTCACACCGAGAATTCTTTCATTAAGCAAAGGGTGCTCGATCGCTTGGATTCCAAGGTTTAGATTTCGTGCCGTTTGTTTTGCACGTTTCAATTGGGAAGTAAATACAAATGAAATAGTTCCTCCATTTGCATGTACCCACTCTCGCGCGTAGTTTGATTGTTCAACTCCACGTGGCGTAAGCTCAGAGTTGAAGTCGTCGGTATCTTTCATGGTAGAGACATTGCAGGTTGCTTCTGCGTGCCGCATCAAATATATGGTAAAGAGCTTGTTCATAGTGTTTTTTTATTTCAGACTATAATACTGACATGCGTTGTCAATCCATTGACAAAACGCCTTAGGATGTTAAATTGATTGCAATATAACTAACAAAAACCCTTTTAAATTTTAAGCCAATGAGTATTCAAGTAAAAAAAGTAAGTAAATCGTACGACGGCACACCTGTTTTGGAGGAGATAAATCTATCTATCAACCAAGGCACGCGAGTCGCGCTTGTTGGAGAAAATGGAGCAGGTAAAACTACCTTGCTGCGCTTGCTCTCAGGCGATATTGAACCAACCCAAGGGAAAATACTTAAGGATGATTTTACTGAAACAATTCACGTTTCACAGGAATTTCCGCAAGAGTATTTGGATTTGGATTGTACGGCCGAAGATTATGTAAGCGAAGCAGGCGGTTCGAGGTTAAGAAGAAGCGTTCTGCGCATACTTAATGACTTTGACCTCGATGAAAGTTTTTTAAGCCAGCGCCTGCGGAATCTTTCCGGCGGACAAAAAAAGATTCTCAATGTTGCCGTTGCTTTCGCAAGAAAGCCGAACTATCTTTTTTTGGACGAGCCAGAAAACCACATCGATATATTTGGACGCCAAATCCTTATTGAGATGATGCAGAGCTTCAGAGGTTGTTTGGTGTTTGTATCGCATGATCAAGATCTTATTAATGCGGTTGCAAACCAGATTATCGAAGTTGAAGACGGCAAGCTTTCGACGTACACGGGAACATATGAGTTTTATCTTTCCGAAAAGCAGCGCAAAGAAGAAGCGAAAAAAAAGGCCTTCGCTCACTATGAGCGCGAGCACGACCGACTCGACAAACTTATTAAAAGAATGCGCGAGTGGGTAAAGAAAAATCCTGATCTTGGCGCAATGCTTCGCGCTAAAAAAACACAGCTCCAACGTTTGACGACTAATGCTCCTCCTAAGCCAAAGCAATCACATGCAATGAAGCTTGGAAGCAAAGACGTTGAGCAAAAAAGAGGAAAGATGATTATTACTGCAGAAGGACTTTCTCTGGGCTACGGCACAGAGACCTTGATTGAAAAAACTGACATGTATTTGCGCTTTGGTGAAAAAGTTTCTTTTGTCGGCCGTAATGGAACAGGCAAATCAACTTTTATTAAAGCAGTTCTCGGTAAGATAGAGCCACAAAAGGGCACGCTTCGAATCGGGAATGATATCACCATCGGTTATTTTTCACAGGACCATCAAGAAGAGCTGCAAATGAACAAATCACCTCTCGATGTATTGGGAGATGTATTGCCAGGACAAGAGTCCCGCCTTCGTTCGATTTTGGCAAAATTCTTAATTGATAAGGAAATATGCATGCGGCCGATAAAAACACTTTCCGGAGGACAAAAAACCCGGTTACGTTTTTGTTTGCTGTTCAGCAGGCAGAATGACTTATTACTTTTGGATGAGCCTACTAACCACCTTGATCCCGTTTCATGGGATGTATTGGTGCAAGCAATTCAAGATTACAATGGTACGGTGCTTATGGTATCGCATGATAGAGTGTTTATCGACCAAGTCGCCACAAAGCTTTGGACGATTGAAGATAAACAGGTCAATGAGTATCTCGGTACGCTTACTGAGTATCTATCAGAATAAAAACACAGCAAATTGTATATATCCCGCATTGGTTTACCAATACGGGATTTTTCTTGCGCAAATCGATAATCTCAGTACAATGGCAACATATGAAAAAAGTCTTTTTATCAGGACCAATTAGAGGACTACCACGGGAGCAATCATTAGGCTGGCGCGCAGAAGCCCAGGCACTACTTAAAGATGATTTTGAAGTAATCCATGCTTTGAGAGGGAGAGAAGAAAAAGAGACATTACCTGACTACAGGTTGGCTATTACACGAGATAAAAGAGATATTGAATCATGCGACATAGTCCTTTTGAATGATACCTTTGCACAGGCGAGCATGATCGGCAGCTCAATGGAAGCGCTCTATGCATATGAACGAGGCAAAACAGTCATTCTTTTCGGCGATGCGCACCCCCATGATTATTGGTTGAATTTCCATTCGTACGCAAGAGTTCGGGATCTAGGAGAGGCGTGCGACTTGGTGAAGCGCTTTTTTAAATAATACGATGCATATACCAACCTTCAAGCCGTACATGAGCAAGTCCGAAATCAAAAGTGCTTTGAAAGCTCTTGGGAGTGGTAAATTGACTCGAGGTACAATAACTGAAAAATTCGAGAATGCATTCGCGGCATACATTGGCCAAAAGTTTGCGGTTGCTACCAACAGTGGTACGTCGGCATTACATCTAGCCGTTCGTGCTGCTGGATGGAAAAAAGGGGATGAAGTGATTACTTCGCC
The DNA here is from genome assembly GCA_964450735.1 of uncultured Candidatus Saccharibacteria bacterium. Taxonomy (GTDB): domain Bacteria; phylum Patescibacteriota; class Minisyncoccia; order Phycocordibacterales; family UBA9973; genus DALYCO01. The sequence goes on along the minus strand of CAYVDC010000004.1, from coordinate 103,076 downwards.
ATTTTCATATATTGCATCTGCAAATTGTTTGATCTACGAGGGGGTTATCCCTCGGTTCGTGGATATTAATCCGCAGACACTTACTATTGATGTAGATCTTATTGAAAAAAAAATTACCAAAAGAACAAAGGGTATTCTTATCGTAGATATTTTTGGCTTGCCGGTAGGCGAGCGTGCAAAATTAGTGCGGCTGAAAAAAAAGTATAATCTGATTATCGTTGAAGATGCATGTGAAGCGGTTGGAAATTCGGGGCAAGACTTTGAGATCTGCAAAGCGTCAGACATAACTGTTTTTGGTTTTCACGAAAATAAACAAATGACGACCGGAGGAGAAGGCGGCATGGTGGTAACTAATACTCCTCAGTTGGCTGCTTACTGCCGTTCAATGCGCGACCAAGGCCGCTTCGACGGCAAGGATTGGATCGACAAAGTAGTATTGGGATATAACTACCGAATGACAGAAATGCAGGCGGCGATAGGCATTGAAAAACTAAAAACAATATCAAAAGTGCTGTCAGTTCGAGAAAAAATTGCAAATGAATATTATGCAAATCTAATTAAGCACCCCGGGATATTGTGTCCTCAAGATCTTACTTCTTCGCGAAGAAGCTGGTTTGCGTATTTTATAGTATTGAAAGACGAACAAAGTCGTCAGCTTCTCAAAGAGCATTTACGAATGAAGGGTATACAAACTGCCGCGCATTATTTTGTTCCGCTATATCAATTTCCTCATTTGAGAAAATTTCGTTCAAAGTGCCCAGTGGCAGATATGAGAGGAGGGCAGATTCTTGTTTTGCCTCTGTATGAAAATTTGTCGGTAGCAGTAATTAAAAAGATTTCTCGCATTATAAATGTATATATGAAATCAATCAGCATATGAGAATGAATCAAAAAGAATTTTATAATGCGTTTGCTCAGGAGTATGACGTATATGCTGAAACAAAGCGATTATATCTTGAGAGCGTAGATGCTGTTATTTTTTCTTTAGCTAAGCCTGCAGGTTTTTTTGTTGATATTGGGTGTGGAACTGGAAAGCGGACTCGCAAGCTTGGAGAAAAAATACATGCATCTCGAATTATCGGCGTAGACAATAGTCCTCGTATGCTGAAAGAAGCACAAATCAATAACGCAATTACTGTCCAGCAAATCGATCTTGCAAATGAGCCGCTTATATTTGATGAGAAGGCCCAAATGGTCAGTTGCTTGTGGAATGTCCTTGGACACGTAGGCCAAGAAGACGTGTGCATTGCCGTCCTTAAAAAAATCAGGGAACTGCTTGATCATGATGGGGTTGCTGTTATTGATGTAAACAATCGCTACAATGCCAGTCAGTATACCTTCCAGTCAGTAGCGCGAAACCTTATGAAAGACATAGTATCTCCTTCGTTCTCAAACGGAAATTTTTCTGCAAAACTTCCTTCTGATGAGAGCATTGTCACAACTGTCCATATTTTTAGCCCACAAGAGATGCGTCGCATGCTGCTAGCAAGCGGTTTTGAAATAATCCAAGAATTATATGTAGACTACAATACTGGCAAGCACAAAAAATGTTGGTTTTCTGGACAGCTCGTTTATGTAGTAAAATCTAAGAACATACTATGAAAATACTTCTTATGCCATCTTTGTACGTTCCCAACGTAGGCGGGATCGAAACATTCACGCAGGAGCTTGCAAATGAATTGGTGAAAAGAAATCTAGAAGTTTCAATTATCACCAAACAGTGGCCTAGCGTTCTTCCGGAAAAAGAAGAAATCAATTCAATTCCTGTACTTCGAATACCAAGCGCAAAGTCACAAAAAGAATATGAAGACTTGGCGCTCTGGGCAAGACAATATAGCGCTTCGCATCGTGCCGATGTAATACATGTTATCGGGGCTCGAAGATGTTTGCCAATAGCGGGACTGCTCCTCTCAAAATTGTGGAATGTCCCACTCATAGTTACCCTTGCTGGAGGCGAGGTTCCGGAAAAAGGCGATCATGATTCCATGCGCATCTGGGAAGAGCATAAGGAATTTATCCCAGACATTTTGCATGCATCACAAGGGGTGACTGTTTTTTCGGATGGTTTGAAAAAAAATCTTGAGCACGTTTTTTCTGGTAAAGATATAGAAACAATATATGCTGGACTTTATACTGATATGTTTTCTGAAAAAAGTGACCAGGCAACTAACCTCAGTAATCTCTATGGAAAATATATTGTTGTTGCTCGGAGATTGGCATTTGATAAAGGTGTTGATGTTGCCATCCGTTCATTTTCTCTCATCTGTCATGAATACCAAGACATTCAGTTAGTAATCGCTGGCGATGGTACCGAGAGAGAGAATCTTGAGGGGCTTGTACAAACACTAGGACTAAGTAGCCGTGTTGTGTTTGTTGGACAAGTAGCAATGAAAGAATTGGTATCACTTTTGCAAGGCGCAGTATGCACGCTGGTGCCTTCACGATGTGAAGGCGGTGGTCTGATAAACATAGAAGCACAGGCAGCTGGATGTCCGGTGGTTGCGACTAATGTTGGAGGAATACCAGAGTATGTTTCAAATGAAAGAACAGGCATTTTAGTACCATCTGAAGATCCTCAAGCAATGGCCACTGCCATCCGCCGTCTCCTTGATGATAAAGAATTGAGGGAAAGACTGTCAGTGCAAGGTAAAGAGTACTCCCAGGCATTTGATTGGCGTGAATTAGTAGAAACGTTTGAGGCATATTATCGAACTAAGGCCCTGACAATGGGTACACAGAGTCGTTTTACCGGCAATGGTATGCTTGATGGACTAATCCGATTGGCCGGTTTACAATAGCCAGATGGAAGAAAACCTCGCCATACTCCAGGCGCACTATGGGCTCATACCACTCAGCATCACGCCTATACGTGAGACACAATATAATGAACTATATAAGTGCACCTGCGACGGGAAGGACTTGGTATTTAGAGTCGGCAAGCGTTCAAAAAAAGAGAACACTGAGTTTGAGATCGAGATACTCTGTTTTCTTTCTGAAAATAATGTGCCAGTGCCAATGCCTCAAAAAACTTTAGATGAAAGGCGCTATGTAGAAAACGGGGAATTACTATACACGCTCTTCAATTTCATCGAAGGAGCGCATGTTGAAGTATCAAAATCAAGCATGCCGTCTATTGAAATTGTTTCTGAGGCAGGCAAGCAGCTCGCTCAAGTACACAACGCCGTAGAACGATTTGTTCCAGTAGGTTTAACAAAGAGAACAATGGCAACAGAACTTGAGAGAGTCCTCGATTCTAAAGAACTATTTGCTTCTGTTTTTTTAAACGGCGCAGAATTTATTTCACAAGTACAGGAGGCGTTGGCTTTTATGCATAACGCTACAGATACTCTTTTGCTTATTCATAATGATTATCGGGCTCATAATATTCTTTTTGGTTCTAACGGACATGTCACTGGTGTACTCGATTTTGATTGGTCTTGCTTCGGTGCCCCGATCAAAGATGTTGCGCATAGCGCCCTTGAGTGGTCATTTCCAGATGGCGCTGATGAGCCCGATTTAAAACTTTTTAATGCTTTCATTGATTCATATAATTTGATTGCTATCAATCCAGTGAGCAAAAATCAGACATTGTTGCAGTGGGTTTGCTTCGGAGCACTTTCAGATACTGCTACGTATTTGGCTGATAGAATTGATTCTGTGGATGCAAACGAGCCTGGACGCATACGTTCATATATGTATAAAAAATATACATATTTTAAAAATATAGAAACTACTCAGATATATGAGCCAAGATAATGTACCGTATTTGTATAACGAGGGAATAAAATCACTGGCGCAAGATTCAGTGGGAACAGAAAGTATTCATATGGGAATACGACCGTTCGGATTTCATGCTGGGAATCTTGTCTCACTCTACGTATACCCATTTCTTTTTTGCGAGGAGATGGAAAAGCTTGGCAAGCCTGTGCAGTTTCGTTTCTTTGTATCAATAAATGACTATGAACAAGATGCATTAGGCGGTCCCGATGTAAAAAAATATCCATTTAATATCTTCCCGCAAAAAACCACCTTGCAGTTTTTGGAGGATGGAGAAGGATGTCATGCATACATGATTGATCATTGGTTTCCAATTATACGACGGTCGTTGCAGAGACTGACTGAACGTTTTCCCGAAGTTCAAATATATTTTATTAAGAATTCTGAACTGAAGAATGACCTGAAGTTCAAGGAAACATTGACTCGAACTATCTATAATCCAATTGAGCAGGCGGACATATTTAAAAGGTTTACCGACAAAGAAGTGCTCGATGCTCCGCTTGCGTATGCTGGCGTTGTCTGTCCTGTATGTAAAAAGACAAAAGGAAAGACTGTCGTAAGCAGGGTTAACGACGAGCATATACGATGGGAATGCGAAACATGCGGCATCTCTCTCCATGCTCCGTACATGCATTTTGATTATTGGTTCTACCATAAGCCGCTCTTTACTGCACGATTGAGTATTTTTAATATTGATATTACTTTTAGCGGCGATGATCATTTTAGTGAAGGAGATTTTCGTATCCGACAAGAATTTATAAAATCTTTTAATCCAAGCATAAAATCCCCTAAAATGTTTTTCGGTCCTCTTGTTATGGCTCCAGATGGAACGCGCATGAGCAAGACGCAGGGTAACGCTTTGTTTGGAAATACTGAAAAGTTGCTCGAGAAATGCCGAACTCTCAATGAAGATAAGATTTTTCTTACAAGCGATTTGATATCTGAGGATATTCAATAATATGCGAGTGCTTGTTTTTTCTAATCCTTTCGGAAATGGCCCCAGCGGAAAGGCACAAGCAGTGGCACATGAAATACGCCAGCACTATCCCGAAGTTGAGATTGAACTCTGCGGGAGTTCCTTATTTCAAGCTTTGGCTGATGATGCTTTTACATATCGTTCAGTAGATGAACGATCTGAAGAAGCACTTGAAACGTTTTTATCCTCGTATTCTCAAGAAGATATAATAGTGTTTAGCTCGCAAAATCGTTTCGTCGTCGCTGTTGCCAAAAGACTAGGAATTAAGACCGCCTTTCTGGATGGCTTAGCTTGGTTCTGGAGAGAGATTCCAGAGGATCATTTTGCCGCAGACGTTATTTTTTGGATCAAGTATCCAGGGATCGAAAAGAAGATCCCTGAAAAATATAAAGAAAAAATAATTCTAATTTCAGGTTTCGGATCATCGTCCGCTGGACAAATAATGAATGCTGAAAAAAATGTAACCATTCTATATATTGGAGGTTGTATTCAACCGTTGGCTGGTTTTCCTGTAAAGTATGTTTCATTGCTCGGATATCTACTTAGTTCGTATATAAGCAGTCGATCTATTGAGGGACAGAGATTACCTTTTGTGATCTATACTGATCCAATTACACAGGAATTTCTTTCACAAAACTTTCCATCTCTCATTAAACATGTGCATTCAGTCACTCACATTGCGTTTCTCCGTGCTTTGGATTCGTGTAAGCACTTTATTACAAATGGCGGGCAAACAGCATATATGGAGGCAGCATCTTTGGCTATACCAGTTTCTTTCTACCTCCCGCTCAATTTGAGCCAAAAAGCCCTCTCTGATATTGTGTTCGGCTTATCAACCGAGGCCCACCGTCTTGACTGGGGAACGTATCTTGATCAACCAACAGACTTCGATACCTATCCCGAGAAAGATGCGATACTAGCAATAGAACAGTTTTCAAATATAGTGAACGAGGATGAAGATCTCAAAAAAGAGCTGTATGCCGACTTCCAGAAACTCTTGGAAATACCGGCATTTTCGCCTCAATTACCCCTACATCAACAACTAGGTACGACGGGAGCAGCAGAAATTACCAAAATACTATTGAAGTAGGCATACTATGTAATAGTAGTAATTGATTTGAATTATCCACATCTACTCCCTTTGCTTTAGATATGGTTCTTTCTTTGTGCTACAATATATCTACTATTACTTAGTAAGAGTATTAAAAAATCTCATTATGCAAAAATATTTTACAAAAGAGATCTCACAGTCAATCAAGGTTATCGTCCTTGGACTTGCGATCGGTCTCGGAGTATCGTTCGTATCCGCAAACTGGACAGCGCCGCTAAGCACAGCGCCTACATGTACATCAGGCAATCCTGGTTGTGATGCTCCAGTCAATGTTTCAAATACTAACCAAACTAAGGGCGGCGCTGGAACACCATTAGCAGCTTCAAAGCTTAACATCGAAGGATTGTTTACAGCTGACACAGTTGGTTCATACGGTGGTCTCTGGGTTGGAGGAGTAAATGCTCCTACCGCAGAAAATGCCAACAATATTTTTGGTAAGTTGACGATCGACAAGATGGATCTTTCACAGGGCCCTGGTCGAGATATGCTTGAATTTCATGCAAGTTCAGACAATGACATGGCTGGTATTCGTTTGAACAAGCCATGGTTCTTCCTTTGGGATTACGCTGGCAACTCTCTTGCTGGTATCCGAGCAAGAAATGTTCAGCTTACTGACGGAACAGAAGGAAATAACAAAATTTTGGCTTCAGACGCACAGGGTGTTTCTTCGTGGAAAACTATGCGTGCAGAGACAGATGTAGAAAACACTAGCACTGGCCAGATGATCAAATACGTAAAGTCAGGACAAGGTAGTGGATCTCAGGTTGTGTATTGTGGAACTAATGCACAAGGACAAACTGATCCTGCAGATGATGCGAACTGGATCGCTATTAGCGGTAGCGGATTCTGTTCTGATGGTATAAAACAGATCGTTGCTCTTAGTGATAGAAATAATACAAACCGCCTTCCTGGTGCAGCTGCTAGCACAACAACAGATCCCGCTATTGGTTATAGAATTCAATGTCTTACAAACGTTCAAGTAGGTCCGGGTAAATACGTGTCAGGTAATGGAGGAGGTGCAAGTTCTGCAACAGCAGAAGCAGTTTGTCTCAGAAAAACAAATTTGGTAACAGGTGTCGGAGTAGCTCTCGTTTTGGATTCAAATACTCCAGGTAATCCTGGCACTCCTCCAAGTACTGTTCCTGCAGGTTATACAGAAATCTTCGGATTAGGAACTGGAACTCAGGCTTGTGCAAACAATGGTAACAATGCTAGCAGCGGAACTGGAACCTTTATCGGCGACAAAATGGCAGCCCTCGGAGTTTCAGGATGGAGCATGTATAACCCTCATGACTTTGGATGGTATACAACTGACTTGAATGGAGGCAACATGTCAGCTATTCATGATCGACAGTGTGTGTTCGTATCAAACAATGGTGGTACTCACATTGTGGCAAGCCAGCAAGGATCAGGTGCTACTCCAGGTATTAGCGGAAACTGGCTCGACACAGCGACAGCTTGGAATTCTCTCCAAGGACGTCCTGGTTACCGACCAACCGGAACAATAACTGTTGGAAACTTGATCTATCACGTTATCGCAAAGTAATATACTTACTCAAAAAAACTCCGCAGACTGCGGAGTTTTTTTGTTTTGCAAATTGGAATAAAAAAACAGCATGACATCCGTGAGGAAGCATGCTGGTAATATTTAAATAAAGCTCTGTGCTAGTTGATGATAAGTTTGTTCGTTCTATTTACGAATAGTAGGCGGTCGCCTATGTTTTGCGTATTGAAAACAAATTTACTACCAGTAGCCTGTGTGTATAATATCGTTTGTCCAATTGAATTGGTTATGGTGATGTCCTGTCCATCAGTTAAGCCATCGATAATGGCGAATGATGTTGCTGGGTTTGGGTAAATGCTAAGTTTAGCATCGCTAGACACTGCAGAAATTGCAGAAATTGTAGTGTTTTTGGTGGTAAACAAGTTACCTCCTACTGACCATCCGAAGTAATCTCCATCTGGCAAGTACACAACATTGCTAGCACCGTCCTCAAAACCTGTAACAGGCGAAGCGCAGATAGTTCCTGTTGGTATATCATATGCGAAGCAGTCTCCGTTTAGAACGGTACCATTTGCAAGTGTGAAATAACCAATAGCTCTGCTAATTAGCATGATTTTGTCATTAGCTTCTGCCATACCGCCCATTAAACCTGCAGGTCCGTAACCTATTAGTTCCCAAGGGTTTTCACCGATTCTGCGCATGAAACAGCTACCTGCAGTTCCTTGTCCAGTTACGTATGAAGTATCACCGTGGGTTATAAAGCCAGGATAGGATCCTAAGCCAGGGTTCGGCAATTCGCGTAATGTTCTTGCTTTAGTGTCGGCAATATATAGGCCAGCAGATCCACCGATAGATATAATATTCCCCTTACGAGAAACATTTATTGGTTTATCGTCTGTATTAAAGCCGCTACCAAAAGGTACGATACCGCCAGACTGACTATATGTACAGATACCATTAACTACGATTCCATTTACTGTAGACATAGGCCCAATTAACAACACTGTTGTATCGTCCAAAGCCTCAATAGAACTCATAATTGTGTCGGCCTGCACTGTAGTTGGCAGCCATGTACCAGAACCATAGTCATATGTATACAAGCCTTTTCCTCCGGTTGCCCATAAGGTTTGGCTTGTTTCTGTAACACTATTGAAGCCGCTTCCGGCTGGAAAGGTGATACCGTCTCCTACCATACTAGGCGTTAGCCCGTTATTAGGGAAGAACATAATGTTGTTATAGCTGGCTTGTTGGCCGTTTTGGGTGCTGCTGTAAATACCACCGAAAGCTCCAGGGATATAAATACCCCGTGAAAGCACTTTTACATCTCCAATTGGCCGCGACATGGTCTGGTCAGTTGAAAGTGTCATAAAAAGCTTTAAGTGTTTGGCAGTTCCTGTCTGCGCTTGTGCATTGGTCTTTAGGTTAAAAATAACACTAAAAATTGCAACAAACAGTACAATGGTTGTCTTTTTTTTCATAAAATTTGGTTTAGTGCGTGAATATTTTGTTTTTGAATGTAAATGAATGTAAAGCCTCAAGAAATATAACAGAAATAGGCTAGAAGTATAGTTTACCATACCCAATACGCCTTGTCAATATTAAATCATAATTCAGCCAAATTGTATAGGTTTACTTATCCACATATGGTGGATAAAGTACTGACTCATATATCCTAACGTGGTACAATAAACGCAGTAATAATAATTTCTTTTCTTATGCAAGAATCACTCCACACTATTTCACCGCTTACATCTCCAATGGGTCAAATGAAATCCAAGCGTACTATTTCAATAGTACTTATTGTTGTCGGTCTGCTTTTGATTGGTGGAGCTGTTGGATACTATTTTTATAAGAACAACATGAAGCAAGCGAGAACCGTTCCACTTACAACTGAACAAAAAAATGCAATCGCTGCAAATATGCTGAAGAATGGAATCGTTTTTGATACTACACTTACTTCTTCCCAAAAAGAAGCCATCATTAAACAGCAGACCAAAGAAGTGGCAAGCGCTCCAACACTAACTCCGGAAGAAAAAAACGAGATTATCAAGCAAATGAACTCACGTTAAACCTATGAAGAAATTCCTTTCTTTTAAAAATCTCGGACTTGTTGCACTGCTTGTAGTGGCAATAGCCTTCGCACAAGTATTTTCTGTAGCAGCTCAATCAACGGGCGTTATCTTGAACGGTAACAATTTGGGCAACGGCAACATCGGTAACGTTTCTATTACATGTGGGGCTACAAGCAACAACGTTCACGGCTATCTCTTTTCTTCAACTATTGGTTGGATCGCGCTTAACTGTGCTGACAATGGAAACGGTAACAACAATGCATGGGGAGTCAATCAGGACGCAAACGGTTTCTGGTCCGGATACGGATGGTCCTCGTCTATCGGTTGGATAAAATTCGGACAGGGTGTTGGTTGTCCTACTAACAGCGGATGGAACGTAGTTCCAGCTACTGGTGCATCTGGATGCGATGTGCAAAGACTTTCTTCTACAGTTGGCGTAACACATCCAATCGTAGGATGGGCACGAGCATGTACTTTTGCTGCCAATCCTGCAACTTGTTCTGGCGGCACCAACGCAAGTGCCGGTGGTGCTGATGGCTGGATCTCAATGAGCGGACTTAATGATCAAAATCCTACTGCAGCATTGCTACAGACAACAACAAACTATGGTTCAAACTCTGGAGCCGCAATTAACCTCATACCTAACAACGGACGACTTGGACTCTCTGGATTTGTTTGGGGTGGTGATGTTATCGGCTGGGCGCGATTCAGCGGAGCGTATGTAGATACGACAGTTGTACAGCAAAACTCAGCTGTGATTACCCTCGAGGCAATTCCTCCAACAGTCAATGGCGATGGACCAACAGTACTCAAATACTGGATCAATCCTGCGCAGAAAGCGTACTTTACTGGAGCTGCATGTACAGCAACAGCAACTGCTACTGGAACAGGATGGAGCGGTTCAAAGGCAAACTTCTCAAGCGCATCAACTATATTTGAAACACAAGTACCAGGAATACTTGTTCCAAATGATCCGACTACATACACAATTAGCTGTCCTGTCAGCATTCCTGGCAATACAACTCAGACTGTCGCTACAGCTTCAGTTACTGTCACAAAAATAACTCCAACAATTAACTTCGGTATTACTACGCACGATCTGTGCGTTGATGGATCACTCGGCGGACCACAATCGACATCGGCTTCATGGACAGCTTCAAGCCCGAACGCTTCATACTGTAAGGTCTTCAAAAATGGAACTCTTGTTACTACACCGCAGCACACTGATGGCAAACAGGATCCTATTAGCTCAATGGCAATTGGCCCATTTACTTCTTCGACTACAAATCCATACGTCACTCCGGTTTCAGCAGGAAGCCCTAATGAATACGTTGTAAAATGTTATTCAGCAGCGAACGTTGAAATTCTTCCGCAAAGCGATCCTGAATTTGTTGGAGTAGCTCCTGCGTCATTCAATGGAACGACTGCAAACGGAACTCTTAACTGTACACAGCCGGATTGGGGAATCACATTTGGATCTACTGGTGCTAACGGTGCAGTATGTAATGGCAGCTCTTCAACCGCAGCATCACTTAGCTGGTCTGCATGGGGAACTGTTCCTCCACAATACACCTATGCTGTTCTCAAAAAGAATGCTAACAACCTTGGAAATGGTTCGATCTACACAACCATTGGAACATTCGGACTCACCGACGCAGCTCCAAATATCACAGCACCTGGTTACTACAAGGTGTTCTACTATACTGCTGGCGGCGTCGTTGCTCCTGTAAGCTCGGCTCAGATATATACTTCAGGCCAAGTTGCTAGCACAAACTGCTTTACTGGTCTTCCAAGCGGCGGTGGATACTGCCCTGCTGGCTCAGTGAATGTTAACGCTATCTTGCCTCAGACATACAGCTGGTCATCTGATGCAGCATCATGTAGCTTGGGAGGTCCAAACGGATCAATATCGATTACAAGCGCTCCTACAACCAAGACCCTTACTTGTACATGGCCAGATGGCTCAACTGCCTCAAACACTGCAACCTATGGACCAATGCTTGATAAGGACTCACCTTTCTGCAGCACTATTCCAAAGAAGGGAGGAAACCCATCGATTATTGAGAACTAAGTAAAAATCACAAAGGGCCGCCGGCTTCGCCGGCGGCCCTTTGTAGTTGTGTTTCTGCGGTATGGTACAATATCATCATGCAACAAAAAGTCTTGATCATCGGTAACTGGAAAATGAATCCGCAAACCGAAAAGGAAGCAATCGCTCTTGCCAAAGCATACAAAGACCTCGATCTTACAAAAGAAATTCATCTTGCTTGCGCAGTGCCAGTTCCGTTTTTGCCTGCAGTGAGAAAAATTCTCGGCAAAAGCAAGATTACGCTTGGCCTGCAGAATTTTACTGCTGACAAATCAGGAGCGCACACGGGAGAAATCGCCTTCTCAATGGTCTCGCATCTCAAACCAGAATTCGCGCTTGTCGGACATTCAGAGCGCCGTGCCATGGGAGAAACTGACGAAGCGGTAAATCAAAAAGTTCTTGCTGCGCTTAAAAACAAGATCACTCCTGTTTTGTGCATCGGTGAAAAAGAGCGCGATGAGCACGGATTCTTCTTGAGAACAATCGAAGAACAGCTCAAAAGCAATCTTGCAGGTGTTCCACGGGCGGCGTTCGCACGAATTATCATTGCCTACGAACCAATTTGGGCAATCGGATCACATGCTCTTCGCGAAACTACGCCAGACGAAGTTCGTGAGATGGTCATTTATATCAAAAAAACTCTTTCAGATATTTCTGGAATTTCCGCCAAAGATATGCCAGCGATCATCTACGGCGGTTCGGTAAATGAATTGAATGGACGTTTATATCTTGATTCAGGAGCCGACGGATTGCTTCCGGGGCATATGTCGCTCGAACCGAAGAAGATGCAGAAATTAATCCAAAGCCTAAATGTTGTTTTCCCTAAAAAATAATTTGCAAATACTATGACTTCAATAACCAAAGCAAAAATCAAAAAAGGAACTCGAGTGCTCGTGCGCGCTGATTTTAATGTGCCAATAGAAAACGGCAAAGTGCTAGATCCATTCCGCATCACCAAAACACTTCCGACGATCAAGTATCTGCTCGGCAAAGGCGCAAAGGTCATCCTCGTCTCGCACGCCGGAGAAGGAGATCAGACATTGCTGCCAGTAGCAGGAATTTTGAAAAAGCATATTCCCGTGCAGTTCGTGGCTGCAGTTTCTGGCGCAAGCGTAGACCAAGCATTGGTAAACCAAAAAGACGGTACAGCAATATTGCTCGAAAATCTCCGCAGCGAGGGAGGGGAGAAAAAGAACGACAAGGCCTTTGCACAGTTGCTTGCATCGTATGCTGATATATTTGTGAATGATGCATTTCCTGTCTCTCATCGAGCACATGCTTCGATTGTCGGTGTTCCAAAGTTCTTACCCAGCTATGCAGGACTGCAGCTTGAACAAGAGATCAAGCATCTAGCTATTGCTCACAAGCCAAAGCATCCGTTTCTATTTATTCTTGGTGGGAATAAGTTTTCTACCAAAATGCCGCTCATCAAGGCATTTGCAAAATCTGCTGACTATTTGTTCATCGGCGGTGCGCTCCTCAATGACTTGCTTCGAGCAAAAGGATACGAGATCGGCAAGTCAGCATTTGAAGATGGGTATGATGTAAGTGCGATTCTCAAAAACAAAAAACTCATTCTTCCGATTGATCTTGTTGTAACAAAAGGAACTAAATCTCGCATCTGCTCGCCGTACGAAGTAGCGCATGATGAATCAATCATGGACGTAGGACCTGAAACGATCAAATACGTAAATTCAATTGCTAAGATTGCTAAGTTCACACTTTGGAATGGTCCTATTGGTTTTTATGAAAAAGGATTCGATGTCGGCTCCAGATCTTTGCTCAAGGGTTTGGCTGCATCGAAAGGCGATACTATTATCGGCGGGGGTGATACTGTTGAATTGGTGAATAAACTCAAAATGGAAAACAAGTTCAAGTTTGTATCTACTGGTGGAGGAGCGACGCTCGATTTCTTGGCTGATGGAGAGTTGGTGGGGATCAAGGCGCTTAAATAAATGTAAATACAAAACAGCGCGGCGCCCTTCGGGCGCCGCGCTGTTTTGTATTTTGTACTGGCTTAAACAAACTGAAGAGCGTCTTTGATCTTCTCGGCGATCAATTCAAATTCTTTTTCTTCCCCCTCGAGCGGCAGGTCTGGCCAAACCCAGATGTGAGCATGGAAAACCTGTTCACCGAAGATCTGCGAACGGATCAGATCTTTGCGGAAGACCTTTTGAAGGGCAAGGGCGATCTTGCGTGCAATCTCAAAGTACTGGCCGACATTGGGTACATCCCATACAAAGCGATGGTGGTTTTTGGGTATGACCTGTACGTGGCCTGGAGCAAGGGGGTGGATGTCCAAAAAGGCTATAAAGTCCCTGTCTTCATAGACAATATAGGCTGGAACTTCCTTGCTAACTATTTGGCAAAAAATGCAGTATTCGTCGGTGATCATATATACCAGTATATGGTAGAATGCTCTCTATGCAAAGCACTGATTTACTCGACAGACTACTTGATTTACGAGGCATTCCCGCTACTGATCGAGGTTCTTTTTTGTCTCCATCATACGAGGAGCATCTGCATGATCCATTTTTGATGAGCGATATGGAAAAGGCCGTTGACCGTATTCTCCTTGCAATGAAAAATAATGAGCACATCGTAGTGTATTCAGACTATGATGCCGATGGTATTCCGGGGGGCGTTATCCTCCATGACTTTTTTGTAAAGTTTGGCTATGCGAATTTTGAAAATTACATCCCGCATCGCCATGACGAAGGATATGGACTGCATATGGATGCAGTGGAGCAATTCGTAAAGAACGGAGCGAAGTTGATTATCACCGTCGACCTTGGAATTACAGCAGTAGAAGAAGTAGCATTCGCCCAGAAAAATGGCGTTGATGTCATCGTCACTGATCACCACTTGCCACAGGAAAATGTTCCAAAAGCATTTGCCGTCCTTAATCCAAAAAAGAAAGGAGACAAGTATCCATTCAAGGAACTCTGCGGGGCGGGTGTTGCTTTCAAGCTCGTGCAAGGATTGATCAAGAAAATTCCTGAACTTCAAAATACTGGTTGGGAAAAATGGCTTCTCGATATGGCAGGCTTGGCAACACTTTCCGATATGGTTCCGCTTGTTGGAGAAAACCGCGTGCTGGCTTTTTATGGAATGAAAGTATTGCAGCAGACGAAGCGAGCAGGATTGCAACACCTACTCAAGAAAATGAAGATCGATCCAAAGTATCTGACTGAGGATGATATTACCTTTATGCTTACTCCTCGGTTGAATGCCGCATCACGCATGGATTCTCCGCAGCGAGCGTTCGAAGTTCTTTCAGAAAGAGATCCGATCAAAGCAGCAGAAATTGCAGATCATCTCATAAAAATAAATGATCTTCGAAAAACGACAGTTGCTACTATAATGAAAGACGTGCATAAGCGTTTGGAAAAACGCGAACTCGGAGATGTCGTTGTCATTGGCCATCTTGACTGGCGCGTGGGAGTTCTTGGTTTGGTTGCTTCAAAAATTACCGAGACATATGGCAAACCAGCTTTCGTCTGGGGGGCAGAGGGCGCATCTGAGACTGGAATGATCAAAGGCTCATGCCGATCAGAAGGCTCGGTGAACGTCGTGCATCTTATGACTGAGGCTTCAAATTCTATCCACTCATTTGGTGGACATGAGCTCGCGGGAGGATTCGTTGTTACTCATGACCAGGTACATTTTCTCGAACAAGCATTGCTCGAAGCATATCCAAAAGCAAAACAAGAAAAAGAAATAATTGAAAAAAAGAAACATGATCTTGCTATTTCGCTCTCAGAAGTGATAAAGAAAAACTACGATCAGATCGCACAGCTTGCTCCATTCGGCATGAGCAATGATAAGCCAGTATTTCTTTTTGAAGGCGTTATTATTTCTGGAGTGAAATTGTTCGGAAAAGAGAAAGAGCATTTGGAAATCATTGTTTCGGGGGATGGAAAACTAGTGAAGGCTATTTCGTTCTTCAAAACTCCGGCTGACTATACTGCTAGCCTTGAAACTGGAAATCCTATCAATCTGTACGCAACGCTCGAAATGTCGTATTTCATGGGTCGCCCTGAGCTTCGATTGCGAATTGTTGATATACTCTCTATATGAAATCTGTAATTACGGTGTTTACTGACGGCGCATCGCGCGGCAATCCCGGGAAGGGCGGCTGGGGTTCTATTGTTATTGCTGACACAGGAGATAAAGATACTTCTAAAGTAATTGAGCTTGGAGGACGTGAAGATCATACTACGAATAATCGCATGGAAATGACGGCGGCATTGGAAGCTTTGAAAACAATTCGAGATAGAGAGTTTCAGGGTGATATTGAAGTTCACACGGACTCGGCGTATCTGATCAACGGCATTACTATGTGGATCTGGGGCTGGCAGAAAAATAATTGGCTTACCAAGGAAGGCCAAGCTGTTTTGAATAAAGAGTTGTGGCAGGGTTTGGCAGAGATAACCAGGACACTCAAAATGAACCGCGACATTTCCTGGAAAAAAGTCGCAGGCCACAGCGGTCTTCGTGGCAATGAACGCGTGGATGAAATTGCTACAAGCTATGCAGACAATAATTTCACTTTGCTTTATACTGGCATGCTTTCAAATTACGAAAAAATGCTCGGTTCAGATATTTTCCATGTGGGAGAAACTGCAGTCCCAAAGAAAAAAAGCGGAAGCTCGGCAAAAGCGTATTCGTATGTTTCATTTGTTGATGGGGTGCTATCAATAGATAAAACCTGGGCGGCTTGTGAGAAACGAGTAAAGGGCAAGAAAGGCGCAAAATTCAAGAAAGCGATCAGCAAAGAAGACGAAGCTGCAATCGCCAAAGAATTTCAGAAATAATTGTACATTAGTTTAGTATCGCTTCATGTCCGGCACGTACCATGGGTACGTGCCGGACATTTTGCTATTTTCAATCGTATTCGGATTTTTGTCCGGAGTTATTGCAGGACATGATTGGTTCCAAGGAACGGCATTTGCTTTGATGCTATTGTTTGGCCTTTTGTATTTTGGGCGACGGACTGAAGCGCAATTTACTCCGAAAGCATACCTGCTTGTGATATTAATACTTGCCGCCTCGTTTTTTGGGGGATATATACGATATGAATCAGCTCAAATAATTCCTCCTGAGAAATATCAATCTCACATTGAAGAATCAATACAGATTACCGGTCTCATCACAAACGATCCCTCGATGAGCGAAGGCAAGACCACGGCTATTGTATATATAGATGGTGTCGGATTTCATTTGACCATCAAGGATGAAACGCATCTCTCATTTGGCGACATGGTAACAGTTTCAGGTACGCTTACACTTCCGGAAAATTTCATGACAGACCAAGGTACGGAATTTGATTATGTGTCGTACCTAAAAAAAGACGACATCTTATACTTGATTCCCAACGCCAAACTGATTTCCCGTGAGAGAAAGAAAGGCTTCTCACTCAAAAGATCGCTCTATGATTTTCGACATAGTATTGAAGCAAAGTTTTTTGCCTATCTGCCTGAGCGCGAAGCAGGATTGCTTGCTGGCATATTGCTTGGAACAAAAACTGCCATTGATGAAAATCTTTACAATTCTTTGGTACGCACAAGTACTGTCCATATTGTTGCGCTGTCTGGTTATAACGTTTCAATTGTCGCGGACACAATTTCAAAGATATTGAGTACTTTTTTACCAAGACTAGCCGCATCATTGCTGGGAGGTTTTGGAATTGTTCTTTTCGTTCTGATGACGGGAGCGTCTTCGACCGCGCTACGCGCAGGACTGATGGCGCTCATCATGATACTCTCTCGTATCATGGGCCGCCCAACACATGCGATGCGAGTGATGTCGCTTGCCGCATTTGTTTTGGTTGTGATTAATCCTTCGTATGTTGTCGCAGATGTTTCATTCCAGCTCTCCTTTCTTGCAACGCTCGGGTTGTTACTTGTTTCACCGACATATGTTTCATGGCTCGAGAAGCGAATACATCCAGTACTCGCGGAAGCAGTCGGTACCACTTTTGCGGCGGAAACTGCCGTTGCGCCTTTTATAATGTACAAGATGGGTGTTTTCTCTCTGATCTCTCTTCCGGTAAATGTCGCTATCTTGCCGTTCATACCGCTCCTTATGCTTGGGGGATTCATATTGATATGTGTCGGTTTCACGATGCCGTTCCTTGGTTCGGTGATCGGTTACCCCAGCTATCTAATAGCATGGGGAATTATTGAAGCAATTTCATGGAGCGCGCATTGGAGCTTTGCTTCTGTTGCTGTGCCGGCGATTCCTGTCTGGGGTATTCTTGCCGCATACTTTTGGCTTACATGGTATTTCATAGGGAAGACATTGACACAACAAGAAAAATAGTGCATTATGAGCGCCAGAAACAAATTTTGAAAACTAAAAAAAGCTAAAATGAAAGCGACAAAAATCATAGTGTTTAATGCGAATCTTTCTTTATTATTGAAAATTGAAGAAATGTTTGTAGACCAATTTTCAATAAAGAAAGCACCTTCAGGTAGTGTAGTATTTTGCAACAACGAAAAAGAAATCATGCATGAAATGGTTGCGTGTGAAGATAATACTCAAACCATTTTAATTACAGGGCGTGTTAACTCAAACCAGCCTGATACTGAGCTACTAATTGCAAAAGCAAAAAAGGTTGATAATAACTGCATTGTTATTGCACACACACCGGTGCCAATGTTCTCAGAAAATATTGATGGTTGTATAGAACGTTTTCCAATTCACGGAGATCGTAATGAAGAGATGACAAGGCGCGCTGTTAAACTAAAAAGCTCTGGTGGTATATATGAAAACATGCCTACTGAATCTATAATAGAAATCGTTATTGTAGATTTTATACTTGAAGTGCTTCCTTGCAAAGTAGGAAGCGAAATTTTCAAAGTAATAGATAAATACAAAACGCCCGAACCATTTATACAGATACTTGATTCGGAAAAAGAATAAGACTGCTCTAGTTTTAAATAGTAATAAGGCCACGGAATAATTTCCGAGGCCTTATTTTTTTTGTCTATTTTTTTGCAGTGATGAAATTCTGTTCGATGGTTTCCCAGTTGAGGTTTGCGAAGAATGCCTCGATGTATTTTTTCTTTTCGCTTGGGGTGTAGTCCATGAGATACGAGTGTTCCCACATGTCGAGCATGAGTACCGGAGTAACGCCAGTGAGTTGTCCGAGATGCTGTTCGTCTACCCATGAATGCGTGAGCTGCTGTGTTTGTGAATCCCATGCAAGGATAGCCCAGCCGATGCCGCGAGTAAGAGCGATAGCTTTGAATCCAGCAAGCCACGCATCAAATGATGGTGCTTGTGATTCAATGGTCGTGCGAAGTGTTGAGTCTGCCGGTAACTGCTTTGCACCGCCTTCGAGCGAGTGGAAATAATATTCGTGGTTTCGCATGCCGCAGAACTCAAATGCAAATCTTCGCTGCAATTCTCCGAGCACGTATGCGTTTTTTTCTGAATCGCTCATGTATTCGCCAATCTTTTCTAGAATGAGGTTGGCGTTTTTGACGTAACCTTGGTAGAGCTTGATGTGTTCTTCGATAGTCTTTGAAGAGATCCCTTCGAGGGCTGGAACATTGAATTCATGGGGTATGTATGGTTTCATATTTTTTTCAGTTAGTTTTGATACTTCTCTAGTATACTCTCATCATGCCAAAGTTGCGAAAGATCTCGCTGTACATGATTGCCCTCGTAGGGGTGTTCGCTTTTTGCCTATTTACCTATAGCACGTCTCATCCTACTATAGGACAATTCAAAATATCTTTTCTTTCAATAGGCCAGGGAGACTCCATATATATAGAAGCTCCCAATGGAAGGCAAATGCTCATCGATGGCGGACCTCGAGGTTCTCTCGTAAAAGCACTCAAAGCAGAAATGCCTCCTGGCGATACCTCAATTGACGTTGTTTTGCTTACTCATCCTGATGCTGACCACTATGCAGGCCTTGTCGATCTTCTAGAGACATATTCAGTGGGGACCATTATAGAATCAGGCAAAACTTCTACAGCCAAGACGTATCAAGAGCTTCAAGGCTTAATTGTTACAAAAGAGATCCCAAAAGTAATTGCTCGTACCGGAACAACTATTACGCTCGATCACGAAAATCCAGTTGTGTTCAACGTGCTTTTTCCTGGCGGCGATGTATCAAAACTCGCTACCAATGACGCATCGATCGTTGGTCGGCTGACGTATGGCGCTACATCGATCATGCTGACAGGTGATGCGCCAATAGCGACAGAGCGAATACTGCTTGCTGGCTCAAAACCGGAAGATTTGGCGAGCACTATCCTCAAAGTCGGACACCATGGTTCTCGAACATCTACTTCTGTTGCATTTATGCAGGCAGTGCAGCCTTCGTCTGCTGTTATTTCTGCAGGCAAAGGCAATCGCTATGGCCATCCCCACCAAGAAGTGGTCGATCGGCTCAAGAATGCCAGTATTGAGACGCTTATTACCAAAAATGAGGGGACAATAACCTTCGTAAGTGACGGAATTACACTAAAACGTGTCACTGATCAATAGTTTTCCACAAGTTTTCATGATGCTTGTATCTTAACGGTTTTTTAAGGCGTATACTATTAATATTAGTAATTAGTAGAGAGAACTAAGTTACATGAAAAAATATATATTCGGGCTTATGCTCGCGATTGCCGTTACTGGTTTCGCAGCACAGGCGCACGCTGTCTCGTTTGATGACCTCCTGCAAGAAGTCAACAATCTTAAACAGCAGGTTTTTGATTTACGGACCCAGTTGGGTGCTGCTGTTTTAAAATCGGGAGCTAGCCTAAATGTTTCAAAGGCAAGTATAAATACAGTAGATACTACCCCTAATCAATGGCCAGTTTTCGATACTGGACCATGTAGCAACCCTAACGGTGGCACAGGCCCATGTCCTAGCACTAAACTTAATACGAACTCAAGTGTAACCCCTAATCAATGGCCAGTTTTCGATACTGGACCATGTAGCAACCCTAACGGTGGCACAGGCCCATGTCCTAGCACTAATCCTGGAACTTCAGGATCCACAATCAGCACACAACCAACGCCAGGAATTTCTTTTTCTCACAGTCTTACTATTGGTGAGAAGGGACCTGAAGTTAAAAAACTCCAGGATGTTCTTGTTTCAAAAGGATACCTTGCGTCTGACAATGCTACTGGTCTCTATGGAAAGGTTACTGCAGCTGCAGTGATGGCTCTCCAGCGAGCAAATGGCATCAATGATGACGGAACAGTAGTTGGTCCCAAGACACAACTTCTTCTCAATGGCGGCGCAAGTGCACAGGCTCAGATCCCAACAGGAACTGGAACTCCTGCATCAAGCATCTTGCCACCCGGCTGCACTTCATTTAATGGATTCAGCCCAATCAATGGACAGCCATGCGGCGCAAACATTCAAGTTGCTCAGATAGGATGGGTTTGCCAGTTCAATCCAAACGCAGCTCCTAAACTAAAAGTAACTTCTCCAGATGGAGGAGAAATATACACAGCTGGTCAGCAGATCACTGTTACTTGGAAAACATGTAGCATTCCTTCATCAGCATATGTTGATATTTTCTTGACTATGCCTGGTATTAACCAGGGAGTGAATCTTACACACACACTTAATGATGGATCACAGGTAGTTACATTACCTTCAACCTCAACTTGGGGACAGATGGTATATGGTTTGAACTACAAGATAACAATTGTTGGTGCTGCAACTGATGCATCAGATAATTTGTTTACGATTAATGCACCTGTTCAGCAGGCCTGCGGCATTTTTACTCCTACTATAGGTGGTAATTCAACTCAGGCACAATATGTTGCGGCAGGTAATACAGGGGCAGTCGATGGAACTAGAATGACATTGTTTGTCAGTCCCACAGGCGGATCTCCGGTTATTACAGAACTGAAGTTTACTGAGAACGGTCTCAGTACCATAACAAGTGTTAAGGTTGGTAATGTTACTGCACCTGTAGTTAGCGGGGTTGCTTGGCTAACAGGTCTTAATATTCCAGTTGTTAACTCGGGCGTATTTATCGATGTATATGTTTCGTATTCTTCAGTTGGAATAAGTGGAATTCCTTCTAATAGAACATCATCGATTGCTCTTACGTATGCAAAATACACTTGTGGAGGTGCTACTACTATAATTACTCCTACAGTTTTTGCTCCAACAATGACATTGGTTGGATCAAAGCCCACTGTTACTGTAAATAGTACAGTAGTTAACGGCTTACTAGTCGGTGCTGAAAATAAAATTGGCCAAGTCACTATCACCGCGGATGTTAAAGGAAACATCAAGATAAACGATCTCGCATTTATCTATGGTCTTGCAAATTTCAGCTCACTGACAATGTCAAACCTTCGAATCGCTGATGGTGCGAATACAGTATTAGGAAGCAGCTGTGGAATTTCTGATGTTACAGACTCAATTTTCTGTGAATTCGCAACGACAGGAAATACTATGTCTTCAGGCAATACTAGCTTTAATACCGAATCAAACATGGATTTTGATGGCTACACCATATCGGCAGGTACCTCAAAAACATTTAATCTGTATGCTACTTTGACTGGTACATCTAACGGAGCAGGAATGGTATCCACTTCATTAAATCAATATGGATTTAATTGGGATGATACTGCAACAGCAACATTTGTTGGCGACAACATTTCTGCTACTGGCAGCGGTACTAACTTGGGAGGTCAGTTGATCTATAATTTTCCAACTGGTTCATATTCAATTAGACAATAGAATTCAAAAGTAAAAGACGAGAACAAAAAAGCGGGGCGCCGAAGGCGCCCCGCTTTTTATTTGTATAGTGTTATAACACTTCTTAGTTTTCTATTCTTTCCTAAAAACAACTATGCGTCCAAATCGTCGTTGGCACTACCGGCAAAGGGGCTTCGTTAGGACCGGGTGTATTCTCGAGCATAAATATAATCTCGAAGCTTACCAGTTGTTTCTCTGAAGAATGCTTGCTGTTCCATTCTCGGCACAAGTATCTGCCGTAACTCAAACGGTATTCGCTAAAATCTTTACTCCAAAGATTCATGAGATATTTTTGCCAGCGTTGGTTTTTGTACGTGTAGGCAACCCACTCTGGTTTGGTATATGAAACCTCTGCTTTGCCGGTGAAGACGTCTACGTCTGTACCATCTCGCAGTTTGCCTGGCATGACATACCATCCGTCCTCAGTAAGCGGTGTTGGTGCGAACATGTTGAACTTCTGATCAAGATGAATGGTCCATGCGAGCGATTGCATTTTAGGAGAAATAAGTTTTGGCTGGCCATTGTCGATGGTATCGATGTTCCAAGCTATCGTGTAGAGCATCAAGAAAATCAAAGTAACTTCTACTGCGATGATGCCCCATGTTTGTATAACTGTCGGTGTGCGCTCGATTGGTTCTGGCGTGCAGACAAGCTTTCGTTTGCGAGAAACCAAGGCATAGATTTTTTCACCTAGATGTGAGATCCCAGGAAGTTTTGCGAACCACGAAGTCCAACCAAAAACTGGAGAATAGGAAAGTACCGTCGCAACTCCATTCCAGCTTGTATGCTTGTTACCTTGCGCATCGACAATGACCCAAGAATTTTTCGCCTGCATGATTTTTTCTACTTCAGGATCAGACTCTGCGGCTAGGATTTCAGTTTGATGATTAAGTAGTAGCACACGTTTAAGCAGATGGCTCATTTTGTAGCAGAAGCTGCATTCGAAATCGTAATATATTTTCAATCCTTTTTTGCCAGCACCCGAAACCCAGGTAGTAAATCGTTCATATCCTTCATTCCAAAATCCGCTCGGCAGCAAACCAAATGTTACTACGATTGCAATCATTCCAAAGAGGCCAAGCCGCATTGAACTATTGAATCCAACCTGCAGGGCAGCAAAGAGGAAGAGTCCCAATGTGCGGAAGAATCCTGTGGCGACCGGAGAGAAAAAGAGCAAAACTCCGTATGACTCTATATACCATGTTGCATAGGTAAGAACACTCATGAGCTGAGGGAACTCTCGCAAATACGCACCGAGTGGCGTGATGAGCTGGTCAACATGGAGCGCATAGTAAACAGCCGTGCCGTTATGCCATGTATCTCCAGTCTTCAGTAATCCAGTAAATACATAGAGAAGACAAATCTGAACGATATAGGCAAGTGTCGCAGCAGAAAAATACGTTTCTTTTGTCGGTGCAGCAACTCGGCTGAATAATCGATCAAGCGACCAAACCTTGCCGAGCGGCAAAAACATCATCCAGAAAAGTACCACGCGGAAAAGCACATCACCTCCTTGGAGAACTACCGGATTTCGCATCTGAAGCGAAATCAAAAAGACCCAGGTCATTATCATTGCAAAGCGCGTTCGATATCCGAGGATAAGCATAACTGCAAATGCTGCCGCAACGATGAAAAGGACCAATTCAAATGCAGTAAGCCCTCCTGCCATATGAAGAGAGATCCACCATTTATTTTCCCAGAGTCTGAGGTATTCAACGCGAGGCAAAATACCAGCATCTGAATAAAAAGCTCGAAGATCGGGCAGCCGCTGCGCAAGATCAAAAAGTATGGTTATTCCGACGCCGATACGAAGCAATGCCATCGACCGGTAGTCCAAGGAAAACCATTCTCGTACTTTGTGTACGATTGCGCTCACTATTTTTTTCATATATATGAAGTATAGCAAACTGTGCATTACTCCAATAGTATTTAAAAATAAGCAGTGCTACACTTAACAGCATATGCAGCAAAATAATATAACTAACTTCCTATTGGGAGTTATCGCGATCGCATTAATAGTAATTGTTGGAATGATGGCTTTTAATAAAGGTGGTATGGGCGGACCAGCTCGTGTTACTGATCAGGTTACTCGTGACGTTCCAGGTCCAGCGTTGAAGGATAATATGAATGAACAAAACGTTCAGGTTGAACAGCCTACTAAACAGCCTACTACTAGATAACGTAGTTAGTACAAATCAAACAAAAAAACCGCCACTCGGGCGGTTTTTTTGTTTGATTGCTAAACCTGCTCACTCATGGGATACTTTTCTTATATGAAAAAATACATAGTTGGATTGCTCCTGGCAATTGCATTTCTTGGGTCGGTATCGTTTGCTCACGCCTCACCACTTGATGATCTGTGGAATGAAGTACTTAGTCTTCGACAGCAAGTTGTAGAACTGCGTACGGAACTCGGAGCGGTCGTTAACCGTGCGACAGCAGTGTCTGCAAACAAGGTAGATCCTGCGACTTATTCTACTATGACCGAAGCCCAAGCTTCAGTAAAAGTCATTCCAGCTGGCACGCTTCCAGTTACTACATTAAATTCAGCGGTATTGAATGGGCGTACAGAACTTCCTGCAGTATCAACAACAAGTATAGTTCCCACTGCTACTGTTCAGGCGGTTTCACCGATTACTATTTCCCGAACTTTAAATTTTGGCGAAACTAGCACCGATATTCAAAAAATTCAGGAATATCTCATTTCAACCGGCCTCCTTTCAGGAGAAGCGACGGGCTATTACGGTAATGGAACCAAGGGTGCGATCATTCGCTTTCAACAACAAAATGGAATCAGTGGCGATGGAATGAATATCGGTCCAAAGACTCAGGAAGCACTGGCACGATTAAACGGTGGCTCTATTCCAGCACAAGGGCCAACAGGGGGCGCGGCAGGTATTCAAGAAAAAATATTTTTGCTTGCTGGTGACAACAATTATAATTCAATATCATCCTCAGGTACGTCACAGGCTTTTAAAGATGTGTGGTCTTCAGGTGACGGAATAAATTGGACTCAAATCCAAGCAGCTGCACAATGGGGAAATCGAACTAAGCAGCAAGCAGTTTATTTCAATAATAAACTCTGGGTTATTGGTGGGAAAGATCATCCACAGCAAGGCTACAATTACAAAAATGACGTTTGGAGTTCTGTTGACGGCGTGACTTGGACCCAGGTAACAGCAAATGCTCCTTGGTCGGCTCGAGGCGATCATTCCGTTGTTGTGTATCAAAATAAACTTTGGGTTATGGGAGGTTACAATACCAATAACCAACCTACAATAACTGCAACTTACTACAATGATGTTTGGTCTAGCCCAGACGGAATAAATTGGACGAATGTGACAGCAAAAGCTCCATGGAAGGAGCGTGCTGGGGCTTCTACATTTGTTTTTGATAATAAGATGTGGGTTGTTTCTGGCTTCAGTTGTACCGGTATCGGTCCGACTTGGCAGGGCGGTTGTATGAGCATGCAAGTTGATGATGCTTGGTATTCTACTAACGGCAGTACTTGGACTCAGGCTGCCTCGGGGGTTCCGTTACTCGCACGTTCAAAAGCGGGTACTGCGGTGTTTAACGGAAAAATATATATGTCTGGAGGTTTTGGAAGCGGTGGAAATTCTCAGGATGTTATTGTATCTTCTGACGGCGCACACTGGTCTCGAGTAACAACAACTTCCGGTTGGGGGCTTCGCAGCGCGCACCAGATGGTTGTGTATGCTGGCAAACTATGGATAGTAGGAGGTTTTGCTGGTTTTTCTGCAGCTTCAGATGAATGGGTGACATCAGACGGTATCAATTGGACTCAAGCAGCAAGCTCGGTTCCATGGACTGGAAGAATCTATCATTCAGTCATTGTTAAGCCAGTAACTATTATTATGCCTCCGCCGGTAAATCCACCTGGCCCTGTTGTAATAAACACAATTCCAAGGGCTCCTTCGGTATGTGCTTTAAGTATTTGGACACAGAAGGCAAATTTCCCTGGAACTGAAAGATATGGAGCAGTCGGTTTTTCTATCGATGATAAGCTCTATGTTGGTACAGGCGAAGCATACGGAACATTCATGAAAGATTTCTGGGAATATAACCCAGCAACGAATACTTGGACACAAAAAGCAGATTTCCCACGAACCTCAAGATTTTCATTCGGCTTTTCAATCGGTAACAAAGGGTATGTGGGAACAGGACAAGAATCTGCTTCAGGTGGATCAAAAAAAGATTTCTGGGAATATGATCCAGCAACAAACACATGGACTCAGAAAGCAGATTTCGGTGGTTTGGAGAGAGTAAGTGGCGTCGGCTTTTCGGTCGGTACTAAGGGCTATGCTGGTACTGGACTTGGAAATAGTGGACAGAGCCGTGATTTCTGGGAATATAATCCTGCAACGAATACATGGGCTCAAAAGGCAAACTTTGGAGGAACTGTAAGATATGAAGCTACGGGTTTTTCAATTGGATCAAAAGGATATATTGGAAGTGGTCTAAGTGTCAGCAATAGCACTAAAGATTTCTGGGAATATAACCCAGCAACGAATACATGGAGCCAAAAAGCAGATATTGGTGGAGTTGCTCGAGCTGGAGCTGGAGGCTTCTCCTTAGGTGGGCAGGGGTATATAGGAGGAGGTAATACTATTAGCAATACATTTCTTGCTGACTTCTGGGAATATAACCCAGCAACGAATACATGGAGCCAAAAAGCAGATATTGGTGGACCTGAAAGATATATGCCAGTTGCCCTCGCAACTAGCACTAAAGGATATATGATGACCGGTTATAATGGCTACCACAATAACATCAATGTGAATTTGAAAGATACTTGGGAGTATTGTTCACCAAGTGCATCAATCCCTGCTTCGGCTGCTAAACCCGATTTGATCGTAGACAGTTTCACTTGGGCTCCTCAACTCCCACGAGTGACGGCAATCAATCCTTTGACTGCTCCGACTCCTAATCCAAACCCTAACTTTCAATTCACTATCACCGTAAAAAATATCAGTACTGTAGCTGCTGCAGTTCTTCCTCAGGGAACTCAGTTCAGTGTTTCAAGTAGCGGTGTGTCGTATGGAGCACGTCAGCTTTTGACTCCAGTAACACTTCAGCCCGGACAGACATATGTCATGACCGTATACCAAAACTCTGTACCGAATATTCTTGCTACTGCACGCACAATAGACCTTACTGCCACTGTCGATGATTTTGGGCCATATGCGTTTAGAATGGTTGATGAATCAAATGAGACAAACAATACAATGGGCAAGAGTTTTACAGTATTGCCGTAGGAAATAAAGTAAAGTTCATAAACAAAAAACCGCCACATGGGCGGTTTTTTGTTTGATAGTTGCGAATTAGAGAATTCCAGCTTTTCGGAGGGTTGCAAGTGCTCCTCGCTTGTTGATTGTGCGGATTGCACGAGTTGAGATCGTAAGAGTGATTGATTTCTTGAGTTCAGGAACCCAGACCTTCTTTTTCTGGAGGTTTGGATACTTTCGGACCTTTCCGGTTGGGTTGAATTTGGTTGCACGAACACGGTTGGAGTAACCTCCAGCTACGCGTGAACCTGTTTTAGTTATTGGACATACTTTAGCCATAAGTAGAGTTAGACTAACATATACTTTTATATTATGCAACTATGCCTGTCTCCTGGTATACTTATTTTCATGAACGACCCGGTAACTGCCATCGCAAGCGCCATAATACTTATCTTTTCAGTAATCATCCATGAGGTGGCTCACGGCTATGCAGCTCTTTGGCTCGGTGACCGTACAGCAGAGGCTGCAGGACGCCTTACCCTCAATCCAATCAAGCATATTGACCTTGTAGGCTCTATTATAGTACCGGGTGTCCTCCTCATCTCAGGGTCACCATTCCCATTCGGTTGGGCTCGGCCAGTGCCATATAACGAAAATAACCTTACAAACAAACGATGGGGAACGCTTGCCGTTGCATCTGCAGGTATTATCGCAAACCTTCTAATGGCAATCGTATTTGGACTAGTGTTTCGAGCAGGCTACTGGTTTAATTTCGCCAATGACAGCTTTGCATATATTGTATCTGTCGTCATCCTTGCCAATATTGGCCTTGCTTTCTTCAACCTATTGCCGGTTCCTCCGCTCGATGGATCCAAAATCCTCTTTTCAATCCTCCCACAAAAATACCGGGGTATTCGAGAAATGCTTGAAGGCAATGGCTTTTTCCTTGTTTTTATCCTGGTGGTGATCCTCTGGAAGTTCGATTTCATCTCGCCGCTCATGAGCGGGCTCTATACTATACTTACTGGAGTTCGACTCTAACTTACTGGCATAACAATCAGTCTCTGTATATATGACTCGTAGCTGCTCATGGCGCGAAGGAACACTTTAGAGCGCCTCTCGGAGAGGGCGATCTAAAGTGTTCCGGCAGCGCTCTCCGAGGACTTGCATTTTCTCAAACCATCTTGTATAGTACTCGCACAAGTCTCTAGCAGACTTTTTTGCTTGCCCGACTTTTGTCTGAAGAGGAGGGAAGTAGTAAACGAGTTGCCCCATTTTAGTTAGTATTTTCAATACATTATTTAGCCCTTATGCCATCCGTGAGGATCGGCGCATCATTACAAATGCCCTCAATCAACCAGCTAGTTCGAAACCCAAGAAAGAAAGTCGTTCGAAAGTCAAAAGCAGTCGCTTTGGCTCGAGGCTTCAATGCGCTTAAAAACCGCCCAATTTACTACGCATCACCATTCAAGCGTGGCGTATGTACCAAAGTTACAACTACTACACCAAAGAAGCCGAACTCAGCGCTCCGAAAGATCGCTCGTGTACGACTTACTAACGGTATGGAAGTAACAGCATACATCCCAGGAGAAGGACACAACTTGCAGGAACACTCAGTTGTCATGCTCCGCGGTGGACGTGTTAAAGACTTGATCGGAGTACGTTACCACATCGTTCGTGGACGTCTCGATGCATCTGGCGTTGAAAAACGTCGCCAAGGTCGTTCCCTCTACGGAAACAAGCGTCCAAAAGCTGGCGCAGCTAAGAAATAATCTAACAGTATCCCGCCTCCTGTTGTGAGGCACTAAACGGGAGAAGAACATACATTTATGCGAAGAAAAGTAAAAAATCGAAATATTCCTGGTCCAGATAGCGTATACAACTCAGCTGAACTCTCAAAGTTGATCAACTCAGTTATGCTTTCAGGAAAGAAGGAAACAGCACTCAAGGTAGTCTATGGCGCATTTGACCTCATCAAAGAAAAGTCAGATGGCAAAGACCCTCTCGAAGTGTTTGCAGAAGCAATGAAAAACGCTTCACCACTCATGGAAGTCCGCTCACGCCGAATCGGTGGAGCTAACTACCAGGTTCCTCGAGAAGTTCGACCAGAACGACGACAGGCACTCGCTATCCGATGGATCATCGGAGCAGCGCGAAGCAAGAAAGGACAGCCAATGCATATCAAGCTCGCTGACGAATTGTTGGCAGCAGCTAAAGGTGAAGGTTCAGCGGTCAAAAAGCGCGAAGACACTCACAAGATGGCAGAATCAAACAAGGCGTTCGCTCACTTTGCTTGGTAATAACCTCAATCTTAGAAAAACCTCCACTTGTTGGAGGTTTTTTGTTTATATGGTTCAATTGCTGTATATGATGGAACAATCTGGAAAGTCTGGCGTACCAGCTTCACCGCAAGAGCGAACTATTCCAAAAGAAGTTGGCGAAGGCTTGATTGAAAATCTTGCGCACAAGGATATGACAACGGCGGAATTTGATTACGTTGTTAATCGACTAGAGAAAGATGCCTCGGAAGAAGAATTTAAATTTATTACTGAAGGTGAAAAAGCCTTGGCAGATGAAATTGCCAAAAGTCCTGACGCTAGCGGCGTTGAAGGAAAATTAGCGCAGGCACGATTTGCAGATTCAGTTGGAAAACTGAAGCGTGAATTTGCGAAAGGAGTAAAAGTTGCGTTAGTAGCAGCGTTCTCTTTTTTATCGCAACAGGGAATAGCCCAGAATACAGAAACAAAAACTAAAACAGATATAAAAAAAGAAGCGAAATCTCAAAAAGAAAATAATAATCCTTGGAAGGATGAAGACTATGTAACTAAGGATGGCAATGTTCGTCATTTTCATAATCCTAAATCAGGTTGGTATACCGAAACAGGGCTTCAAAAAGTTTCATATGCCTTTGGTGCAACTGAAACGCCATTTAAGACACTAGAAGAAATGAAAGAAAAAACTCGAGTGCCAAAAAGTTTAGGTGAGACAGACTTTTTCAGCAACTATATTAATGCCCGTTCAGAAACAGATGATGTTGTAACTGATCCGGAGACAGGCAACAGGTATTATAATTATCACAATACAATGGACTCGGTTATCACCGGCGTTCCAGTTGAGGGTGACAGTCATTGGAATATTGATCGTTTCTTATTGCAGCCGCATTATAGAGATTTTGGCATTCCAAAAGCAGAAGCTCGAAAGAATGCTCTTAATGATATGTATAAATACTTTTTGTACCAGGAAAAGGGGAATCGTGACAGTGCATGGCAGAAAGCGAATGATTTCATAGAAAAAAACATTGATGTGATCACTGAAAGTAAATTCTGTAAATGGTATGAAGAAAATCTAAATAATATATTCCCTGGCAAATTTGAGGTTACTCCCGGTACATATGTTGGTACTTCCAATTTGTATCAGTCGGACAACACAACATCATTTGTGTATCAGGTGCTTGAACATAACGGAAGAGTATTTAACGGCGAAGAAAAAGGACGAGCGTATTCCAAGAAAGAAATCCGAGATATCCTGACGGATTACAACATTGTTTATCGCAAAAAAAATCCTGAAGAGGCGGCAAGAATCGCTGAAGAATCTGTTAATTCAGAAGAAAAGAAGTGGAAAGATGCGTACGAAGAAACTAAGAATCGACCGATTACAGAATCAAAAATTGTTTTCAATGAAGGCGTTACTGGCTTCCCTGAGGGGTTTGATAGTTGGGATCCTATTTTGCAGTCAGATTGGCATGATAAGAATGTAAAAAGCACCACTAACCCATTTACAGAAGAAGATCGTGTGCGGCATATGAAGCTCTTCGGAAGCCATCATTTTCTTGAAGAATAAACACTCTTGAGGCCTTTTAAGCTCTAACTTAGAGGGCTTACCGTTGATTTGTAAATTTCCCATTCTGTGCTATAGTCTTGGCATAAAAGACCTAGCGGTCATTTTTATTTATCAGCAACGAACTTAGTAATAATTTGAGTTTTATGGAAAGAGATTACCCATTAGAAAAAGTGCGAAACTTCGGTATCATCGCCCACATTGATGCCGGAAAGACTACGACGACAGAACGCGTGTTGTACTACACGGGTGTGTCACACAAGATCGGTGAAGTTCACGACGGTGAAACTACCACTGACTGGATGGAACAGGAACGCGAGCGAGGTATTACAATTACTTCAGCTGCTGTTACTTGTTTCTGGACACCTACATACGCAGGTGCAGACAAGAGCAAGAAAATGCGATTCAACATCATCGATACTCCTGGACACATCGACTTCACTGTGGAAGTGAAGCGATCACTCCGCGTGCTTGACGGTGCGGTAGTGGTATTCGACGGAGTAGCCGGCGTAGAACCACAGTCAGAAACAAACTGGCGCTATGCTGACGAAGCAAACGTTCCACGTATCTGTTTCATCAACAAGCTCGACCGAACTGGCGCATCATTTGAACGTTCATTCGCAACGATTCTTGATCGTTTGAACAAGTCAGCTGTCCGCATGCAGATTCCAATCGGTCTCGAAGAAAAGCATGAAGGTGTAGTAGACCTTTTGAAAATGAAGGCGTACTACTTCGAAGGAGACATGGGAAACAAGGTTATCGAAAAAGATATCCCTGAAGACATGAAAGCTGATGCTGAAAAGTATCACACAGAACTCATCGAAGCTATCGTTGCAAACGATGAGGCCGCTATGACCGCTTACCTCGATGGAAAAGTTCCATCTGTAGATGAACTCAAAAAGATCCTCCGAAAGGCAGTTATCGCAAACGCGATCTTCCCAGTGTTCGCAGGATCAGCTCTCAAGAACAAAGGCGTACAGCTCGTACTCGATGCTGTTATTGACTACTTGCCAGCCCCAACTGACATTCCTCCAATTCCAGGTATCAACCCTGATACTGAAGAACCAGCTGTCCGAAATGCTTCTGATTCAGAACCATTTGCAGCTCTTGCCTTCAAGGTTGCTACTGACCCATTCGTAGGACAGATTATCTTCTTCCGAGTCTACTCTGGTAGCTTGGCTGCAGGTTCATACATCTACAACCCACGAACTCGAAACAAGGAACGAATCGGACGTATCTTGCGAATGCATGCTAACGACCGAGAAGAAGTGAAGAAGGTGTTCGCAGGAGAAATCGCTGCAGCCGTCGGTTTGAAAGACACTATTACTTCAGACACGCTCTGTGATGAAGAAAATCCAATCGAATTGAACCGAATCGTCTTCCCAGAACCAGTTATCTCCCTCCGAATCGAACCAAAAACAAAAGCTGACCAGGAAAAAATGGGTATGGCACTTAACCGCCTCGCTCAGGAAGACCCAACATTCCGCGTGACTACTGACCAGGAAACTGGCGAAACAATCATCGCAGGTATGGGAGAACTTCACCTTGAAATCATCGTTGACCGAATGAAGCGCGAATTCGCTGTTGAAGCAAACGTAGGTAACCCACAGGTTGCATACCGCGAAACAATCTTGGGAACTGCTGAAGTTGAAGGTAAGTACATCAAGCAGTCTGGAGGTCGTGGTAACTATGGTCACGTCAAGATCAAGATCAAGCCGATGGATATGACTCTTACCAAAGAGCAGATCGAAGACTTGCCACGAAACGTTAAACGAGAAGCTCACTTCGAGTTCATGAACACAATTAAAGGAGGTGCGATTCCACAGGAATACATCCCTGCAGTTGAAAAAGGACTCAAGGAAGGTCTCGAACGTGGCGTGCTCGCTGGATTCAAAATGGTTGACGTTTCAGTTGATCTTTGGGACGGAAGCTTCCACGATGTGGACTCGAACGAAATGGCCTTCAAGATCGCAGCATCTATGGCTATCCAGGATGCAGCCAAGCAGGCTCGCCCAGTGATCCTCGAACCTATGATGAAAGTTGAAGTTATCACTCCTGACAAGTTCATGGGAGACGTTGCTGGATCAATGTCATCAAAGCGCGGAATCATCGAAGGAATGGAAGCTCGCGGCTTGAACCAGGTGGTCAAAGCTGTCGTTCCATTATCAGAAATGTTCGGCTACATGACATCGCTCCGATCAATGACAGAAGGACGCGCAGGATTCACTATGGAATTCCTCCGTTACGATGTTGTTCCTCAGAACGTTGCAGACCTTATCATCTCAAAGCGAAAATAATATTCGAAATAAAAACTCGGGCTTCGGCTTGGGTTTTTATTTTGTATAGTTCACACATTAGCAACATTATTTTATACTGTACGTATGGCAAAACCAGAACTGCTGAATTTCATTCAGACACAACAACAAAGAGGGCTGCGTCGCGAAGAAATTATTTACGCACTCCAGTCGCACGGATGGCCGATCGAAGAGATCAGCGAAGGATTTTATGAATTAGAAAATCCAGTGCCACCGCCACAATACAATCAGCAGATGCAAGCACAGTCGGTCTACGCGCCGACTCGCGAATCTGAATTCATGCACGCAGCAAAAAATCCGACTCTTGCGATCGGAGCGGTAATGTACTTAGCAGGATGCCTGCTGAACATTGGCTATCTCGCGCTGGTGTCAGGAACATTTGCAGTACCATCGTTTATCGGCTTGAGCGCTGCAATTACATTCGTGTCAGGACTGATCGGTGCAATCGTGCTGTATTTGATTACAAAGCTTTTAAAAATTCCTGGAAGCACATTTAGCAAGGCACTCTTTTATGGAGGGTTGAGCTTTGCGGTTACGTTTGTGTTGGTACTTTTAGCATACGCAGGTATGCCGCCGTTTCTTGTTCCTATTCTCGGACTTGTCTTCAACTTGGCGATATTCTGGTATTACTATTCTGTTACAGTGCTCAAAACACTTGCAGTGTTTGGTCTCTGGCTGGTATTTGGTATTGCGATATTTGCTGTGTTTGCAGTTATTGGAGCAATGGCAGGGGTAGGGATACTAAAATTGTTTTTCCCTTCTACACAAGTAATGAATGAACAGCCGAATTTTCAGAATCAGCAGTATCAGATGAATATGCAGGTGAATTAGATATAGATCAAAAGCCGGGCGCTGCTTCTCGCGTGGTGACAGGATTTGCACTATCACGCTGCTCGAAGTGATTTACCTATCGGTAAATCAAGCGCGCCCGGCTTTTGTATTGCATTTACAAACCGCACATGGTTATATACACATAAGAAACAAATTTGAAAACCCAATCCCTGTTAACTATGGAAACAAAAATAATCTTCCGAACAGTATTTACTTTGTTTGTCTGGGCTCTGTGGCCATTTCTTTCCCGCAAAGCCGGACTGCCGCTTGCATGGATTCTTCTTTTTCTTGGCATTGGGTTTCTGGTTGCTGCTGCATTGGTTTTTGCTTTTTCCCCTAAACAAGATTTGTCATACCAAACCAGTGCGCTGCCAGTAGGATTTGCTCTGGCGCTTGTTGCACTTGCTGCATTTCTCAATGTAAGCGGTATGATCACCTTTGCTCAAATTAGCGATCCGTCGAATGTCAGCGCTATCATTTGCATGGCAGTAGTCATGGCTGGAGTTCCTGCCGTCAATCGGCTTGCTGCGCCTCTATTTGAGAGGCTTGAGACCCTGACATGGATAAATATGGTAGGTATTATCGGTACCGTAGTTTCCATTCTGCTTGTTGTATATAAAAAACCTTAATTTTTTCACCCAATCATTCTAAAATTTGACTCAATGGCAACAAAGAAAAAATCCACCAAGAAGAATTCCCATCTTGAATTCGGCTCACGGGAATTTGTAGACACCAAAAGGAAGCGTGGCAGGTACACAGAAATCCCCAAAGATGACAGGGGAGGCCGTGGTCATGGCAACCTAAAAACCCCTTAAAATAAGGTTTTTTTACTAAAACTTCCACTTTTAACTACAATTTAAGCAAAATTTGCACTTAATAGCCCCCCCAGATTACTGAAGGGGCTATTTTTCTTGACTTATAAGGCCAGATAGGGTATTCTATCTCTGATCGCTCCTTCGGGGCGTTTTTATTTTTGCCAAATTTGACAAAAGTAAATAAACATGGTCTGGACAGTCAATCCAGCCAATTAATAACTAGTATTTGTTCTTTATTGATTCATAGGTTTGGGAAAGATACGCGTTCTCGTCATCTCTCCTTCACCCAGGAATCGAAGAAAAAAGCTTATGGCAGAAGAATTTAATCGCGCGAAGCCACACGTTAACGTAGGTACAATCGGCCACGTCGACCACGGCAAGACTACTTTGACAGCAGCTATCCTCACTGTCCTCAACCGACAGGGTGGTGGTTACTCATCAAAGATGAAAGGTGTTGATCAGATCGACAACGCCCCAGAAGAAAAGGCTCGTGGAATCACGATCGCCCTCTCACACAACGAGTACGAAACTCCTACTCGTCACTACGCTCACATTGATGCTCCAGGTCACGCTGACTACATCAAGAACATGATTACTGGTGCTGCTCAGATGGACGGCGCTGTACTCGTGGTTGCTGCTACTGACGGTGCGATGCCACAGACTCGCGAACACGTTTTGCTTGCAAAACAGGTTGGTGTGCCAAAGATCATCGTTTTCCTCAACAAGTGCGACATGGTTGATGACAAAGACATGATTGATATGGTTGAAGAAGAAATCCGAGAACTCCTCACAAAGCAGGGATTCGACGGCGCAGGTGCTCCAGTTATCCGCGGTTCAGGACTCAAGGCTCTCGAATCAGCTGACAACAACGATCCTTGGGCTCAGAAGGTTCTCGAACTCGCAAACGCATTGGATACATACATCCCTATGCCAGAGCGTGATCTCGACAAGCCATTCCTTATGCCTATCGAAGACATCTTCTCAATCGAAGGACGCGGAACTGTAGTTACAGGCCGTATCGAACGTGGAGTTGTTAAGGTTGGTGAAGATATCGAAATCGTCGGTATCAAGGACACTCAGAAGACAACTGTTACTGGTATCGAAATGTTCAACAAGAACTTGAAAGAAGGTATGGCTGGCGACAACGCTGGTATCCTCCTCCGAGGTGTCAAGAAAGAAGACCTTACACGCGGACAGGTTCTCGTTAAGCCAGGTACTGTTACTCCTCACGCTGAATTCGAATCAGAAGTGTACATCTTGAAAAAGGAAGAAGGTGGACGCCACACTCCTTTCATCACTGGTTACAAGCCTCAGTTCTACGTTCGTACAACTGACGTGACTGGAGAAGTTACCCTTCCAGAAGGAAAGGAAATGGTTATGCCAGGAGATACTGTTACTTTCAAAGTTAAACTCGTTACACCGGTCGCTCTCGAGGCTCAGACACGTTTTGCTATCCGCGAAGGTGGTAAGACTGTTGGCGCTGGAGTTGTTACTAAGATCATTGCATAGTCCCAATGAAGCGCGAGCTTCGCTCGCGCTTCACGGATAATGCTTTCCTCCCATTATGGCTACAGCGACAAAATCAAAAACTGCAAAGAGCAAAGAGGAAGGTGTAGTGAAATTGCGCATCCGCGTACGAGCGTACGAGAACAAAATTCTCGATGCGTCCGTCAAACAGATCATGGATACTGCCGCTCGTTATGACGCAGTCGTCCTTGGTCCGATCCCGATGCCGACAGAGATCAAGAAATACACTGTCAATCGCTCATCATTCATCTACAAAAATACTCGTGAACAATTCGAAATTCGAATTCACAAGCGAGTAATCGATATCGTTAATCCTAATCAGAAAACTATTGAAGCGCTTACCAACCTCTCACTCCCTTCAGGAGTCGACGTTGATGTGAAAATGCTCTAAGCATATAGCAGAGCGCGAGAACTTATATGAAATTCGTTATTGGAACAAAAGTGGAGATGATCCAATACTTTACCGCAGACGGTAAAGTAGTGCCATCAACTGTTATCGCAACAGGTCCTGCCACTGTCACACAGGTAAAAACGAAAGCGAAAGAAGGCTATGATGCCGTTCAAGTAGGTTTCGGCGAACAGAAGAAAGAACGCATGACCAAGGCTCGTCTCGGTCACATGAAGGAACTCGGTCAATTCCGATACCTCAAGGAATATCGTTCAAAGGTTGGTGCATTGCCTGTTCTCAAAGTCGGCGATGTTATCGAACTTTCACAGTTCCAGCCAGGCGACACAGTCCGCGTAACCGGCACCTCAAAAGGTAAAGGTTTCCAGGGTGTGGTCAAGCGTCACGGCTTCCACGGAGGTCCACGAACTCACGGTCAGAAACACTCTGAGCGCGAACCGGGATCCATCGGCGGAGGTCTCCGAACACGCGTTCCGAAAGGAATGCGCATGGCGGGACGAATGGGCGGTGATATCATCACTGTTCAGAATCTTAAAATCGTTGATGTCGATACAGCGAATAACATCTTAGTTGTTAAAGGAGCAATTCCAGGACGCCGTGGTACGGTTGTCTCAATTGTCGGTTAATATATGGCTACTACAAAAACTACAAAGAAAGCAGCAGCTCCTAAAAAAGTTGCAGTAAAGAAAGAAAAGG
The DNA here is from genome assembly GCA_964450735.1 of uncultured Candidatus Saccharibacteria bacterium. Classification (GTDB taxonomy): domain Bacteria; phylum Patescibacteriota; class Minisyncoccia; order Phycocordibacterales; family UBA9973; genus DALYCO01. The sequence goes on along the minus strand of CAYVDC010000004.1, from coordinate 65,139 downwards.
CAGCTATCGCTACTGATTCAAAATTGTACAGCCTCGCCGGCAAGGAAGTAGGTACTGTTGATCTCCCACAGGAAATCTTCGGTCTCACTTTCAATTCCGACCTTGTACACCAAGTTGTTACTTCGATGATGTCCAACGCTCGCGCTGGCACAGCTGACACCAAAGGCCGCGGAGAAGTCCGTGGTGGAGGACGAAAGCCGTGGAAGCAGAAGGGTACTGGACGCGCACGTCACGGTTCATCACGATCTCCAATCTGGAAAGGTGGAGGCGTAACGCACGGACCACTCGCTGAAAAGAACTACAAGAAAAAGATCAACAAAAAGATGCGTGCAAAAGCTCTCTTTATGGTTCTCTCACAGAAACACAAAGAAGGACACATTCTCTTCGTTGACTCTCTTGATTTCAAGACAGCAAAAACAAAGGATGCAGCAAAAGCATTCAAGACATTGTCTGGCATCAAGGGCTTCGAGCGATTGGCTGGCAAGAAGCAGACAGCACTCGTTGCATTGCCTGCAAAAAATGACAGCACACTCCGCGCTATCAAAAATCTTCCTCAGCTCGCTACAACTTATGTCAAAGACATCAATCCGGTCGAACTTTTGAGCAGCAAATATCTTGTCATGACTGATACCAAGAAATCTTTTGATCTCTTGTTGTCACGTCTTGCTAAATAATCTGTATGGCTACAAAAACTACAGCAAAGAAAACTACTGTGAAAAAAGCAGTAACTGCGAAGAAAGTCTCAGCTCCGGTTGAAGTTTCAAAAGATGCAGTCGCAAAGAATGCAGTGTACACAAAAGATGTGGCATCTGTAATCGTACGACCTCGCATCACTGAAAAGGCAACGAAGGTTGCTGAAGCAAATGTATATACATTTGATATCACTCCTAACGCATCCAAGACACAAGTAAAAGAAGCAATCGTAAAACTTTACAAAGTTACACCTCTCAAGGTTAACGTTATGAAGATCCGAGCGCGAAAAGTATTTGTTCGAGGCAAGCGTGGAGTTACAGCAGGCGGTCGAAAAGCGTATGTGTACCTCAAGAAAGGGGACAAAATAGAGTTGATGTAATATGAAAACCTATAAACCTACAAGCGCGTCACGACGCCAGCTTCAGACAGTTAACTACAAGGAAAAGCTTTCCGGCCACAAAGTTGAAAAGGCTCTCACCAAGGGAACCAAGCGTTCAGTTGGACGCAACAACCAGGGCCGTATCACTACTCGACACAAGGGAGGTGGTAACAAGCGTGTCTACCGCGAGATCGATTTCTTGTACAACAAGAAAGAAATCCCAGCCAAGATCGCTTCTGTTGAATACGATCCAAACCGAACAGCCTTCATTGCTCTCGCAGTGTATGCTGACGGAGAGAAGCGCTACGTGATCGCCTCAAAGACGACTCGCGTCGGAGACGAATTCATCGTTTCTGAAAAGGCAGCTCTCAAGCCGGGAAACCGACTTCCGCTCAAGTACATCCCAGTCGGTATGTTTGTCTACAACGTCGAACTCAAGCAAAACGGTGGAGCAAAACTCTCACGTGGCGCTGGAACATTCGTACAAGTTGTCGCGAACGCTGATGGATATACAAACTTGAAGATGCCATCATCTGAAGTTCGAAAAGTTTCTGAGCTTTGCTGGGCTACAATCGGTGAAGTATCAAACGACGAGAACAAACTTCGAAACTACGGTAAAGCTGGACGCTCACGATGGAAGGGTATTCGCCCAACTGTTCGTGGTTCGGTTATGAACCCTGTTGACCACCCATACGGTGGAGGTGAAGGACGACAAGGCCGTGGATTGCGACGACCGAAGACAATGTGGGGTAAAGTTACTGGTGGACGAAAGACTCGTACTCCAAAGAAATACTCAAACCCATTCATCGTCTCACGCCGCGTCACTGGCAAGAAGCGAAAGGAATCTTAATCACACAAACAAAGAGAGAAATTTTCAATCAACCACGCCTGCAAGCGTGGTTTTTTGATGCCCCGGAAGGGGCATCACCGCGCGCCGCGTGATACTTTTAAAACTCAGCGATCAGGCGCGTGCAGCCACTCAGTAACAAATGTTTATGTAACATTAGTTACGATTGTAGTAGAAATTTTAGCTCTCGACTTTTGTTCAAATCAGGTGTACTCTAGTTACAATCATTCGTACACACTTTAAAAGAAAAAACACTTATGAAGAAAACCGTTACCCTCTCCGCCGCTCTTGGTATTACTTTTTGCATGAATTTCTTTGCAGGCAGATTGCTGCCGCTCGATGAGTACACGCTCTTTCAGTACCCCCGTTACTTGCAGGGTATTGAAGGTTTTTTTGTTTTACTCGGATTATCGTTTGGTATGTGTGTTTGCGTGTACAATCTTGCTCGGATATTCCTTGATCAGGAGGTTTCTGCTTTTGTTGCGAGCATGCTTACGCTCACAACTATTCCGGCATGCTTGATTCTAATGTACCGTGTTGAATGGGTTCCTTATTTATCATGGGCGTCTATTATCGGCGCACTGATATTTATATATACCATATACATGATTGTTCAAATTATGCACAATAAGCCTAGAAAAGCAGCTAAGAAAAAAACACAGAAATTTAGCGCATTTGAGCAAAAACTTCTGAGATACCTACATCATCCATCACAAAAAACATCCTAATCGTATAAGATTTTTATTTAAATGCCCTGCCTACACGCGGGGCATTTTTTCTACTCAAAATTGTACACCAAAGAGATCTAAGGTATCAATTTCCCCCTTTCGCATACTCTGCTATACTTACCCTATGTTTGATGAACCAGCCAAAGAACTTGAAGCATTCAGCGTGGTAAAGCGAGGCAAGAGCTTCCAATATGCGCTACGCGGTATCTTTGTATTACTAAAAACTCAGCACAATATGTGGCTCCATTTGCTAGCTGGGGCAGTTGCCGTGTTTCTCGGTTTCTTTTTTCGGATAACCCAAAGCGAGTGGCTCGCAATCGTGCTTGCTATTTCAATCGTCATTCTCGCGGAAGCATTCAATACCGCAATTGAATTTGATATTGATCTTACCAGTCCAGAGGAACATCCATTCGCTCGTGATACCAAAGACGTCGCAGCTGGCGCAGTGTTACTCTCAGCTATCGCGGCAATCGTGATCGGCTGCATTATTTTCATCCCAAAGCTTATTTCCTATTTCCATTCATAATTATGCAAGAGAGATTTATTGGTGCCCCTAGGCCCAAAACCCAAATACCTGAAGAATCGTATGAAGGCATCGATGATGGATTTGATTTACCTCCAGAAGAAGGCCTCTTTGAGCCTGAGATAACGAACGAAAGCCCAAAATCAAAAGAATATTCAGGTCTAGCCAAGCGAGTAATCGATTTCACCAGAATGTTCAGAGAGCTTGAACCGACTGTCATGCCTATGGCGCGGTTGCATCTTTTTACATTTCTTAAGCAGAATCCGCATGCCACTGATACGGATCTGGCGAATGAATATGCGGAGATGAGATACTACTCAGAGAAAGAAGAGAAGTATATGAGCAAAACCAATCCGTTGCCTACAATCGGCATCGAAGTTGAAATACCCGAAACTGAAGAATTGCTTGATTACAAAAAAACTTTCGATCTTCTCGACGTACATACTGATCAGGAATCAGAAATGCTTTTTGAAGTTAATCCGAACTTTTCTTATAGTCCCGGACCACAGGCGCGAGTCCTCCAAGAACTTGGCATGCTTGATATATTGCCGACACAAGACAATCCTGTTTCAGGAGAAAGAGAAATCATACCTGGCTCACTTTCCCTTCATCTTAATTTTGGTGTTCCAGAAGGATTAACATTTGAAGATTCGGAAACACGCAACCACGTGCAACGCGTGACCGATATTTTAACCTACGCATTTGTCACAGCTGATCGCATAAAAAAACGCAAAACAGCAAACTCGGTTCTCATAAAGTCAGGGCGTACTCAGAAATCGAGGAAAATGAAGAAACAGGCGCGTAATATTTGCCGTCTTGAAATACGGCCCACTGAATTCAGTGGCAAAAGTACGTTTCGACTTATTGCTGAGTCTCAACTGTTCGTTGGCGGTTTGTTCGCCAAGCTTAAACAGGATCAAAAGATCAAAATGACCCAGTCGGAGTCCAAGCTTGCTGACCTGTATGGAAAAATGAATGCAGAGATTGAAAACCTTTTTTCAACATACGGAGCTTTTCTTGGAGAATATGATCGTCAAAATGACAGTTCTCAGGAGATCGATACGAGTTTATTCGAAGACAAGGAATTTGTTGCCGCTTGTCGAGAGATTGTCACTACGTTTGGGCGCGAGGCTTCAAGAATTATCGATGAAGCGCAGGTGGAAAAGTAGGATGTAATTTTATTTTCTAGATCTCCGGAATCTCAATAACTTTTAGTTCGATGTCTTTGTTGAACCATTCTTTGGCGAGCTTTTCAAAATGCTCGCTAGTTTTTGTAATTGTAAATTCACGTGTTCCGTTTGAGGAAAGTCTGTCGCTGATCTCAGGATGACGTTTGAGGTAGTCCTCAAGTTTCTTGTCGATGAATTCATCCTGACAGACGAGATGGACCTCCGGTCCGATGATATTGCGGATTTCTTTTTTCAAAATAGGGTAGTGCGTACAGCCGAGGACGAGTGTGTCGATATCTTTTTCCAAAAGCGGCTGCAAGTATTCGCGCAGTACGGGCTCGATGAGGTTCCATTCGCCGTTTTCAATCATGGGAACGAGAAGCGGCGCTGCTTGTTGAAAGACGCGAATATGGCTGCTCTTTTTTTTGAATTCTTTTTCGTAGGTACGAGACTTCACTGTGGCCATGGTCCCAAGGACGCCGACTCGGTCGCCGCGCATAGCTTCTTCGATTGCAGGGATGATCACGCCGAGTACGCGGCGATCGGGATAGCATTCGGGGAGATATGTTTGCTGTATCTGACGCAGAGCTTCTGCTGAGGCGGTGTTACAGGCAACTATGATGAGCACGCAGCCTTGTTTAAACAGATAGTCCACTCCGTTTCGAAGAAACGTCTGGATGGTGGCCTGGTCGCGATCTCCGTAGGGAAGGCGTAAGGTGTCTCCGAGGTAGATATAGTCATATTGTGGCAAGCTCGAAACAATGCTTTTCATGATGAAAAGTCCTCCGAGGCCTGAATCAAATATGCCGATCTTCATAGCTCCACTATATACGAAAAAACGCTTTGGTACAAAAAGCCCCGTCTCTTTCGAAACGGGGACATAGGTTTTTTTAGTGTTGTAATTATTCGTCTGCCAAGGCGGCAGTTATATCGATTGCCTTCCAAGGAAGCGTTTCACCAGCAAATGGTGGCACTGCTCCGCCGTATTCGGCTTCGATTTTGTTTGGCGTACGTACAATAGCTATGGTTTTGTTTGTTACCTTGCCGGTAATCCCATAAAACTCCATACCAATATCGCTCATAAACCGTTGAAAGTCGTCCATAATACCTTTGCACGAATATGTGTCGAGGTATTTAAACAGCATGTAATACATTTCCATCTGTATCGGTGAGTTGTACACGCCGCAGTCGCATTCTTCTTTGTATTTTCCGTGCGGTGGGTGATGTGCAGTGTCAGTACCTTTGAAGAACTTTTTCTTTTTTTGGCGATACTGCCAAATAAGTGCTTGCCATATGGCGGCAACTTGCGTTTGTTCTTTTAGGACTGGCGCGCATATCATGCTAGGGCACAGACCCATTTTTATGGCGTAGTTATACCAATCGTTGTTTGCTTTTACTTTATGAAAGATTGCCATATTGCTAAGCAAGCAATGTTGAGGTGTGAGCGTAGCTACTACATTGTCATACCGCTTCGTAAACTCAACGCCTTCCCATGTTGTGATATGTTCAGCAACAATTGGTCCTGTGTACCATTGCAGTAATTCCTCACCTTCGGTTCGGTAGAATAAAGGTTCGCGTTCTCCGCCAGGTACGGGGTTGATGCCGTCGATAGTGGGTATTTCACCATGCATGTTAAAAGTAATTTTAAGATCGTTCATGCATTCCAATTGTGCACGCAGTTTTGCAAAGCCGCTTGAGCCGCCTTCACTGCCTGTGGTCGCACCCTTTGGATAATACTTGATACCGGAAATCAGCTTTTCTTTCCATGCCCGTTCAATGTCAGCCACGGAAAGTTTTTCTGAAAGGTATAAAGAAAAGAGCGGTAAAAAATTTGGGCCGCATTCTTCTAAAATATGATTGCGGTACCACATCAATTTTTCGTAGGAGGTAATTCCGATTTCATTATCGCCAATTTCATTGACGGTTGCATTAGGCATATAAAATGCTGCAACAGAAACTTGTTTCATTTGCGGAATGATGATTTTGGTCTGTGCGCCTTTGCGTGCATGGGCATGGCCGTCGAAGTCATTCTCTACTATTTGTAGTATGTCTTCTTCGGTTACATCAGTAAGGCCCATATTGTGCAAAAATGCCAATACTTTTTTCAGCTGGTTGTTGTTCAGTTTCATGTTTTAATGGAATTTAGTTGCTCACACATTACCATGGAAATCAAAAAAGACAATAAAAAAGGCCTTCGTTTCCGAAGGCCGAATATATCGTACGTAAGTAGTTCGTTAATCAAGTAAGACGTATAAAGATGCAATATTGCTGAATACGAAGGGATCTTTGTTCCGATAGTATGGAGAAACTACCTGAATTCCAGCAGCTCCTGCTCTAATAAAGTCGTCCATGTCTTCGCCTGTCTCATTGCCGCCTGCACCAATAATATCAATGGTTGGTTTCAAGTTTGCTCTAAAAAACATGGTTTGCCGTACACTTATCGCATGCACTGCTTTTCCTGAAAGTCCGCCGGTATTTTTGGGATTGTTGCTGTTCGGCCCAATCATCGGTTTTCCAGTTTCATCAAGCGCGCATACATTGCCGATAGTGTTGCAACATACTACTGCTTTTATGAAATTGAATCCGTTCAGTACATCGCAAACTTTTTTCGCCAAGTCTTTGTTAAGCGCAAATGTGTATTCGATAGGTTTACTAGAAGCGACGGTTCGAACCATCGTGTGTTCATGTATGAGCGGTGAAATTTTCACCCATACTGGTATAGGCACTGTGCCGCCAAACTCATTTTCAATGTACTCAAGCGTAATGCGAAGGTTTTCCGGATCAAAGCTTGGTATTGCGTGACTTGTACCACCGTCAACAACGTTAGGACAGCCGAAGTTTAGTTCAACGCCGTCTGCGCCGCACTCGATGCAGAACTGAAGCAGTTCAGAGTATTCTTTGTATGACTGTACAGCAGCGATGCTTACCACAAGTTTTTTACCAGCTTCGTGAACAAGCTCAACAATTTCTCTGAGTACTGTTTTGTACTTTTCTTTGCCGAGGTTGGTCATACCAACTGAGTTAACAGTAAACTCGCCTTTGGGATCTATGTACATTTGGTTGCCGTCGTTTCCGTTGCGTCCCAAAACTGTAATAGAGCCAAATACGATGATGGTGATGTCCTTGTTTTTGAGCAAGGCTTTTACATCCTCAATGGTTTTTGCAATGCCAGCTCCTGGCATGACACGGAAGGCATTATTGAAGCCACCGTAGGTAAAGGTTATTTTTCTCATGTGTAGAGTACGTTTGTTTGGCCATTTATCCCATAAAAAGGGAAATAAGGCAACTAAAAAAGCGGGAAGAGATTTTAATCTCGACCCGCTGTTCTTTTAATTAATCTTGGCATTATTTATGCCGCAATGTTTGTTTCGTGGCATAACTGTTTAATATTGTTTAAACAAAGTTCAAGCCAGTTACTCGGTGCCTCGTTTGTTCCCCAAGGGTGTGTTAGTTTTGACGAGCTGTTAATGCGCGCCAACTCTATTTCGTACTTCGCCATATGTAACGCATGCATCACATCAGGCGCTTTACCGCCTTGATCGCCAACGCCAGGAACAAGTAATGGAACATCTTTACCTGCAAACTTTTTAGCTAAAAAAGAAAGTTCTTCGATAGATGTTGCTCCTACTACTGCTCCCAAACCATAAGCGCCCGTGCCCCATTCGATAATTTTTCCGCCAACAATACTATGAAGCGGTTCATTGCCGATAAGCAGTGTTTGAAAATCATTACCGCCGGGGTTCGATGTTCTGTCTAATGCGTATACTCCGCAGCATTTTTCGGCTGAACAGTATTTAACAAAAGGCATAACTGAATCTTTGCCCATGTAAGTATGAATAGTCATGGCTTCAGTTTTCCAACCACAGTAATACTCTTTAGCGTAATTATCTGATGATTTTCCAATGTCGCCTCTCTTTGCATCTATATTAAGAGGAATGCCAAAGAAAATATCTCTTACCAACGCATTAACCTTGCTCAAAGTTTCGTCTCCCACAAAGCTTCCTTCGAAGCCATTATTGAGTGAAGAGAAAAATCCTTCATTAGGCTTAAACATCGCCGGCGAAAGATTTGCAGTGCGCATTGCCTCAAACAAAACTTTGTAAAAGCTGTATATGCCCCGAACCCCTTGCGAGCTGAATTCATTTGGTAGTGATTCCAGCACAGGATCAAGGCCCATGCACGCAATGTTACCGGCTTGTTTTGCCGATTTACGAAGTGTGGTTAGAAAACCAAAATTGAATGTGGTTTTGTATTTATCAAACCATGCGCGTGGGTCTTGTATCCAATCAGTTGCAGATACAAATTGATCTACATCCAATTGTTCCTTCAAGTACGGCAATAAGTCATTAATGCTCAGTAATGAGTAGTACCGTAAGCCGGAATTCTCAATATTTGCATTTGCTTCTGCCAGGTTGTAAGTAAATATTGATAACAGAATAACTTCGGCAGCGCCTTCTTCTTTTAAGATAGCAGCATTTTCTATCATGCTGGTTGCTGTTGAGTTTAAGTCTTCTACCAATAATACTACTTTGCCTTTTACATCAGTGCCTTCTACTCTTTTGCCTAAGCCGTAATTTTTTGCTTTGGCATCAGGGCGCACATAGCCAAATGGCAGCTTTAAGTGCTGCGCAAGAAGCGTGGCGTGCGGAATAGCACCGGTTGCTACTCCAAATACTGCATCAGCTGTAATAGGAGCGGTTCTTACAATCTCTGCAAGCCCCTCTTTTATATCATCCATCAAATCGGGGTGGCCGCAGGCTTTGCGCCAGTCGCAATATATCCATGAACGGATACGCGATTTGAAGGTGATAGGTTTAAGGAAATTGGTCCCAACTATGCCTCTGTCAAAAATTTTCTTGATGAGGTCTTTGTTTTTTAATCGTTCCATATTCAGGTTTTAATGAGGAAATACCTCTTACCTTACCATAAACTGCTCTTTCGTCAATAAAATCAAGGTTATATTTGACATTCAGCCCATTTCCTGCTAATCTGACCCCATCGGCTCCTCGAAAGAGCCCTTTTAATTAGTCTCAAACCCGGATTTCGGGCTTGAAACTAGTAAATTATTATTGTTAACTTGGCAAGGAATACCATTACTTTCCTTGCTTTAATAACCGAATAGCCTTATTTTATAAGGTCGTTCGAGAAACCCTATACATGACACGATCACTCAAAAAGGGAATGTATGTCGATGAGCGCCTGCTCAAGAAAATTGCTGGCAAAGAGCCACAAAAGACTGGCGTTATCAAGACATGGTCCCGCGCATCACAGATCGCACCAGAAATGGTGGGATTCATCTTCGGCGTTCACAACGGCAAGATACACGTAGAAGTTCTAGTTACAGAAGACATGGTCGGACACAGACTCGGAGAATTCTCTTTGACTCGCAAGTTTACCAAACACGGAGGTAAGATGCAGAAAGAACTTGAGCAAAAGAAGAAAGAGGCCGAAATCTCAGCAGCTCAGGCAGCAAAATCCGCTCCAGCTGATAAGAAGAAATAAGAGTCCATACTATGAAAGCATTACTCTCAAATTACAGACAAGCTCCACGTAAAGTCCGATTGGTTGCAAAATCACTCGTTGGCAAAAGCGTTAAGGAAGCAGAAATGGAACTTAAGTTCATGGTCAAGCGCGCAGCAGCTCCGCTCGAGAAGCTTTTGGCTTCAGCAGTAGCTAACGCAGTCAACCAGAATGGTCTCTCAGCAGAAAACCTTGTTATCAAGGAAATGCGTGTAGACAAAGGAATTGTCTTGCATCGTTCAATGCCACGCGCATTCGGACGTGCATCAAGCATCAACAAGCGCGGATCACACGTTATGATCCTCCTTGCTGAAAAGACTGAAAAAGCTCCAAAACACCGAAAAGGTTTGCCAAAGCCGGTAGTTGCTAAGAAATCAGCAGCAAAAGCTCCAGCAAAGAAAGTAGCAGTCAAGAAAGCAGCTGCACCAAAGGTCGCGAAGAAGACAGCAACAAAAAAGTAATTATCTAACACATATATATGTCAAAAATAGTTCACCCATACGCACACCGTCTCATTATGCTTCGCGACTGGAAATCACGATGGTTTGCAGGCGACAAGAAGTATCAGGACAATTTGAAAACAGACGTTCTCTTGCGAGAATATTTGGATAAGAAGCTCCGCGGATCATATGTTTCATCGATTGAAATCGAGCGAAACCAGAAATCTACTCGCATTATTTTCCGCACATCACGCCCAGGCGTTTTGATTGGACGATCAGGCGAAGGAACACTCAAGCTCAAGAACGATATCACTAAGTTCATCACAGCGAAGAAACTTCGCATGCCTGAAGAACTCAAGATCGATATCGTTGAAGTTACCAACCCAGATGCAGACGCACGCTTGGTCGCATTTGCAGTTGCTGAAGGTCTCGAAAAGCGCATGCCATACCGACGCGTCATCAAGCAGACGATCGAAAAGGTCATGGGCGTTCGCGGCGTAGAAGGAGCACGTATCGTTATCGGCGGACGTCTCGGCGGCGCTGAAATCGCACGTTCAGAAGAATTGAAGCGTGGATCAATCCCACTTCAGACATTCCGAGCGGACATCGACTTCGCTCGAGAGCGAGCACACTTGCCTTACGGCGACATCGGTATCAAGGTCTGGATCAACCGAGGAATAGTATTTGCTGACGCTCCAAAGGCGGGAGGCAAACAATAAGAGTTAAATAATATGTTACTCCCTAAAAAAGTAAAACACCGCAAGTGGCAGACGAATCGCAAGAGCGATGCCAAACTCTCAAAGCCTGATACTCGTGGCGTGACCCTCGCATTCGGCGGATTCGGACTCAAATCTGAAGGCCTCCACCGCGTAACGTCAGCTCAGCTTGAATCAGCTCGAAAGGCCATGACTCGCCACCTCACAAAGGCCGGCAAGGTATGGATTCGTATTTTCCCTGACCGACCAGTTACCCGAAAGGCTGCTGAAGTGGGTATGGGAAAAGGAAAAGGAGATCCAGATTCATACTGCTTCGAAGTTCGCCCAGGACGCATTATCTTTGAAGTTGACGGCGTAGATGCAGTCATCGCAAAGGAAGCTCTCCGCAAGGCAGGAACAAAACTCCCGGTCAAAACCAAAATCGTAAGCCGAGCATAATTATATGAAAACACAGAAAGCAACTCTCAAAGACAAGACTACTGAAGAGCTCGCAACTATGCTCGCTACGGAAATGGAAAATGTTCGAGGATTCAAATTCGCTGAAGGAATGACACGCCAGAAAGATGTCAAAGCAGGTCGTACTTCTAAAAAATTAATCGCGCAGTTGAAGACAGAACTTGCGACTCGCGCAGCACAATAATCATGAAAGCAGCAACAACAAAGAAAGCAAAAGTAGCAAAGCAGGAAACTGCTAGCGAGCCAAAAGGTAAAGTCATGGCGGGCGTGATCACTTCTGACAAGATGAACAAGACTGTTGTCGTCAAAGTTGACCGTTACGTTAAGCACGAAAAATACCAGAAGTACTACACTATCTCAAAGAAGTACAAGGCGCATGACGAAGAAAATGCCTACAAGACAGGCGACAAGGTCGAAATAATGGAGACTCGTCCGATCTCTAAAGATAAAAAATTCATCGTAGTTGGCAAGGCTGCATAATCGCATCCTACTAACTCAGAAACTTATATGATTCAAGATGGAACAGTAGTAAAGATCACAGACAACGCCGGAGGTAAAGTTGGTAAAGTCTTCAAAGTTTTGAAAGGCTCAAAGCGACGTTACGCTTCGATCGGAGACCTCGTCATTATTTCAGTCAAAATCGCTGAGCCTCGCAAGGCGGTCAAGAAGAAAGACGTTCACCGCGCAGTTGTAGTTCGAGTTCGCGATGCTTACCGCCGCAAGGACGGTTCGTACATCCGATTCGATGACAACGCAGTTGTGATCCTCGATAAAGAAAAGCCAGAACCAAAAGCAGGTCGCATCTTTGGTCCAATCCCACGTGAAGTCGGTGAGGCAGGTTATCAGAAGATAATTTCACTCGCACCTGAAGTGCTCTAATTATATGCATATCAAAAAAGGAGACAGCGTAGTAGTGCTCTCAGGTAAGGACAAGGGAGCAAAAGGCAAGATCGCAAAGGTCTTGACTGCAAAGAATCGAGTCCTCGTTGAAGGAGTAAACATTTGGAAGAAGCACCAGAAGACCCGCACATCAGGCGGCAAAGGTGAGATCATCGATGTTACTCGTTCAATTCACATCTCAAACGTTCAGCCAGTTGATCCGAAAGGAGGAAAGGGCACACGCGTTCAGAAAAAGGTCGTTTCCGGTAAGCGAGTTCGCGTCGCTCAGAAGAGCGGACAAGAGCTCAAGTAATACCTATGAAATCAGTCAAAGCAAAAGCAGAAGAATCGATCGCATCAATGAAAGGCGAGTTCGGCTACAAGAACAAGATGGCTGCTCCAAAGATCCAGAAGGTAGTAATATCTGTTGGAACTGGAAGCGCTATCAAGAAAGACAAGAACCGTAACGACTTCATTCTTGATCGTCTCGCGAAGATCACTGGCCAGAAGCCAACTCTCCGCAAGGCAAAGAAATCAGTTGCGAGCTTCAAGGTTCGTGCAGGTGACGCTATCGGCGTTGCAGTCACACTCCGAAATACTCGCATGTACTCGTTCCTCGACAAGCTCCTCAACATCGCACTTCCTCGAACAAAGGACTTCCGCGGTCTCGAGCGACGCATCGTAGACGACATCGGTAACATCACTATCCCAGTGAAAGAGCACAGCATCTTTCCTGAGACTGGAGATGAAGAATTGAAAGACATCTTCGGTTTGGCGATCACTATCGTCACATCAGCGAAAAACAAAAAAGAAGCTACAAAGTTCTTTGAGTTGATCGGGGTGCCGTTCAAGTCAGCAGAAGCTGCTAAATAAAACTTCAAAAAGAAAAACACCCGTTACTGGGTGTTTTTCTTTTATACGGTCTGATATACTCTGTGTATGTTAAACCAGGATCTGGTCTCATATATACAAAAACAAAAAGCAGCAGGTATTCCCGAATCCGTCTATCGCCCCACATTGGTCGCTCAAGGTTGGAAAGATGAGGAGATAACAGAAGCAAGTTTTCTTACTGGATCAGCTTCAATTCCAACGCCAATCCCGGCTCCAGTTTCTGATTCAAGTGATGCGACCCTAGCTAAATGGTCTTTTTGGTTGCTTGTAGTAGGGAGTATTGCTCATATTGTTTTGACTATTCTTCCTAATGTACGTGCTCTTCTGCAAGAAAGCATAGTAACTCAACCAAGAAATACTATATTGCTTTTCACTACCGGTTATATTTTTGTCGTTATTTTACCAATCTTGGTAACATATCTTCCATACCGCAGAGGGAAATTTAAAAAACAATTGCTTCTAACTGTTATACTTTTTACTTTATGCCAGATAATTTCGCGATTCCTTATTATTGTATTTTTTAATATACCTGTTGTTTATATATGATTAAAAAACTATTCATTATTCAAATAGTTCTTATTGGAGCTTCTTTTTTAGTGTACACCAAGCAATTTAATTTAAATCCTAACTTTATGGATGTAGTAAATACGGAGTGGGGCTCACCATGCGTTATAGATATGGATCCTGGTATCGAAGGTTGTCAGTAATAATTATTGACTTTTCACCCATTTCTGCTATTATGTCGAAAGCACCGGTCATGGTGCTTTTGTCTTCTTAATCCGTTCGGTTTCATATTGTGCTTACAGGGTTTTTGCCCAATTAAGCATCTCATGAGCCCAAGCGCGATATTGGAGGATGAATTTATTAAAAAAAGTAGCTTTTTAAGTATGGCAAAAACATCAACTGTTGCCCGATCGTTAAAAAAGCCAAAGTTCTCCACACGAGCGAAAAATCGTTGTTTTCGCTGTGGTCGCGGTAGAGGATTCATGCGGGATTTCGGCCTTTGCCGAATCTGTTTCCGTGAACTTGCAAACGAAGGAATGATTCCTGGAGTACGCAAGTCATCATGGTAATAACCGCCTAACTCTCAGAAGTTATCTATGGATCCAATCGCAAACATGCTCGTCATGATCAAGAACGCGTCACGTGCCGGTAATGCTACCGTCGCTTTTCCGCATTCAAAAATCAAGCTCGAGATCGCAAACACTTTGGTACGTTCGGGATTTATCAAGAGCGTAAGCAAGAAGGCAAAGAAAGTAGGAGAAGTTATCGAGGTCGAACTTCTTTACAAAGACGCAACACCACGCATTGACGATGTCATGCGCGTATCGAAAGTATCACGACGAACCTATATGGGCGTCAATGATCTCAAGCCAGTCAAAAACGGCCGCGGCATCATGGTACTCTCAACTCCAAAAGGAATCCTTACAGACAAGGAAGCCAAGAAAGAGCACGTCGGTGGCGAAGTAATCCTTTCGATTTGGTAATCGAATTTTGAGTTATATATATGTCACGAGTCGGTAAACAAGAACTAGTTATTCCAAGCGGAACTGAAGTAAAACTTCAGGACGGCACTTTGACTGTCAAAGGTCCAAAGGGAACACTTACACGAACATTTCGAGATGAAGTTACCATCATGATTGAAGGCGACAAAGTCACTTTCAAGCCATCGATTTCAGGAGGATTCGCATACGCACTTTGGGGAACATACGCTTCACATGTCAAAAACATGATTGCAGGCGTAAACACTCCATATGTAAAGAAGCTCATTCTCGAAGGAGTGGGATTCAAAAGCGAAGTAAAAGGCTCAAACCTTGATCTCGCCCTCGGATTCTCACACCCAGTTTCAGTTCCAGTTCCAGAAGGACTTACTGTCACTGCTGAAAAAAACAACATCACTGTCACTGGTATCGATAAAGAAAAGGTCGGACAATTCGCTTCTATGGTACGCGCCCTCAAAAAGCCAGAACCATATAAAGGTAAAGGATTTCACTATGAAGGTGAGGTCGTTCGCCGCAAGCAAGGTAAGAAAACTGCGTAAGCATCAACTATATGAAAACACAGCAAAACAAAGATCAGAAGCGCCTTCGCTTGAAGCGAAAAATCCGAATGAAAATTTCGGGTACCGAATCACGTCCACGTTTGTCAGTCTATCGTTCCAACAAATTCATCTATGCTCAGATCATCGATGACAATGCAGGAAAGACAGTAGCACAGGCATCAGACGTAAAAACTGCAAAAGGCACCAAGACTCTTCGCGCTGAAGAGATCGGAAAGCTCGTTGCAGAAGCTGCTCTCGCAAAAAACATCAAGGAGGTCGTCTTTGATCGAAACGGTTTTAAATACACTGGTCGCGTAAAGCTCCTCGCGGATGCTGCACGTAAGGCTGGTCTTAAATTCTAAACTATATGGCAGACACAAAACCAACAACAGCAGCCCCAGCAGCTCGTCCAGCTCATGCTCGACCAGCAGGTGCAGGTGGTGCTCGTGGAGGTGCAGGCTCACGCGGACCAGGAGGTCCTCGAGGCGCAGGTAGCTCTTCAGGCCCACGAACTGGCGGACCAGGAGGAAGCCGAGGCGGAGATCGCCGAGGACGTCCTTCATTTGACCGACCAAAGCCTGAATTCGAACAGAAGATGATCTCAATCCGCCGCGTTACCCGTGTGGTATCAGGAGGACGACGTATGTCATTTGCAGTTTCAATTGCAATCGGCGACAAGAAAGGATCAGTCGGAGTCGGAACAGGAAAGGCAGGCGATACATCGCTCGCAATCAACAAAGCAGTACGAAGCGCTCGCAAGCAGATGATCAAGATCAATCTCAACAAGAAAGGCTCGATCCCTCATGAAGTAGCAGCTAAGTACTCAAGCGCAAGCGTTATGATCCGACCGAACAACGGTAAAGGATTGGTATCAGGATCAGCAACTCGCGACATCTTGAACCTCGCCGGTATTTCAAACGTCACTTCAAAAATCAACTCAGGTTCAAAGAACAAGCTCAACATCGCCCGTGTGACGATCAAAGCTCTTTCTAAAATCGCTACCAAGCGAGGAATGGGACCGGTCGAAGTAAAAGCACCTGAAGCTGCTGCTGCAGCCCCAGTAAAGGAGTAATCTTATGCAGTTACATCAACTCAAACGAAAAAATCCAAATGAAAAACACGTTCAAGTAGGACGTGGAGGAAAACGAGGTAAGACTTCTGGTCGTGGTACCAAAGGTCAGAACGCTCGAGCTGGAAACAAAAAATATCCAGAATTGCGCGTCATCATCAAGAAGCTCCCAAAGCTTCGCGGTTACCGTTTTCATTCATTTCAGGGAAAAGCTTGCGTCGTCAACTTGAGCGCTCTTGAAACAGCATTCCAGAAGAACGACCAGGTAACTCCTGAGTCATTGCGTGAAAAGAAGCTCGTGACCTATCCGAAAGGTTCAAAACCGGTCGTGAAGATCTTGGCAACTGGAAACATTTCAATTCCTCTTTTGTTCTCCGGCTGCAAAGTTTCAAAGCAGGCACAAGATAAAATTGTCGCTGCAGGCGGCGCAGTCAAGTAATTGACTTCGCTAGCTGTAGCTTCCAACATGTATGGAAACAGTATGGAAAAAAATTAAGATGGTGTTCACTGACCGCTTGCTCCGCAAACGAGTCTTGATCATGATCTTGGCACTCTTGGCGTTTCGCCTTTTGGCCGCAATCCCAGTTCCGGGCATCGATGCCGGACGTCTCGCTGCATTCCTCAACAACAACCAATTCTTCGGCGTACTCAACATCTTCTCAGGTGGAGGACTCTCAACGCTCTCATTGATCATGCTTGGAGTCGGACCGTTCATTACGGCTTCGATCATTCTCCAGTTGCTCACGATCATGATCCCGCGCTTGAAGCAGCTCTACCAAGAAGAAGGAGAGAACGGACGCAGAAAGTTCGCACAGTACACACGATTGCTTACCGTTCCGTTGGCAGCAATTCAGGGCTTTAGCTTGATGGTCATCTTGTCTCGACAAGGGATCCTCGGACAGCTCGACCTCTTCCAGCAGCTCGTAGCACTCATCACCATCATTGCAGGTTCAATCTTGCTTATGTGGATCGGTGAGATCGTTACTGAGTTCGGTATTGGAAACGGTATGTCACTCATTATCTTCGCAGGTATCGTTGCACAGGTTCCTCAAGAGCTCTCACGCTTCTTGTTCACCTTCGATGCTTCACAGATTCCTACATTGATCATCTTTATCGCAATCGCTCTTGTGGTCGTTGCTGCAGTCGTATTTGTCTCCGAAGCGGAGCGATCGATTCCAGTTACTTACGCTAAGCGACTTGTCGGTAACAAGACAACAGGTGGTGTATCTACCTATGTTCCAATTCGCATCAACCAGGCAGGCGTTATGCCAATTATCTTCGCGCTTTCAATTCTATTGTTCCCGCAGATTCTTGGTACAGCTCTCTCTGGCGCAGCGAACGGCACATTGCAGGGTATCGGTCATGCGCTTACTGCATTCGTTCAGAATGCTTGGGCATATGCCGCTGTCTACTTCGTACTCGTATTCGTATTTACGTACTTCTACACGGCTATCACTTTTGATCCACATCAAATGGCTGAGAACCTTCAGAAGAACGGTGCATTTATCCCAGGCGTTCGCCCAGGTATGCAGACTGAAGAGTATGTCGGAAACATCACTTCACGAATCACGTTTGTCGGCGCTATCTTCTTGGGCTTGATCGCGATTATTCCGCTCATCCTCAAAGAAGTTACCGGCATCACGCAGATCGCTATCGGTGGTACCGCGCTCCTCATCGTCGTTTCAGTGGTCCTCGACCTCTTGAAGCGCATCGATGCGCAGCTCTCAATGCGAGAGTATTAGATATAGAACAAAAAGAGCGGCGCCTACGGCGCCGCTCTTTTGTATTTGTCCAAATGTGCTAAAATCCATCCATCATGATGGAAATGCCAGCAATCGAGAATAACAAAAAGACAGAAGGAAAATTATTGGTAAACAAAGAGAATTTACTATTCAAAAGCAATGAAGAAGTCACAGAAGCTTTTTCCAGGTCTATGGATGATCTATCAGATTATACGCTCGAGCAGATCCGAAACGAGGAGATAGATTTATACAAAAAAACTGTCAAAAGCACTCTCGGATTTGATCCAGAGATTAATGCAAAGAACGATCCATTTTTTAAGGTCGCCGGCGTCTCAATAGAAAAAGTTTCAATAGAAAAACATGATGTCCTTGCAAAAACAATGCCTGATAAAACGGTAGTTTCTGCTACAACATCGCTTATTTCAAAAGAATATTTTAAAGAGCTGAAGGATTTAAGAAAAGAAAAAAGCATCAATGGGGTAATGCTTGCGGGAACCAAACAGCTTGAAGATGGAAGAAAAGTATCGTTAGGATTTTTTGATCCAATAATGGTAAATAAAAAGCGCAATTGGGAATTGTTGTTCGGCTTCTCACATTTTCGTGATAAGTTTCACCCAACCATGTCTGGATTCAATCAGGGCACTATCGTCTTGGAAGAAGAACCGCTTGCACAGATCCGTCAAAATTCAGAGTCAAAAAATATTGCTACAAAACTGCAAGAAATGGCAACATGGTTCAATCATGATCTTATTTCGCATACAGCATTCTTGCCTGGTGGTGCGAATTCCGCAGATAGCGTGATCCTTGCTGCGGGTGGAAATGAATCTTTAACGAGAGATTTTAATAACACTCCAATTCAAGATGCTAGCGTATCAAGCTCAGTCTTTGCTGGGGAACTATGGTCCCTCAATTTTCACCAGTCTGTTTTTGAAGAATTTGTTTCAGAACGTCCTGCGATCATGCGGTATATTCGAAGCCATATGAATAGTTACCTGCATTCGGTAGAAAAAGCCACAGCAGGCATTTCTGATAGAGAACTTGCAGAAGATACCAAAGAGTACTTAATGAAAGCGTATGCCTTTGGGTTTTTCCGGCTTATCAGCCCGGAGAGATTTGCGACAGATCCTTTGTTCAAGGAAATCCATGATGCATATCCTGATCTTGCCGACCTTGGAACACAGGAAGACAAAGTGAGAGAATTCGCTTTTGGTGAAAAAGGGATGCTTCAAAAAGATAGTATCGATTCAAAGTTTACGCCCCACGCAGAATTATTTAAGACTTTTACTGGTTCATTTGAACAAGCGAAGTTGTTTGATGAAATGCGTGGCAAACTTACTGAATCATTGGATCCTTTAGGCACACAACTTACATCTAGCGAGCGTCGAGAGTATACGGAACTTCTAAACAAAGTTGATCCTAATTTGGTTTGGACTATTTTATGTGACAACATCGACAATATTGATGAGCTTCCCGCTGCTGTGATCAAGTACCACTTGAGCTCAGCTATTGAATGTCTTCTTGAAGAGGGGACGACAAGAGATACTTTTATTGAAAAACTAGAAGAAAAGCTTCTTTCTCCCTCAAACTAGTCGCTCATTGTTTAAATGATCTTCAAAAACAGCCCACTTTGTCGGGCTGTTTTTGTATGCTAGTATGGCTGGTATATGGAACCTAAAACCTATGTATTTTTTGGAAACGTCGGCGCCGGCAAAGGCACCCAAGTAGAGCTTCTCAAGAAGTTTTTTACTGATGGAGGGCACTCAATTGTCCATTTTTCTCCAGGTAATGAATTTCGAGCTATTACTGCAAGCGACAATTATACTGGCACAGTGATCAAAGACATCCTAGACAACGGCCGCCTTCTCCCTGATGTACTTACTGGAGGCATGTTCACGACACTCATGAGCCGAGATTTGAAAGGTCCTGAGACTGTGCTCTTTCTCGACGGCTATCCTCGAAGCATTCGCCAGTCAGAAGACTTCATTACTATGATGGAATTCTATGGACGTACCAACGTTGATCTCATCTATGTTGATGTCTCCAAAGAAGAAGCGATCAAGCGAATGAAACTTCGCAACCGTGCAGACGATACAGACGCCGGCATTGCGAACCGTTTTGACGTGTATGAGAACAGTGTTCTTCCTGCCCTTGAAGTTCTCAAGCAAAAAGGCTACAAGCTCTACAAAGTGAACGGCTTGCAGACAGTACCGGAGGTTCACGAAGAAATTAAAAAAGTATTAGGACTCTAATATGGAAACAAACTGGACAATCATTTCTCTTGGTGGATCGCTCGTTGCTCCTGATAGCGTAGATGCAGAGCTTCTCAAGAATTTTACAGACCTGCTTAAAGCGCAAGTAGCTGAAGGCAAAAAGTTTGTCGTTGTTGTCGGTGGAGGCAAGCTTGCCCGCCGATATGGGGATGTTGCCCAGTCTCTCGGCATCACTGATGATTTTGAACTACATAGAGTTGGGATTGCAGCAACAAGACTGAACGCGGAACTAGTGCGAGTCTTGTTTGGCAGCCTCGCAGAAGCTTTTGTGTTACGCGAGCCAACAGAGGCAATTGATCCCTCAAAATCAGTTGTTATCGCAGGCGGATGGCAGCCAGGCGCTTCTACAGACAATGTTGCAGCTCTTTTCGCTGAACGATTCCAGGCAAAGCGCTTGGTAAACCTTTCAAACATTGATTTTGTCTATACCAAAGACCCGCGCACCAACCCTGACGCAGAGAAGCTTGAAAATGTTTCATGGGTGGATTTCATGAAGCTTTTACCTCATGACCATATGGCAAACACCTCTGCTCCGTTTGATCCAGTTGCCTCAAGAAAATGTTCAGAGCTTGGAGTAGAAGTAGTTGTGATGAATGGCAAGAGTATCGAAAATCTCAAAAACTATTTGGATGGAAACGAGTTCAAAGGAACTACAATCAGATAAAAATAAAAAAGCCCTCACTAGATACAGATCTAGTAGGGGGCTTTTGCTTTTCTTACGGGTGGTGGTTATGAATACATAATATCGAGCGGTTTCGGAAATAGTAGGTTGAAGGTTTTGGTAAGTTCTTTACTGGTTGATTGTATTTTTGCAGAGAAACGATGAAAATGTAAAAGTGATTCTCTTAGTTTTTTGCTTCGAGATATTCTTTGTATTTCAGGGTCAGGTACAGCTAAGCAATTTGCATAATGTACTGCTTCGGCAATCTTACCTCTATCAATCAGTTCAGCAAAACCTTGTATTATTACATCCTCCCCGATAGGCCCTAAAGAGAATTGATTAACTCGAGTAGTTGGGTTTTGCTTTCTAAAATGCTGAAGCATATAGAGGCAGTTCCAAATATCGACTGAAAAAATTCTTTCGCGCATATTAAGACGCTTGTTAGACTGCTGTAAAAAAATGAAATCAAAATTCCTCGGCATCTTTGCCAAAAAATTTTGTACTTCTTGTGTGCACAGCGCATTGCCTACAATAAGTAGGTTCGGAAACTGGCGGCGTAACACAGCAAGATCGTGGCGACGGCTCAAATTCCCGACGGCACTGTGGTTTACCAGAAAAACTTCGTCACCAAGAAATTTTGTTTCAGGGGTGTAGATTTCTGGGCCAAAATACTCGAGTGCATTCTTGCCTTTCATGATGATAGTACTCTCCAAAAGCGAATTAAGAATTGCATCAATAGATGCGTTGCCAAGGATGATGGTTTTTGTTGTCATGGTGTTGGGGTTTAGATGACAGGAGGGATTAGTCTGGTTGTACCATTTACACATTGGCAGGTCAAGCAAAACAGGTGCAAAAGTCCCATAACTTTGCTAGAGTAGGGCAATGGTAATCATCAAGACACCTGAAGAGATCGAGATCCTCCGAGAGGGCGGCAAGCGCCTTGCACGGATATTGGCCGAGGTTGCAACCCATGTACGGCCAGGTATTTCGACGCTTGAGCTTGATACGATCGCTGAGGGATTGATCCGCGACGGCGGAGACGAGCCTGCTTTCAAACACTACAAGCCAGCTCTCCACATGACCCCTTTCCCAGCATCGCTCTGTGTTTCCGTAAACAATGAAATCGTTCACGGCATTCCTACAGCCCAAAAGATCCTCAAGGAAGGCGACATCGTTTCACTTGATCTCGGACTCAAACACCAAGGCCTATTTACCGATCACGCGATCACAGTCGGCGTTGGAAAAATTTCAAAAAAAGATCAAGAACTTTTGTATAAAACCAAAGAAGCGATGCTTGTCGGCATCGCTGCAGCAAAGGGCGGCAATAGAGTTGGAGATATTGGTTTCGCCATCGAGCAATTCGTAAAGCCCCTTGGCTATGGAATTGTTCGCGATCTCTCAGGTCATGGTGTCGGTAAAGCTATCCACGAAGATCCATATATTCCAAACTACGGCAAAGCAGGTAAAGGAGAATTGCTCAAGCCAGGAATGGTGGTTGCTATTGAACCAATGCTCAACATCGGCGAAGACTATACAATCGTTGCTCGCGACGGATGGACGGTGAAAACCGAAGACGCATCGCGAAGCGCCCATTTCGAACATACAGTGCTTATCACAGAAGGGGAGCCAGAGATACTGACAATATTCTAGATAGAAAAAATCGCCTTACTGTAAAAGAAGGTGATTTTATACTTAGCGGAGTAGTTTAGTTGCGTAATAGTTTCTGCTGTTTTATACTCTAACTGTCAAGAGTTCAGTACTATATTATTAGCTATTCAACATAAACAATATGACAGAAAGAATGGGAGGTTACGGGGGACGAATTACTGGAATTACTGAAAAAATTAAAAAAGCAGCTAATGTGCCTCTTGAAAAAGTGGGACTTTCAGGTTTTTCAACTACAGAGTCAAAAGCAGCTAAAGCAAAGGAGGAAGCAAATAAAAAAAAGTTGGAAGAAATAACCACTTGGGTACATCTCAAAAGTAACCAAGGCCGAGGTGAGCCTTTTAATCATGGCTTACCCGAAGGCCAGAGAGATCGAAAGGGATATGCTAAGGGCATAAGTCCTGATGACCTTCAGGAAGCGCTTCGTGGTCTTGAAGACTTCGGTAGAACTGAAGAACTTTCAAAGATTGTTGAGACAATGCTCCAGAATGCTCTTTCAGTTGATATGGCAAACCCTGATAGCGAACAGGTGATGTATGATAAAACTGAAATTGATGAGCTCAAGAAGATTCGAGACTACATTCGAGATCTAGCTAAGAAAGAATAGTTTGCGGAAATAAAAAAACACCCTTAAGGTGTTTTTTTATTTTCCTATCTTTTCCAGATAACTTCTCCCATTCCTGACTGCTTGCAAAGCTCGTTCTTTTCTTCTGGTCCGACTGCTCCTGCGCAGTTTGCCGCGAGGTTTCCGTTCTTGTCATAGAGCGTTGTTCCTGCTCCTGAAGCAAAGCTGGTGCGGAACGAGTAGTAGGTATTGTTGTTCAAATTGAACTTGATGACCTGGCCGGTGCTGTGGGTATTGATAAATGTCTGTACGAAAGCAGGGTACTTGCTTGATGCTGGCTGCTGTACGGCTCCAGTACCTGTTACTCCCAAATCAGTTTCTTCTGCGGTAGCAGGTGCTGGTTTCTCGGTAGAGGCTTTTTTGTCGGCGACAGAAGCATAGATTACTAATGCTGCGACGATGGCGATGCAGACGAGACCAAGAATGTATTTTTTGTTCATTCATAAAGTATAGCACAAGAAGCTTTTGTAGTTATTCTTCCTGTGGCGTATAATAGGAGCACATGGAAGGACTTCAATTAGGCGCATCACCAAAGTTTAAAACTCCCGAAGAAGAGATCGCTTTTTTGCGTGAAAAGATCGCTGAGCGCGAGAAGCAGATTGAGAACGGGCAGGGAGGGGAGGCAGAAAAGGTGCAGGTTACTCAAGAAGTGATTGAGTCATACAAGATCGCTGATGCAAAAGATATTCTCCACGAAACTCGCGTCATGCCTGAACACAAGGTTGAAGAACTTGTACTCAAGCTCAAGCCAGAAACACATGATCGCAAAATGGAGGAACTCCTCGGTATCCTTATGGATCGCGGCATCAAGACCGCACTCGACGTTGTTGCCGGCCTCCACAACCCGCACGTTGATAGCGACTTTCACAGATTTCTTGTGCAGTATTTGCATGCAACGCATGGTGTTCCTGGACTGACTGAAACGAACCCGATCTGGAAAGGCGTGGACATGAAGCTTTTTGAGATCACACTTCCAGAAGAAGACAAAGACAACGCCAAAGGTTACAAAGAGTTTATCCAAGCTATGGAGCAATTTTATGCTGGTATGTTAAATGTCGGCGGAACTAACAATAGCTCTCGCCGCTACTACACGCTTGAGATTGCAATTTCAAACAACGGAAACCAGGTGATGTTCTATGCAGCTATTCCTACCGACAAAGTAGATCTTTTTGAAAAGCAGATTCTAGGATTCTACCAGGACGCAAAGCTTCGTGAGATTACCGATGATTACAATGTTTTTACCGAAGACGGATACGCAGTAGGATCGTATGCGCACTTTGGAGAAACAGAAGTCTATCCGATCAAGACACACGACGCTATCGAGCATGATCCAATGGGAACGATCGTGAACGCATTTTCAAAACTCAAGGCTTCTGGCGAAGGCGCATCGCTTCAATTTATTATTGTCCCAGCAGGGGAGAAGCTCGTCAAAGAATTTTCCCATGTACTCCATCGCGTCAAAGAAGAAAAGATCCGCGCGCGAGAGGCTGTCAAACAGATGCATTCAGTTGCCCGTCAGACTTTTTTCTTGGTCAAAGATCTCTTGGCTGGAAGCGATAGCGAAAAGGACAAAAAAGAAGCTAATCAAAAAGATATCGAGAATATCCAAAACAAGCTCAAGAGCACTGTCGTATATGCTGGTATCCGCATTGTTGCATCAGGGGCAACCAAGGAACGTTCCAAAGACATTGTTCGCGAGATCGAGTCTGCTTTCAACCAGTTCAATGAGCCATTGGCAAACCGTATTGAATGGCACCGTACTGATGAGCGCGATGCTGATCAATTCTTCCGCGACTATTCATATCGCCAGATGCGAGAAGAAGAATTGCTCGCTATGAACCTCAAGGAACTTGCATCAGTATTCCATTTCCCAATCGGCGTCTCAGGAACTCCGCAGCTCAAGCAGGCAAAAGCCGCAACAGCTCCGCTTCCAATGGAAATGAATCCTCAGGGAATCTTGCTCGGACAAAACGAGTATCGTGGACAGTTCAACGATGTATACATGGCTCGCGAAGACCGTGTTCGCCACACCTATGTTATCGGACAAACTGGTACTGGTAAGACGGTGTTCTTGAAAAATATGATTATTCAGGATATCAAAAACGGCGACGGTGTTTGCTTTATCGACCCACACGGTTCAGATATCCAAGACATTCTCGCAAACATTCCAAAGGAACGTATTGATGATGTGATCTACTTTGACCCTGCATACATCGATCGCCCGATGGGATTGAACATGTTGGAATACGATCCAAAGTATCCTGAACAAAAGACATTCGTGGTAAACGAACTCTTGGCTATCTTCAACAAGCTCTTCGATATGAAAACTGCCGGCGGTCCGGCTTTCGAACAATACTTCCGTAACTCTGCATTGCTCGTGATGGAAGACCCATCGTCAGGAATGACGCTTCTTGAGATCGGCCGCGTGCTGGCTGACAAAGAATTCCGCGACCTCAAACTTTCACGCTGCAAGAACCCAATCATCAAGCAATTCTGGACAAATGCCGAGCAGACGTCAGGTGAACAATCACTTGCGAACTTCGTGCCGTATGTTACCAACAAGTTCGACGTGTTTATTTCAAACGACATCATGCGCCCGGTAGTTGCTCAAGAAAAATCCGTGTTCAATTTCCGCGAGATCATGGACAACAAAAAGATTCTCTTAGTGAATCTTTCAAAAGGACGACTTGGAGATATCAACGCGAACTTGATTGGTCTCATTCTTGTTGGAAAGATCACCATGGCTGCGCTTTCCCGTGTGGACATCGTGGGAACTGGCGTACCGGTTCATGATTTCTATTTGTACATCGACGAATTCCAGAACATCACGACTGACTCGATCGAAGTGATCTTGTCTGAGGCTCGTAAATACCGCCTCTCGCTTAACATTGCCCACCAATACGTCGAACAGCTTGAAGACAATATCAAGAACGCCGTCTTCGGTAACGTTGGTACTATGGTAGTGCATCGTGTGTCTCCAGAGAACGCTGAAATATTCTCAAAACAATTTGAGCCTGAATTTACTCCAAAGGATATCTTGAAGCTTGAGAACTTGAACTGCTACATCAAGATGCTGGTAAACGGAATGCCGGTAAAGCCATTTAACTCACATACGCCATTTCCTCCAAAGGGCTCACCCGAGATGGCAGCAAAACTCAAAGAGCTTTCATACCTCAAATTCGGCCGCGATCGTGAAGAAGTGGAAGCAGAGATCATGGGACGTTATAACTATAATTCGAATTCATAATGGAAGAGATTGAAGTAAAATTTTTGGATATACACAAAGAAGCTTTGGAACAGAAGCTTCTTTCGTTTGGTGCGGTTAAAGTGGGTGATTATAATTATCGCCGCAAAGTTTTTGACTTCCCGGATGGCCGCTTGGATAAAGACGGCGGTTGGATACGTTTGAGAGATGAAGGGGAGCAGATTACTCTTACCTACAAACAGCGATTTGGAGTAGCAAGTTCAAAAGAACTTTTGGGAGGGGGAATGAATGAGCTCGAAGTAAAAGTCAGCAATTTTGAAGAAACAGAAAAAATTCTTGCCGCAATTGGTCTTGTTGAGCTTATATATGTAGAAAATAAGCGCACTCGATATACTTTGGACGGTGTTGAAGTAGATATCGATACTTGGCCGCTACTCGATCCGCATGTAGAAATCGAAGGAAAAAGTTGGGACGCTGTTCAGGCGATGGCATTGAAACTTGGCTTGAATTGGGAAGAGCGTGTAAGCGGTTCAAGTAGGGCAGTATACAAGAAAAGGGGTTTTGATGAAGATTCATACAAGGTTCTTACCTTCAAGGAACAAATAAAGAAATAATTGCTAAAACGCCGTTTTCTGATAGAATTCAACGTATTATTGGTTTAGAAACAGTACTGAATTATGCAACTAGAACGCACACTCATCCTCTTCAAGCCTGACGCTGTACAGCGCGGACTTGTAGGAGAAATCCTCGCTCGATTCGAGAAGGTAGGCCTCAAGATCGTCGGAAACAAGATGCTCCGACCGACAACTGAGCACTATCATCACCACTATGAGAACATCGGCAAAGTGATCTCACGCCGAGGACAGAAGGTCTTCGACATCACTCTTGAAATGATGAACGCAGGTCCTGTCATCGCTTTCGTTCTCGAAGGCGTTGAAGCAGCTGCTCTCGTCCGCAAGATGGTTGGCGCTACAGAGCCAAAGAGCGCTCTTCCAGGAACTGTTCGCGGCGACTACTCACATGTGAGCTACGGTCACGCTGACACACATGAGATCGGTATTCCTAACCTCATGCACGCTTCTGGCGATGCTGAAGAAGCAAAGCTCGAAATCGAGCACTGGTTCAAGCCTGAAGAACTCTTCGATTACACAACTGCACACGAAAAGTTCACTCAGCCAAAGAAGAAATAAAGAAATCCTAAAGAGAGAAATTCAAAACCCGCCTGCAAGCGGGTTTTGTGTTTATTCAGGTCGGTTATCGGATTTTTAACCGAAGTTGGTTCGATCTCGCAGTTCTTCCAGTGCCTTGATAAGTTTTTCAGGATTGCCGTTTGTAGAAGAGACGTGTCCGTAAAGATTATTTGAAACATCGCGCAATAGGTTTTCGATTTTTTCTCCGCTTCCTGCTTCATTTTTTTCAGCTTTAGAAATAAGCAGTTTTACTCCCTCGCTTAACTGGTCCAAGGTGCTAGTTAAACCACCAAATCTTTCTTTTCCTATAAGAAGCTCGGTGTTTGTATTTAATTCTTGTGTCTTATCTTGCTGTACTTTCTTGGAATCTTCTAGTTTCTTTGAGAAGTCTCCTCCACCCATACCGCCAAATTTTTCACTCATATGCAGTAATAATTTATCCTAGTAATGATAAAAGTGTAGTGCATACAAGGTTAGAAGTCAATTTTACTGTTCTTTGTTAGCTAAATCGCTAATTGATAAAACTCTGTAGGGAGTAGCGTATTGCTTGTTTTTCAGAAGAAAGTAAAAAAGCCTGCAAGCGGGTTTTGTGCCGTTTTATAGCATGCCTTTGTATTTAATGATCAAGTCCTCGATTTTTTCTTGGCGATCTGTTTGCGGTGAAGTTGCTTGCTGAGAGTCTGCTTCTTCGAAGGTTCCATCTTCATACACACGCCAATTATTTTCTGAAGAACTCTGCCAACCTCGAGGATTTTCATCAATAAGAGTAAGCATGGTCGATCCAGCAGAAATTTCTTTTTTGCCATTAGCCGCTGAGTCTATAAGGTTGAAAAGCATTTGAACAGATTCTTTGTATTCTGCAGATTCATTGTGTGTTATTTGGTCGCCGCGGCCTTCTCCGCTTGAACGGCCCGGTACTGGGGCTTGCATTTTTTCCATGGTGTATGTCTGACTAACTGATAAAACTCTGTACGGAGTATAGCACGGCTTGTTTTTGAGAAGAAAGTGAAAAAGCCTGCAAGCGGGTTCTGTGTTATTATCTTGGAATATGATAAAAGCAGTCTTATTTGATCTCGATGGAGTGGTAATCCTAGGAAATGGAAAGATATTCAGCGAGCGTTTGGCAGAGGATCTTAACCTCCCAATGGAAGTAATTTCAGAGTTCTTTGTGAAGGATTTTCGAGAATGTTCATTTGGCAGGGCAGACCTTAAGGAAAAAATTACACCCTATCTAGCTAAATGGAACTATCCGGGTACAGTTGATGACCTTCTTAAGTACTGGTTCGAAGGTTACAATGTTACAGACAAAGAAGTACTTACAATTGTCGATGAATTGCGGTCAAAAGGCATGCAATGCTATATCGCAACAAGACAAGAAAAGTACAGAAAGCAGTATCTTCTCGACGTTGTCGGATTAAAAGACCATTTTGATGGAATATTTTGCACATGCGACATAGGATATGATAAATGGCAGCCAGAATATTGGGATTTTGTTTTTAAAACACTGAATCTGAAACCAGAAGAAATAATGTTCTTCTGTGACGGACAAAAAAATGTCGATACTGCTAAAAGTTTGGGCATGCATGGTTATTTTTATGAAGGCGCAGGTATGCTCAAAGAAAAAACAAAGGATCTTTTATAAGAATACATTTGAAATTTCCCAAACTCGTGTTCTTTTTGGAAAAAATACTTGCCAAGAAATTTCATGAGCGTATACTGACTATAGGATTATTTCGGAGTATCACTTAGAACAATATCTCCAGGGATCCTCGATCGCGTTTGGCCTTGGCCTCACTCGTCTAGAACCCACTTAGCATACATGCTAAGGTGATATCTGCCAGATAGTCCTAAAAAGAAGCTGCACAACCTAGCGTTAGTGCGGATTTTTTTTATTTCATACAATAAAATCCCAAGCATATTCAAAATAATTTCGTAGCATGAGCCGGCTGCTGCTTTCCGCCGGCGAAACCCCGCGAAGAGGCGCTAGCCCGAGACGGGGCCTTGGTTTGCGGAGAAATTATTTTGAATATGCTTGGGATTTTGCTCACCAATACTGTATACTTATCAGTAATGACAGACACTAACACAACGCACCCGTTCAAAATTACTTTCTGCTCCGGTGCGGGCACGGTAACTGGTGCAAATTTTCTTATCGAAGCCGACGGCAAGAAGCTTCTTGTCGATTGCGGCATGATCCAGGGTGAAAGCATCGCTGACAAAGTAAACTGGGGCCCATTTCCATACAATCCAGCTGAGATCGATGCGCTATTTATCACGCATTGCCATATTGACCACATCGGCCGTATACCAAAACTCATAGAGGAGGGCTTTAAAGGCGTTATTTATTCAACCCCGCCGACCAAAGAACTTACTTATCCAATGCTTGAGGATACTGCAGCTATTGTTACCAAGGACAAGGAACATGATCTTCGCACGATGTACGGCGAAGAAAACATCAAGCATGCAATCAGCCTCTGGGAAGGGTATCCATACCACAAAGTAGTGGAGCTCGGTCCTGATTTTTCATTTAGATTGCTTGATGCTGGCCATGTGCTTGGTTCATCAATGATCGAGTTCACCTTCTATGGCAAGAAAATTGTCTTTACTGGCGACCTGGGAAACTCACCGTCGCCAATTCTGCAAGATACTGAGAAGCTCGAGAACGTTGACTATCTCATCATGGAAAGCGTCTATGGCGACCGCAAGCACGAAGATCGCGAGATCCGCAAGCAGCGATTGCAAGAAGTCATACAGGACAACTACAAGCGAAAAGGAGTTCTCATCATGCCTACATTCTCGCTTGAGCGCAGCCAGGAACTTCTTTATGAAATGAATACTCTGGTTGAAAACGAGCGCATTCCAAAGATGCCTGTGTATTTCGATTCACCGCTTGGTATCAAACTCACTTCTGTATTTAAAAAATACTCTGAGTACTTCAATCCAATGGTGCAGGCAGATATTAAAAAAGATGCTGATATTTTTTCCTTTCCAGGACTGCGCATTACCGACGATACAAAAGATTCAAAAGAAATCGTTCATATTCCAAATCCAAAAATTGTCATCGCAGGGTCAGGCATGTCTAACGGGGGACGAATTATTCACCATGAACTCAATTATCTTCCAGACCCAAACAACACGATTCTTTTGATCGGCTACCAGTCTCAAGGTACACTCGGCCGCAAGATAGAAGAAGGCGCTACTGAGGTAATGATCATGCATGAAAAAGTCGCCGTGCGCGCGCATATCGAAAAAATCAGCGGGTATTCAGGACACAAAGACACTGACGCGCTCACTGATTTTGTGGCAAATACGGCAGACAGCCTCAAAAAAGTCTTTGTAGTCATGGGTGAACCCAAAGCAGCGCTGTTTTTGGTCCAAAAGCTCAGAGATTTCTTGGGTGTGAGTGCAGTTGCTCCAGATGCAGGAACAAGCGTAACGTTAGATTGTTAAAACTATGCAAGCAGGAAAACACAACTATCTCAAAATAAAAATTGGTGTTGCTGGTGCAACTGAAACAGGAACATGCGGCATCAATGCTCTCGACCAAGCAAAAGAGCTTGGACGCGAGATCTCACGCCAAGGCGGCATTTTGCTTACCGGTGCTTCTTCGGGTTTTCCAATGTGGGCAGCCATGGGCGCTAAAGAAGAAAAGGGCTTTGTCATCGGCCTATCCCCAGCAAGCAGTGAAAAAGAACATGCTGAAGTCTATCGTATGCCGCTGTTATATACTGACGCCGTTATTTATACAGGATTCGGCGAACCTGGCCGTGATTTGTTATTCTCCAGGAGCGCAGACGCTATCATTGTTGGCTGTGGGCGAGTGGGAACGGTTAATGAATTTACTGTCGCTTTCCAGGAAAGCAAGCCAGTTGGCGTGCTTGAAGGAGAGGGAAGCATCGCTCCACTCGTCAAAGAAATCGTTTCTCGAGGTGAATATCCAACTCAGAATGTTATTTTCCATGAAGATCCCAAGGTTTTGGTTCAAAAATTGATGGAAATCATCGAAAAAACTAAAAATACCAAGACTCAAGTCCAGTAATCCTTGAAAGGCCCGAAAAGCTTTTGATTATAAGGTTTTTGGTATATAATTGATGTACTACGCTATGTACATCAAAAAAATTCTTCTTATTTTAATAGCCTTTTTGGCTTTCGGTTTAACCTCAAGTGGCGCCTTTGCTGCCTACCGAGACGTCGTTCAAGGTGAAACCAACTTGAAATACTACTGGCCAATGGATGCGGCTTCAGGGACGGTTGAAACTGCCCTTGTTGGAGGAGTGAATATTAACTTGGGTAATGGTGCAGTTGCGGGAGCTACTGGCCGTATCGACGGAGCAGCTGTGTCATTTGATGGAGTAAATGACTATGCTTCGACAGCTTCAGTTCTTAATCTTTCTGCATATAATAAGGTGGTTGTTGAAGCACTTGTGTATATACCGTCATATCCAACTCCTACCACTTCCGCTAGAAATATTTGGGAATACGGTACTGATGTTAGTGGTTCGAATGGCTCATTTTATTATGCAGGGGATGGTGGAGTAAACGGCACAACGGCTGCTGCAAACGTTGCTCTGTTAGGTAATACTAGCTATAGTATTGCGTTATATAACCGCCAATCAGCAGCAGCCTGGCACCATATTGTTGCGGTATATGATAAAAGCCTTTCAAGTGGTGAAGTAGCTTTTTATATTGACGGTGTTTTGCAAACTGCAACTTCTCGTCCATACGATTTTAATAACACGAACAACTTTGCCAACCTCACATTGTATTTGATGAGCCGCGCTGGCACTTCTGTTTTTTCTCCAGGTTCAATGCAACACCTTGCTATTTATAGCGACTTGAGCGCTGCTCGAATTGCAGCGCATGCTGATCTTTTGAATACAGCGACAGCAATTACACTTACCGGTCCTACTAACGGGTTGAATGGCGTTGCATCGACAAACTTTACTGTTGGAGGAAATGCTACTTTTGCAGCAAGCACTATTGTTACTCCGAGCGATGGAGGAAACGGTGGAACCTTTACTCCAACTACGGTTACGCTTTCTTCGGGGACTCCTACTGCAACTTTCACGTATACGCCTGCATCAACAGGAACGAAAACAATTTCTGTAACAAACAATCAAAGTCTCTCGAATCCTAGCTCACTTAGTTATGTCTCAAGTAACGCAGCAACGGCGGTAACACTTTCTGGTCCCTCAAGTGGTAGTGTCGCTTTTGCCTCGACCAATTTCACTGTCGGTGCAGACGGAGCAATTTCAGGAACTGTGACAGTAACCCCAAGTGATTCAAGCGGTGGGGGAACATTTACCCCAACGAGCGTAGCTATTTCAGCAGGCTCACCAACTGCAACTTTCACGTACACTGCAGGTTCAACAGGTACGAAAACTATTTCAGTTACAAACAATGGTGGACTGGTAAATCCAAGCTCAGTCAGTTACTTTGCTACTATTGCTACTTATACGCAAACAGTGGGAGCGGAGAGCAACTTGCTTTACTACTGGAAAATGAATGAATCATCGGGTACTTCGCTTGCCGCTACAGTCGGTGGAACCGCACTCACGCTCACTGGTGGTGCCACCGTTGGTGCTGTGGGAAAAACTGGCGGTACAGCTGTTTCGTTTGATGGTGTAAATGATTATGCAGTCTCTGCTTCGGCACTCAGTCTTTCTTCATATAGCAAATTAGTTGTTGAAGGATTGGTGTATATCCCTACGTATGGATCGATATCACCAAAAAATCTATGGGGATATGGTACCAGCCTTGGACAAACAAATGGGACATTTGGCTATGTTGTGGATGGAGGAACTAGTGGTAGCACCGCCGACGCACTGACTGCACTTTTTGGAAACGTTGGCTATAATGGCGCTCTCTATACTCGTCCAACAGTTGGTGCCTGGCATCATGTTGTTACAGTGTTCGATAAAACTCAGCCAGCCAACGAGGTTGATACTTATATAGATGGAACATTAGTAACCCCGACTTCAAGGCCATTTTTAAATAACAACACAAATGCGTTCGGAAATCTTTCATTGTACTTGATGTCAAACGGTGGAGCTGGTGGTTACGTCGGCGGTAGATTGCAGCATGTTGCTATCTACAGTGATTTGAACAGCACACGAATTGGTGTCCATGCTACTCTCGCAGCAGCAGCGGCTAACATCTCATTGTCAGGCCCATCGTCTGGACTTACAACCCTAGCCTCAACAAATTTTACGGTGAGTGTAGACGGCACACTTGCATATGATGTTGTTGTGACACCAAATGACGGCGGTGATGGCGGAACTTTTACTCCAACAAGCGTCACTCTTACACCATCTGTTCCTACTGCAACATTTACGTATACTCCTGAATCAGTGGGAGCAAAAACAATTTCTCTTACAAACAATGATGCATTGACGAATCCAGCAGGATTCGCATTTACCGCAAATCCCAATGGACCAGCCACAACTATTACCATGACTGCTCCTTCAAGCGGGGCAGTAGGTGTTGCTTCAAGCACCTTTGGCATAGGGGCCGATGGTTTGATTACTGGCACAGTAGTGGTTACTCCAAGCGATAGTGGTGCTGGTGGAACATTTACTCCTACCACTGTCTCGATTTCTTCAGGCTCACCAACAGCTACATTTACCTACACTCCATATCAACCGGGAACAAAAACAATTTCAATTACCAACAATGGATCCCTTGCCAACCATGTACCATTTTCGTACTCAGTGTATGGAACCGCACTTGCAATTGGTGATAGTACTGTTGCCACGTATGATGGAGGATCACAGATCATTAACTATCTCTTTACAACAGCGCAGTCAAATTTGGGCTGGTCGGCTACAAGTATTGCGGTACCAGGCAATACTATTGCGCAACAAAAAACAGCCTATCTCGCAACAGGGAACAGAGGAACATTCGATGTGACGTTCGTTGAAATTGGACTCAATGACCTTGATCCTGCAGAAGCAGCAAGCGTTGCCATTGCTCGTCTTCAAGACCTCATCACGACTATCAACGCAAACAAGAAGGCCGGTTCAAAGATTGTTATTGCTACTATGACACCAGCGAAGCAACGATATATCGATGTGTACGGCTCTACAAATGGATTGATTGCTTATCAGAAATGGCTTGATGTAAATGATGCTATCAAGGGCAATGGCGCAACGCCAATTACCGGCGTGGATGCTCGCGTATACCGACATACTGATCTCTTGAATGATGGATCTGGCAATCTTAATTCAATTTATGATGGATTGAGTCATGACCATATTCATGAAAATGACGCAGCTCGAACAATCATCGGCCATGTATGGCGTGATGGTTTGGCACGTATTGGATACACCGATGTGGTTGCTCCAAGCACCCCAACCATCGGTACAGCGTCCGCTGGCGCAGGTTCTGCAAACGTTGCATTTACAATTTCAGATTTCGATGGGGGAGCGGATGTTACCTATACTGCGATCTCAACACCGAGCAGCATTACCGGAACTGGAAGTTCATCACCGATTACGGTAAGCGGTCTTTCGGCAACGCCATATACGTTTAAAGTGTATGGAACAAACACTGCTGGTTCAAGCAGCCAGTCAGCGGCTTCAAACTCGGTTACTCCTTCATCCGGTGATGTGACTGCACCAACGATTTCGGAAGTTACTCCTGTTTTGACTCCAACAAATGATGCAACTCCTGACTATACATTTACAATAAATGAAGCGGGTACTATTACCTACGGAGGTTCATGCTCATCAGCGACTACATCTGCGACTGTTGGAAGCAACACCATTACATTCAATACGCTTACTGACGCTACATATAGTAATTGTACGATTACTGTCACAGACGCAGCATTAAACGCATCAACACCTCTCAGTGTCACTACTTTCAGAGTAGACACTACGGCCCCAACTGTTTCAACCCTTTCGCCATTAGATAATGCTACGGGTGTTTCTGCAACTGCAAACTTGGTCATGACATTCACCGAAGCTGTTACAGCAAATACTGGTAATATTACTATCAAAAAAACATCTGATAATTCAACAATAGAAACTATTGCTGTCGGAAGCGGACAGGTGACAGGTTCAGGAACAACAACGATTACAATCGATCCTTCAATAACGTTTGCAAGCTTTACTGAATATTATGTTCAAGTTGATTCAGGTGCATTCCGCGATGCCGCGACAAATAGCTACGCCGGCATTTCAAGCACGACTGCATGGAGCTTTACAACCATTGATGCAGACGCTCCTACAATTACAAATATCACCTCATCAAAGACAAACGGCACATATGGCATCGGCGAAGTGATCGCTATTCAGGTTACATTCTCTGAAGCGGTTACTTCAACTGGCAGTGTTACTATCACGCTTGAAACAGGCGCGACTGACAGAACATGTACGTTTACTGTTTCAAACAGCGCTTCGGCTTCATGTAACTACACTGTTCAGGCAGGAGACACAAGCGGAGATTTGAATGTGAATGCTATCTCAGGAACAATTGCTGACCAGTCTGCAAATCCAATGACGAACTTTGTGCCAGCTACAAACCTTGCTGCAAACAAGGCATTGGTTATTGATACGGCAGGGCCAACACTTACCCAGGTGACTCCAGTTGTTACTCCTGGAAATGACACTACGCCAAACTATGTATTCGGATCTACAGAAGCTGGAACTATCACGTACGGAGGTTCATGCTCATCTGCAACAACTTTAGCAACAAGCGGATCAAATACGATCACATTCAACGCGCTTACAGTAGGCACCTATTCAAACTGTACGATCCAAGTGACTGACACTGTCGGCAATGTTTCAAATACACTTTCCGTTACAAGCTTTACTATCGAAACAACTCCTCCAACAATTACCAACATCACTTCAAGCAAGCCCGATGGTTCATATAAAGCAGGGGAAGTAATTGCCGTCCAGGTAACCTTCTCAGAGGCTGTTACTTCGACAGGTTCAGTAATTGTCACTCTCGAAACTGGCATTACTGACCAGACTTGCTCGTTTACTATTACAAACGCTTCATCTGCAAGCTGTAACTACACGGTACAAGCCGGGGATTTGAGTAGCGACTTGAATATTAAAACTATTGCTGGAACTATTGCTGATCAGGCGGGCAATGCTATGACTGATTTCGTACCCGCAACTAACCTTGAGGCAAATAAGGCTATCGTTATTGATACTAACCCTCCGACCTTAACCGAAGTAACTCCTATTACGACGCCGACAACTGACACCACTCCTGACTATGTATTCAGTACAAATGAAGGTGGTACTGTGTCATACGGAGGCTCATGTTCATCACCTACGACGTCAGCAAGCACTGGTTCAAATACAATTACTTTCAATACTCTTGGCGGGGGAACATACACAAACTGTACAGTCTCAATTACTGATAGCGCAGGAAACACCTCAGTCGCGTTAGCGGTTTCAGCTTTTGAAGTTAGCGTGCCTGTAGTACCAACTCCTACGCCTTCAGTATCAAATAGTGGCGGAGTCGTGCTTCTCCCTGGAAATAGCGGCTTGGTTGTTCCAAGTATCGGATCAACCCCCGTAATTATTCCAACCACGCCTATCTATCCTTC
Source organism: uncultured Candidatus Saccharibacteria bacterium (assembly GCA_964450735.1). Taxonomy (GTDB): domain Bacteria; phylum Patescibacteriota; class Minisyncoccia; order Phycocordibacterales; family UBA9973; genus DALYCO01. Next base: position 27,865 of record CAYVDC010000004.1, on the reverse strand, counting down.
AACTGGTGGAACAACGACGTATGTCTTCAATCGTGATCTCAAGCTTGGTATGACCTCAGACGATGTTCTTAGACTCCAGCAGTTCTTGAATAGCCACGGTTTTCCAATCTCAGCGTTTGGTCCCGGATCAATTGGCAATGAAACTCGCTATTTCGGTCCTGCTACATTCAAGGCTTTGGTTAAGTTCCAGACTGCTTATGGTATCAAGCCGACGAGCGGATTCTTTGGACCGCTGACGCGAAGCCTCATAAGTAAGATCAAATAATAATACAAAAGAAAAAACCTCCAAATGGAGGTTTTTTCTTTTGTATTATTTTACTTGAGCGATCAATCGTTCAAATGTTTCTGGGTTCTTTTCTGCAAGGGTTGCGAGGATCTTTCGATCAAGGAGAATTCCTTTTTTCTTAAGACCGCCCATAAGCTTGGAGTATGAGAGAGAGAAGGTGACTGCTGTTGCGCTGATCTTTGTATTCCAGAGCTGTCGCTTGTCGTTCTTCTTGTCTCGTCGGTGTGCGAATGCGTGCGCTCCAGCATGTCGGATAGCGTCGCGGGCCATTGCTTCTTTAGTGCTTCGTCCAAATCGGTATCCTTTTACTTGGGCGAGGGTATTGCGGCGTCGTTTTGCTTTGATGACACCTCGTTTTACTCGTGACATAGATTAATTACTTAGTTAAATGGTAAGACGTAGCTGCGTGTCTTCGGCTTGATTGTAAATTCCGTTGATTTGCGGCCAGCGAGCTGCTTCGTTCGACTCTGCTTTGCGTTGAAGTGGTTGAAACCTGGCTTTCGTGCCATGAGCTTTCCGCTCTTGGTGATTTTCAAGCGTTTTGCAACCGCCTTCTTTGTTTTCATTCCTTTTGCCATATATATGCGATCTTAATTGATAATGGTAATTAAACTTTTTTTGCTAGGTCTCGTTCGATGGTCAGCATGAGGCCTTTAGGGCTTCGCTTTGCTGGGTCTGAGATCTTGAAGTTTTCGGTGATGAGTTTTAACACTCGATCCAATCGTTCCTTCAGGAATTTCTCGTCCATGAACTTGGTTCGTCCTGAGAGATAGAGCTCAACTTTGATACGGTGTCCTTCGGAGAGCCACTTTGAAGCGGTCTTGGCCTTGAGCTCGAGGTCGTGGTCACCCGTACCTACTTTGATCTGGATGGACTTGGTCTCACTTGTCTTGGCGTTTGCCTTTGCCTTCTTGGCTTTCTTGCTCTCTACGTACTGGTATTTGCCGAAATCCATGATTTTGGCAACGGGAGGCACGGCATTCGGTGAGATCTCAATGAGATCCAATCCGAGTTCCTGAGCCTTTTCCAATGCTTCTTTGAAGGGGAGAACACCGAGGTTTTCTCCTTCTTCAACGAGAACGCGAAGTTCTTTGGCGCGTATTTGGTTGTTGATTCTTTCTTTCAATTTAAATAAAGATAAGCACCTCCCTCTACAGAGTTTATTACTCAATATTTTGAGGACATATCGTAGACGTATACTAGCCTAAAACAAGGAAAATGTAAAGAGGTATTGAGGTACTAATTGACAGTATGGTATTTGCGTGCTATTTTGAGAAAAATTAACAAAAAATGGCAAAGAATCAACTAGGACCGCAAACACTTGAAAAACAAAACGCTTTAAACAAATTGCTGCACGATCAAGCACATGTAAAGCTTGATATAGAACTTAAAACATATGGGTTTGCCAAGCATTATTTCCCGATATTTAAATACCCGGGGAATTTACAAGGCGAAATAAACATACCATATGGTTTTAAGCTGAGAGGATATAAGGTAACCTCAAAATATGCTTCGTGCCGCATACCCCGCTTAACAAAAAAAGTGGTAATTGCGCCAGATGCAGTTTTGAAGGACGTTGCCTTGCTGTTTTTAAGCAAGAAGCATGCCATCTCCGACAGGCCAAAATACAAAATATATAAGTCACCTCAGGAAACTACCCATGATTTAGATAGAGTATTGAAAGGCGCAATTCAGCCAATACGATTGAGGGCAATTTTAAAGATTGCTGGATATTTTATTGAGCTAGATCTGAATGGTAAAGGCCCGCTTTTTGAAGCAGATGAAACTAAAGACAGAATTATCGATTTAGGATATTGCTGGCTCATAGAACCTGTTTTAAAAAAGAGCAAAATGTTCGTAATTTCACTTGAAAGGGCAAAAGCGCAACCTGATGGGAAAGAACGCACCTATCGCTTGATTGCAGAACTAGCACCTAAAGTGTATGAACCGGGGAGAATATTTGTTGTTCCCAAAAAACCTACAATGAAGGTAAAAAACAAATAAGAAGAAAAAGATACATGTAAATCGGTATATGCTTAAAACATATACCGATCTTTTTTATTTAGCATGGTAGGATGTCATGTATGGATACACTTCTTATCTACAAAAACATGGGAGAAACTCCGCTCGAAGCACTCGAGCGTGTTCGAGTTGAAAAGAATATCCCTGTAGGTATGCCAATGACCTATGCTGGCCGCTTGGATCCGTTGGTAGAAGGGCAGATGATCATATTGATTGGAGAGGAATGCAAAAACAAAGACGCATACACCAAACTCAACAAAACATATGAGTTTGAGATTCTTTCTGGTGTTTCCACTGATACCTATGACCTTTTGGGTTTGGTAACTGATTCTGATTTTTCTAAAATACTCGATGTTGAAGAAGTTTCTAGCTATTTCAAAGAAAATACCAAAACTATCACACAAAATTATCCGCCGTATTCTTCCAAGACATTTGAAGGCAAGCAATTGCACACCCATGCGAGAGAGGGGAATATGCCTGAGGTTCAGCATGAGGTTTCTTTGTATGGTTTTGAATTCTTGAACGAGCGGACTATTAGTGACGAGGAATTGCTTTCGACCATATTGCATCGAGTTGATCTTGTTCACGGCGACTTCCGCCAGGAAGAAATCAAGGCGAAATGGAAGGAGATTTTGAAAGACAAAGACAGCCAAGAATTCCAGATAACAAAATGGCGAGTGGATGTTTCGGCGGGATTCTATATTCGGCAATTGGTGAGCGATATCGGGAAGCATTTTGGGGTGCCGACGGTGACGTTTCATATTAAGAGAACGAAGATGGGCAAGTAAAAATTGAGATTTGACAAATTACCAATTCATCAGTAATCTCAAAACAAACTTCTCTGAAATCCGTGATTGTATAGCTAAGTACATAGCTTGTGTATTTTGCTATTCAATCACTAAAACACAATTATATATGAAAGTAATACCGCTCCTTTCGTTTAAGAACCTTGAAGATTTAGGTTTTTTCGGACTCTACAAATTTATAATTATTTCCGTAAACCTTTTTCAGAACAACAGAAAGTTCATACTGCTTGGGCCAGGAGTAGACTACATCTTTCACAGCCAAATTATTCTTGCTTTTTTGGAGGAAAAAAAATTGACTGGGGAAGATGTTGTAGTTACTACCTATGGCGGCGGGGCACTTGCCATTGCAAATCCCACTAAACAATATGCACCTGATCGGTTTGCCCGCGATCAATTTTCTGAAGAAAGGCCGTTTGGGCTTTTTGATGGAAAATCGTACAAATTTGGAGAAACCTCGCAGAAGCACATACATGAAGCTTTGCAGGGCGATAGGATGCTTGAAGAACAATTTTTACCCAAGACCATTTGTGGTCTGGGGATACAACTGGCTGGCAGGGCTGGAATAAAAGAAAAAAAGTATACAATTGAGGAATTAAAAGCTTTAGAAAATTAGAGATAAATATAAAGAGCCAGGAAGTTTCATACACTTTCTGGCTCTCTTTTTATCCAATCAATATTTTTGTCCTTTCAATCAAATTCTCAATCCGTTCGCTCGTCTTTGCTTCTCCGTAGAGTCGCACGATTGGCTCTGTATTTGAAGCTCGGAGATGCAGCCACGCTCCGTCAATAAAATCGAGACGAAGTCCGTCGAGGAAGTTTGGCAGCGCATCAGGGAATTCTGCTTCCATCTTTTCAAACAGGTCGCTGATCTCGCCGTCGAATTTGAATTTGTTTTTTCGCATTTCGAAGTGGGGGAGGGATTCGATGATTTCTGAAAGTGATTTTTCTTCGCGTGCCATGAGTTCGAGTATCAATGCCATTCCTGTAAGGGAATCTCTACAGGTGTTAATAGCAGGGTAGATCACACCTCCGCCGCCTTCGCCGCCGATGACTGCGTTGTTTTTGATGATTCCTCCGACGACATTCGCTTCGCCGACTTTGGTTCGGAATGTTTCGCCCCCGTATTCTTTTGCCAGGGCTTCATTGGTGCTTGAAGTGGACATGTTGATGACGATATCGCCGGGAGTTTTTGAGAGGACTGCTTTGATTGCAAGGGAAAGGGTGTATTCTTCAAACACTACTTCTCCTTTTTCATTGCAGACGACAAGTCGGTCTGCGTCTGGGTCCTGTGCGAATCCGATATGAGCGTCTTCAGCCTGTACTGTTTCGCCAAGCTGCTTGAGGTTTTCAGGCAACGGTTCCGGCATATGGGCGAATTCTCCATTTGGTTCGCCGTTGATCACGACTACTTCGCATCCAAGTTCTTGTAAGAGCTTTGGTCCGAGGAATGCACCGGCGCTGTTGATTGGGTCGAGAACGACTTTGAATTTTTTTGAAGCGATCAAATTTCGATCAATTTTTTCTAAAATGTGAGAGACATGCTTTTCACCCAATGATTCATCAACAGTAATTGTCCCACCTGGCAAATCTGCTGGTTCATTGCCTAGCAATTCTTTTACTTCCGCAACTTCAGCTTCATCAGTAAACATTCCTTTTGATGTCACAAGTTTAAGTCCGTTATATTCAGGTGGATTATGAGAAGCGGTAATGATCATCGCACCGTCAAATTTCAATTCGCGGACCAGGAAAAGAACTGTCGGAGTGGGAAGCAATCCACCAACCGTAACTTGAAATCCCATAGCCGAAAGTGTTTCGGAAACAGTTTTTACCAACTCTTGTCCTGATGGTCGAGCGTCGCGGCCGATAAGGATTCGCTTGCCGCCTCGTTTTTGAATAAATTGTCCGAATGCTTGGGTAAAATCGTGGGCAATCTCGGGGGTGAGGCTTTCGCCCCAGATTCCTCGATAGCCGGCTACAGTGAGTTTTGGTTGCATTGAATGATTGTAGAATAAATAAACGATAAAAGAAATATGATATAGTAGTCCCGTGGCCAATTATGTCGACAACACAAAAGCCAAGTTCAACTACGAGATCATAGACGAATATGAAGCGGGGATTGAACTTGAAGGCTGGGAAGTAAAAAGCATCCGTCAAAAACACGGGCGTATTGAAAGCGCCCACGTGATCATTCGTGGCGGGGAGGCTTTTGTCATGGGAATGGATATTCCACCGTATCAGCCGATGAATGCGGCAACGCTGGTAGACCCACTTCGTAATCGCAAGATACTGCTCAAGAAAAAAGAAATTCAGGAATTGACTGATCTGGAGAAAGGATTGACTATAGTACCACTCTCATTGTATAATAAGGGAACCAAGATCAAGATAAAGATCGCCGTTGTGAAAGGAAAGAAGAAATTCGACAAGCGCGAAACCATCAAGGATCGCGAAACGGGGCGCGAGGTGAATCGATTGATGAAGGGACGAAGATAAATAGTATATCTGTGCCCAGGGGTGAACGGTAGGAGCAATTCTACTTGTTCGTCCCTGAGTGCAGAGATGCGCTTTCATTGAAAAATGAATAATGGGACTGCCAGGCATCGACAGGAAGTCGTTTGTAGTATACGCATGCCGAGTATGTGCGGAATCTCGTGATAATCGCGCAAACCTCAAATGCAAAAACTGCATTTACAAAGTCTCCTTACTTTGCGTTCGGAGATTTTGCTCCAGCCCTCGCTTAACGCGACATCTGGATATCCGCTTCGTTGATCACTAGAGGCGAAAATCGGATATCATACATCTAGAGATAGGGAAGTGCGTCGTCTCGCGTACAGCCTGAAATAAATTGAGAATCGATACCGCTGTATTTTGTTTGTTTCATAGCATCGGTATTTAAACACCCTGAAACGATCTAAGCTTGTAGATCTATATTACATTCCTTCTTGCACGCGAGTTCAATTCTCGCCAGTTCCACTGCTTCGCTAAAAGCCGCTTCAAATTCAGGAGCGGCTTTTAGCTTCGCAGTGCACAGCACCTACTTTGCATACTATCCAAGAAGCAGTGGTTCTGCGTAGCTTTAGCGGAGCAGAACTGCTTTATTGTTTCTTCATTCTAGTATGCTAAGAATTAAACATGTTTTATGTTTATATTTTACAAGCGGCTTCTTCAGATAAGATTTATATAGGTTTTAGTACAGATCTGAAACAGAGGTTAAAAAACCATAAGAAAAAAACTGTAAAAACAACACAAAAGGAAAATTACTGCTTGATTTTTTACTGTTCATTTTTAAATAAATATAAAGCGCTTGAATTTGAAAGATATTTAAAGCACGGCTCGGGGCATGCTTTTGCGAGGAAACATTTAATTTGATTATTTTTCAAGATACTTCGGTAATTCATTCTTGAAGACCCCAAACGTCGTATACACCATCCCATTCATTCCGGCTTCTTTTGCTACTTCGATGTTCACCTCTTTGTCGTCGATAAAAAGAATTTCGCTTGCATCGCAATTGCAGAGCTTTATCGCAGCTTCAAATATTCTTGGATCTGGCTTAATGAGTTTGAGATCAGAGGAAATGATTGGCACATCGAACATCTTTAATTCTTCTGGAATCATTTTTTCGATCAAGCTTCGCGCGATATTGGTTAGGAGGCCAATTTTATATTTCCCTTTAAGGTTGGTGCGAATGTAGTCGATCAGTTCGTGGTTGATATCATATGAGTTTCGTACTTCAGAAAGTATAGTGCCTTCTGATACTTTTGCCGTGATGGCAAGTTCTCGGACTAATTGATCTTCGGTAATTTCCCCAACATCGAGGGCGTCGAGCTTGTGCATCCATGGAGCGTAGTCGTCTGCCGTTAAGAATTTTTTGATGACTTTTTCATACACTGGAGCGGAGATGACATTAAAGTAGTCGAAAAGAATGGTTTTCATGTGCTTAATACTACCATTTTGAGCCTCTCTCGTACCAGGATTTTTTGCCCATTTTCATGTATAATTGCCCTATGTCAGACAAAAAACCCGATACAAAACCATTTGAAAAGCTCAAAGAAAAGGCCAAAATGCCCAAAGGCGGCCCTCGATTTTATAATCATTTCCTCTGGACCATTCTCGTCCTGATGGTCCTCGTTGCTGCATATTCTGGATTTTCCCAGGTCAAAAAAGAAGTGACCGATATTTCTATTTCCCAGCTTGCAGCCCAGATGAATGCTGGACAGGTCAAAGAGATCACAGTTTCTGGAGATTCACTTGAGATCACACTTACTGATGGAGGCTTAGCAAAAGCAAAAAAGGAAGCTGAAGCAAGCTTGTCAGAATCGCTTACGAACTATGGAGTTCCTGCAGATAAAATTGCAGCAACAAATATCATTATCAAGAGCGAGTCAGGTGCAGGCTATTGGTTGCTCAATCTCTTGCCAATCCTTCTCCCGATTGTCCTCATCGGCGTTCTTGCGTGGATACTCTTCCGTCAAATGAAAGGCGCAGGAGCACAGGCTTTCACCTTTGGACAGTCAAAAGCAAAACTCACTGATCCGACTGACAAGAACAATCGCGTCACGTTCAAAGATATTGCCGGTTCCAAAGAAGCCAAACAAGAACTGTCTGAAATCGTGGACTTTCTAAAAAATCCGAAAAAATTCCTCGATATCGGTGCACGCATTCCGAAAGGAGTCTTGCTTACCGGGGCACCAGGTACCGGTAAAACATTGCTTGCCCGTGCCGTAGCAGGGGAAGCAGGCGTGCCATTCTTCCATCTCTCAGGTTCTGAATTCGTAGAAATGTTCGTCGGTGTTGGTGCATCACGCGTGCGCGACCTCTTCGATATGGCAAAGAAAGCTTCACCGGCAATTATTTTCATCGATGAAATTGATGCTGTTGGACGAGTTCGTGGAACTGGTGTTGGAGGCGGAAATGATGAACGCGAACAGACACTGAACCAGATCCTCGTTGAAATGGATGGATTTGAACCTACTGAAAAAGTTATTGTCATTGCGGCTACTAACCGAAATGATGTTCTTGATCCAGCATTGCTCCGACCGGGACGTTTCGATCGACGTGTTGTGCTCGATCTTCCAGACCGATCTGATCGTGAAGAAATTCTTAAGATCCATGCTCGCAAGAAGCCCTTGGCTGAAGATGTAAACCTTACGGTGATTGCTGAACGAACACCGGGATTCTCTGGTGCTGACCTCCACTCGATCATGAACGAAGGTGCAATTCTCGCAGCCCGCGAAGAACGCAAGACAATTGGTCAGTTTGATCTCGTTCGATCAATTGAAAAAGTGATGATGGGTCCTGAACGAAAGAGTCACCTCATGAGCCCGCAGGAAAAGAAAATTACTGCCTATCACGAAGCTGGTCACGCACTTGTTGCCTCAGTCCTTCCATATGCTGATCCAGTTCACAAAGTCTCAATTGTTGCTCGTGGACGTGCTGGTGGTTACACATTGAAGCTTCCGCTCGAAGACCGCAAGCTCCAGTCAAAGAAAGAATTCATGGATGATATCGCAATGTCGCTCGGCGGATACGTCGCTGAAGAAACAATCTTTGGAGATATCACGACTGGTCCTTCAAATGACTTGCAGGTTGCGACATCGCTCGCACGGGCAATGGTTACTCGATGGGGAATGTCAGACTTGATTGGCCCAGTTGCTCTCGAATCAGATGGCGGACGAGCAATGTTCGGACGAGGAGTGGAAGACAAAGACTACTCGCAATCTAAATCAGCTGAAATCGACGCCGAAGTTTCAAAGATCATGCAGGCAGGATTCGCTTCAGCACGAAAGGTGATTGGCGAATACCGAAAGGCGCTTGATGCGATCGCGGAGAAATTGATTGAAACTGAAACGCTTGAGCAGAAAGAATATGAGGAGATCATTAAGGCTCATGGGATTAAGTTGAAGAAGAAGGAAGAAATTAAAGTTGCATAATACATGCTCAAAAGGGCGGGCCGAAGGCCCGCCCTTTTGAATTGACAATCAATTCACTACTTTGTAAAGTGAGCCTATTCTCTTTCACAGAACCTTCGGAAAAACACCCACAAAGTGCCTGAAGCCATAATACATTTATTTTACCCGAACCAGTTTCGTAGATTTTCTGCGAGGCACAAACAACAAGCTTATGTCGACAAACAACAGAGTAATCAACCTAAACTTACAGTTTTTAGAAGCTTACTTAAATGCTTATTCACCCGTAACAATGGAGGCGCGGCTTCCGTACGATGGAATTCCCAATCAGAAACGTTGGGCAGATGAAATTAGGCCCTATGTTGATGAGGTATACAGTACCGAGTACGGCAATGTATACGCAGTAATTAACAAAGATGCTGAGTACACAGTAGTGTTTGAAGGCCATGCTGATGAAATTAGCTGGAGAGTAGGCCATATAGATGAAAATGGCCGGATGTATCTTATTCGCAATGGCGGAGCAGATCATATGGTGGCTGCTGGTGATACAGGACTTATCCATGTTAAAGGTGGACCTATACCTGTAATATTTCCATTTCCTGCAATTCATTTACGTGCAGGTAGCGTTGATACTGACAAAGAGTTCAAGTTAACCAGCCATACAGTACATGCTGACGCAGGCTTAACTTTAGAACAGCTAACAGAAAAAGGCGTGAAAGTTGGAAGTATTATTACGCATGATGGAAAATTCGGGCATTTGGGCAACTATATAAAGGCCCGTGCTTTGGATAACCGTATCGGCGGTTTTGCTTTGGTAGAGATTGCCAGGTACCTAAAAGAATTTGGCATTAAACTTCCGTACCGCCTTATTTTCTTGAATTCTGCGCAGGAAGAAGTAGGTTTGAAGGGCGCCACAATGTTTACGAATACATTTGCAGGAAAGATTAATGTTGCCGTTTGCATGGATGTATGCCATGCAACCAAAAATTATCCTTATATCGTTTCACCAACCCAGCATGGTGTATACGAAATGGGTAAAGGGCCAGTGCTGATGTATTCAAATACCATGCACCCGATGCTAAATGAGTTGCTGGAAAATGTTGCTAAAGAGCAAAGTATTCCACATCAATTCCATGCGCTATCAAACTTTAGTGGCACCGATACTGATCCGTTCCAAATCCGTGGTATTCCTTCAACACTAATTTCGTTTGCGATTGAGAATATGCATACGCAGGTGGAAAAGATGAGCCTTGAAGATGTACGCTTAACGGTGTTACTGATGCTTGGTTTGGCTGAAAAATTGGCGGATGAAAAGAACCGCGATTTTATGCCGTTGAAATTTTAAACTATCAAATTTGTTAACCATCCTTAAAGCCCCTGCTGTATGAAGCGGGGGATTTTTTATTAAATACGTTGTCCACATGCATCAAAATACTTGGAACACCTTTGAAGACTGGGTTTTTCAGTAGTCGCAGTGTCTGAAAGAAAGAAGGTTTACTAGAAAAGTCCTTGATATATAATAAAAAAATATTTATTCAGATACACAATAGTTCATTAGAACTCAAGGAAAATCCATGCTAATATCTTTACATATGGCTTTAAATAGCGCGCCAACAACTAAATCTGGTACAGAAGGTGTATATGCTTCGCCTGAAAAACTGAACGATGCTTTAAGGAATTTTACTTGGGGGAAGGTAACTGAAATTTCAACTTGGAACGCGACCCATAGAGGGGCAATTGACCACTCTTCTCAAGAGCTACAGCATAGAGAAAATATATTAGCTGCTGCTTTTAATAAGATAAAACCTTCTGAGTTAATTAGCCAATTGAAGCGTAACCTCGGAAATCTACCTGACAGTGAGAAACTCAATATACTAGGAACTATTCCATTCAGCAGATTGAGCTTGAGTCCCGAAGAAAAAAAAGAAATATCTAAGTATGCGTTAGATGTTGTTCAAAAATATGCTTTTACTTCTGATGATGCAAGGAAATATTTTAATGCTCTACCACCTTCACTCGCGTCAGTTCGTTCAATGGCAAAACAAGGTTTGCTTGATAAAACCCAATTTTTATCAAAAGAAGATAATGAAAAAATTAAAGCCAGTCTCGAAGCATACTATTTCAGTAAAAATAAAACCTCGATGTTTGAGGTTATGCGAGATGTTGCAATCAAAGGGGACTCATCAGCACGAGAGATAAACACTTTCAAAGAAATTTCACTTTCTGAAGAATCTCAGAATGAAGTATTAAAATATTTTGGAAATAAAAATTGTAGTTTAAAAATCCAAAGTCGGCTAAGTGAGAATGGATATGACGAGGGCTATTCCAATCTTTCGCTTGGTGCTATTCCTTCAGACAAAAAACTCAAAGATTCTATGTTTCCAATGAATCAAAGAACTTCCGCCGGATTTATGCCAGGGAATGATTTCCGACTTAACTTTCAGTTTGATGAAAATAATTATGAAAACATCGCTCGGATTACTGCGGATGTGATGGCATATGCTCAAATGAAAGGCATTCCGATAACTTCGAAAATCACATCACCAGAGGATGGCTCAGGCTTCAGGGGGAGAATGCTTTTTTATGTTGACCATAATATCTCCCAGATGCTCGCAGATTATATGAAAGAAAAGAAATATATTCCTGAACAGGTTGGAGTATCAATGAATGAAAAAAATACTTACCCCATCGCTGCACTTTCTAAAGATAATTCAATCATGATGCGAGGAAGCCACGAGGCGGATAATGACGCACAAAAGACATATGAATCCTTTCAATGGATTCTGAATGGGCAAAAAGCCTAGGTGTGTGATCTGTTGTTTTGGGATACTTGTCCACCCTCATGGATTCGAACCATGGACCCCAGAGGTATAAGCTCTGTGCTCTAACCAACTGAGCTAAGGGTGGAAATTGGTTACTTTGAATTTTGCGATAAGCTCTGCGCCCTAATCCAACTGCCTGTCCCGTCGAACCCAGTGAGTCGGGAAGCTAAGGGTGGAAATTCTTGTTGGCTTTGGCATTGTAGCGTATTTTAACCTTAAATAAAAGGCTAATTGACATACTCATGTTTTAATGTAAAATGTAGTTCTAATTATTTTAAAACATAAATTTTTGAACGTGAACGAACTATTATGGAAAGCTCTCGATGATGAGACGCATGAAGCAAGGACATTTCTTGTTAACCTGGAAAAATTGGAAAAACCGATTAATCCACTGAAAGTGAAGGACTTTTTTGAGTTCATCATGCAGATTTCGACAAAAACATTGTCGGTTCAGCAACTTATTTACGGCAAACTAATGTCAGCCGGCAATGACCCTATGTTTATAGGAATGTCGGACGAACAAAAAGAGCGGTTTACTAAGCAACTCGAAGAAATGACTCGTGCAAAATCGCAAAAGGATGTAAAAAGAGGGCAAAGCGAAACGCACTTCGGTTTGCTTTGTGCAATGTATGAAACATTGTACCCTGGATCCGCGGCAGATTATATAATTGCTAATGGTCATAACAGGGAAAACCCTTACCTATTAGAACTTGAAATTATTGATGCTCTATACAGAACCGCGAAACAAAAGGTTACTGCTGGAGTGGCATTATTACAGGTTTTGCAATACCTTGAACCGTTTATCATCAGAGCAATGAAAAACATTGTAACGAAAGCCGTTAATACAGAAGGCGTACTAATATATCCTGATGCTTTGCCAAGGTACATTACCGAGCATGAAGCAAAAGAATATCACAATAAGCCGATACTGCTTAGCTACTATGAAAACGAAGATGCAGAACGCATTATTACTGGGTACTGCCAACGCATGGCGCATATTTTTGACGAAGGTTTCTTTCGTTTAAACTATCTGCTGTTTCCGCAAACCCATAGTAATCCTGATGCTGAACCAAGATTAGCAGAAGAATAAGTTTGTTTTAATTTACTGTAGTGGTCGGAGCAGCAATGCTTCGACCATTTTTTATTCAAAATGCACCAATTCCAAATGGCGATCGGAAAGGGCAGTGTTGAGTTTGGGATACTTGAGTAGTTTTGCGTCACTTTCAATAATTCGCACTGCTTCCGTTCTTGCTGCTTCAACCATCTTCAAGTTCTTAATCGCATCCATACCGATATCGGTCATACCCCATTGTTTGGTGCCAGCCAGCTCTCCCGCGCCACGGAGAGTAAGGTCGAGTTCTGCAAGCTCGAATCCATTCTTGGCATTTTTGAATGCTTTCAATCGCTGTTTGGTCTTATCTGACTTGGATTCAGCAAAGGCGAAACAATATGCTTGGTCGTTGCTGCGGATCACACGTCCGCGAAGCTGGTGTAATTGCGAGAGGCCGAAGCGTTCTGCTCCTTCGATAATAATAAGTGTTGCGTTTGGAACGTTGACGCCAACTTCCACTACAGACGTCGCAACGAGGATGTCTGCTTTTCCATCTGAAAATTCCTGCATGACGAATTCTTTGTCTTCCTTAGTCATTTTAGAGTGGAGAATAGCGATCGTCTTTCCAGGGAAAACATCGCGTTCGAGTCGTTCTGCTTCAGCCGTGACTGATTTCAAGTTGAGTGAATTTTCTTTTGTTGGGTCTGGTTCATTGATACGTGGACAAATGACGTAGAGCTGTCGACCCTTTGCCATTTCTTTTTTAATTAATTCATAAGCAGCTTCTCGTTTGTCTGGAAGAACAATTTCCGTAATGATCGGTTTGCGTCCTGTCGGCATCTGGTCGAGCACGGTCAAATCCAAGTCACCGTAAATAGTGAGTGCGAGCGTTCGTGGAATTGGCGTTGCTGTCATTGAAAGGTAGTGTGGTGCAAAGTTCTCTTTCTTTGCGAGCTTGGCGCGCTGAAGAGCTCCAAAACGGTGTTGTTCATCGATAATTACCAAAGCAAGATCTTTGAATTTTACACTTTTCTGAATAAGAGCATGCGTTCCGATCACAATAGGAATTTCTCCATTAGCAATCCATTTTAATAATTGTGGACGGGAAATATTAGTCCAGTTCTGTGTCTGGGAGGCAACTTTGGAAGGGAACTTGCGGCAGCCACTTCCCGTAATGAGAGCGATATTGATCCCCGTATGCGTAAAGTATTTGATGAAGTTTTCGAAATGCTGGGTTGCAAGAATTTCCGTTGGCGCCATGTAGGCGACTTGGAGGGCGCCGAAGTTCTGGCCTTTTGGTCTGTTGCGTATGACGGCGTATGCGGCGCTTGCGGCCACGGCAGTTTTTCCTGATCCCACATCTCCCTCAAGCAAGCGCGCCATTGGGTGCACCTGCGACATATCGTGCTTGATCGCCTTGATCGCGTCGCTTTGCGCCGATGTTGGCGTAAAAGGGAATCGTCCGATAAATTCTTGGAGATTTTCGTCTGCCACATGCACATCGTATGATCTATTTTCTTCGTATTCCGCTCGTTCCTGCTGGCGTTTCAATTGAATGAAAAAGACTTCCTCGAATGCGAAGCGCTTCTTTGCAACTTCCGCATCGTTCTCATTTTTTGGCATATGCATCCACACAAGCGCGCTTGAAATAGAGGGGAGTTTATATTTCTTGAGAATTTCTTCCGGCAGATACTCTTGCATGTTCTGTACCAATCCGCTTTGGAAAATTCTCTTTACGGTATGGTACATCCATCGAGAGGTGATGCCACGAGTTTCTGGATAGACAGGAAAACCAAAAACAGATTCCGCTTCGTCCGTTCCAAAGAGCGAGTCATGGCTATCGATAGGAAGTACGGCACCAGTTTCAATTTCTGGGTTAGAAAAATAGAGGCCTTGTTTGCCTTCGGTTACTTTTCCGGTCAGGGAAACAGTTTGTCCCTCATGAACCATCTTTGCAATATATGCTTGATGGAACCAGACGATTTTGATTGAGCCTGAAAGGTCCTCGATCGTCGCTTCGCTCATCGGAATCTTTGTCTTGAAGGATTTCTTGGTTTGCATCGCGCGGATTGTTCCATAGATGGTAGCGCTTTCTCCAGCCTTCAAATCACGAATGAGTTTCACATCGCTGATATGGGAATAGCGGGCAGGGAAGTGAAAAAGCAGATCACGCACGGTAGCCAAGCCGAGCTTTTTGAGAGCGGCCTTTTGATTGATGTCTACGCGGGTTACTTTTTCGATCGGGGTGGAAAGTTCCATTGCAAAAGTATACCACGACTGTTTGGGCAGGTAATGCATGTCTTGAAAGGGCGTTACGGAGCGCGACGGCGCGAGTACCAGACAAAAATCCCTCAGGATTTTATGGCGTGCCCTTTCAAGACATGCATTACCTGCCCAAACAAAAGACCTCTCAAAATGAAAATTTGAGAGGTCTTTTTCAGTAGTCTTATTGTCCGATCAAGCTCTTGATTTTGTCTGCCAATTCGTCGAGCGTAAAGTTTGATTTGATCATAAAGTCTGTCGCGCCCAATTCCTTTGCCTGAGTGATGTCTTTGTCTTCAGCAAGGTTTGAGAAGATGATAATAGGAGTTGTTGCAAGCTTTGGATTTGCTCGGAAGTTTTTGAGCACATCGAATCCGCTAGTTCCAGGAAGGACAAGGTCCAATAGAACGAAGTCTGGTGTTTCGGTCGTGACGTATTTTTCTGCATCAGGCGTATTGGATGCAACGGCCACTGAGTAGCCTTCTTTGGTAAGCTTTGTCGCTGCAAGTCCCTGGAGGAACGTGTCGTCTTCAACTATGAGTATTTTCTTTGCCATAGGGTAATTATACTATAAATGTTACGCGGCTACTACTTGGCCAGTTTCTGCGGCCCGTGTCTTTGGAAGGGTGAAAAAGAACGTCGTGCCGTCGTTTTCCTCGCTCTCAAACCACAATTTTCCTCCGTGAGCTTCGACGATCATTTTTGTTGTGTAAAGACCGAGTCCTGAACCAACTTCAGAGCTCTGTTTTGCATTAGTTGCCCGGAAGAGCTTTTCGAATATTTTTGGCTGCTCGCTCGCAGGAATGCCAATACCTTGGTCTTTGACTGAAATGCGGATGAATTCCTCTTGGTCAGCAATTGCAATAATGACAGAAGTGCCGCTCTTTGAGTATTTGATTCCATTCTCGATCAGGTTCTGAAGAACGACGCGGATCTTATCTCCGTCGATTGGGAGGTCTTGGGGAAGTGGGTCAGGCCTAAGGAAAATAATTTCTACGCCTTTCTTGAATGATTCACCATGGAAATCAAAAATGACATCGTCGAGCAATTTTACAATATTGGTATTTTTAAATTCGTATTTGAGAACGGCGCCGTCCTGCATGTGATTGCAAGCGAGCATGTCGTTGACCAGTCCAAGCATTCGCTCGGTCCCATCGAACGCCTTTTTCATAAAACCTGCTTGCTCATGGGTAATGTCTCCAAAGTCCTGATCAAGAAACATTTTGAGCATCCATTTGTTTGCTGCAAGCGATGTGCGCAATTCATGAGCAGAAATTGAGATCCAGTCACTCTTGGTTGCGATCGTGTTTTTAAGTTCAGCGTTTTCCTTGCGGAGTTCATGTAGTTCGTCCATGAGGGAAGTATACCGCAGGTTTGTATGAGAGGGTAGTGGAATGGTGATTTAAGCCTTATTTCACAGTCTAAAATGTCATTGACTTATATATAATTATGTGATATAATACTAACAATTCCTTTGACACTGTGGTTGGAGTATCCCGGCACTCAATTTTAAGAGTTACGAGATTTTCCAATCACTTCATAAAACCAATTTACCATGATTACCAAGTACACTACCTCCTTTCTTAAGCAGTATGGTTCAATTTTAGGCACAGCCGTTTTCTCCCTTATCATTTCGATATTGTATAAAATAGGCGAGCCCGCAGTTATGCCCGCATACGAAATCACTTTCGGAATGTTAGGCACCGCTTTATTCTGGTCAGGTATTCAGTTGTTCTTCAATAGCAAGCAACAGAGCTTAACAAGAACTGGCTCAGTGGTGCTTTTAGCCATGGGAGGAGTATTCCTTGCAATGTTTATTGCAGATTACTTTTTGCCTAAGCCAATAAGCTTTGAATTCGAAGGATGGTGGGTTATGTTGATTTTGGGTTTCATTGTAATCGCGCTACATACTGCCACATGGATATTTTATTCATTAGGCAATACTGGCTTGAGGAAGTGGATTCCTGTGTTGATATACGGAGTGAGTGCGCTAGCTTCATGGAACATTTTCATTGTGGGACTAAACAACGTACCATACAGCGGCTGTTACCCAACAGTGCCAGTTGGTACTAAATGCCCATGTGAATATATAACTGAACCAGTTGTGTCTGATACAGTAAATCATTCAATGCGTATTCCTGTTTTTCAGGTTGATACTTCTTATCTATCGGAAGCTAAAGATGCTTTTCTTACATCAGAAGAATCAGCAACCATAGCGCTTCCAAAAGGTGGCAGCTTGTGTAAAACATTGGGTATGACTCGTCCCCAAGCTCTGAAGTTTGCAATTGCAAACAACATGAAGCATTGGGAAAAGAATGATGTTCTATTTGTAGCAGTATTCCCCGGCGATGCCTTTATAAAAACGGCAGATGGTTGGGAACTAGCAAAATAATTTGAACACAAACCTAAAATATAATAGCTATGTACTCCGGTACATAGCTATTTCTTATTTCTAGTGGTTGAAATAGTAGATAACAAAAA
The DNA here is from genome assembly GCA_964450735.1 of uncultured Candidatus Saccharibacteria bacterium. GTDB lineage: Bacteria > Patescibacteriota > Minisyncoccia > Phycocordibacterales > UBA9973 > DALYCO01. Next base: position 10,232 of record CAYVDC010000004.1, on the reverse strand, counting down.
TACCAGCAAAGATAATAAGCCCTCCAACAATAGTTGGAACGGTCACATTATTTTTGAATAAGAAATAACTAAAAAGTGCGATAAAGATTGGATAGGAAATTTCTACTAAGCCCGCCAGCGTTGCGCTTTTGCCGACAATGGAAAATCCAATGAAAAGTTCGGCGATCAAGAGTGCGCCTGCGCCAGCAAGGAAGTACCAGAGGAGTTTTTTTGAAGTAAGTAGCGCATCAATGTCGGGACGGAGTTGACCGAGGCTTGCCGCAATGATGAGAGTGATGACGCCGACGATAAGCGATGTTATGCCGAGGGAAGTAAAAATAGAGACTTTCTTATAGACCTGTTCATTAAATACATAGGTCAGTCCCCAAAACAGGGAGGCGCCGAGGGCGAGTAATATCCACATAGAGATAGTATACATCGAATCATAAGAAAATCTGATTTTATGTTCCGAATTGTAAAGAACTAGGAAAAAGCCAACAAATATGATACGATTTTGCCAGTTATTTGATGCGAAAGCATAGAAATAGCCATACGGAGCCGTGTCAGAGTGGTCGAACGTACCTCTTTGCTAAAGAGGCAGGGTGTAACAGCCCTCGCTGGTTCGAATCCAGCCGGCTCCGCCAAAAAGAAAGAGGGAGTATCGAGATGTTTTGGAAACCATGCGTAAGGGACTGTTTAACGGACAAATGATGCATTTAAGAGAATTTGAAAAAACATTCGGTCCAGGTACGCTTCGGGTAATGGCTGAGTATTATGATAGTAGTGAAGATGTAACAGAAGATATGGATTTTTTTCAGATGGATGATGTAAGAGATCAAAAATATCAGAACTTCATTAATTACTTTAGAGCAGATGCCGACATGCGTCCATTTATAGCTAAAGGATTACTAAGAAAAGACTAGCAATTAAAATTAATTAGAGTATTTCTGTACTTAATATAGTTTTTTAGCATGGTATACTATACATATGCGATTTTTTACTCTCATTTTAATCTCAATTCTATTCTTTTCTCCTGTCGCTTCTTTCTCTGTCTCAGCCGCTACCAAAACTCCTCCCATGGAGCGCATTATGTACTACATGGACACCGACAGCGGCTATGCTTCGCTCAAGGCACATGCCGATCAGATAGATGTCTTTTCCCCGCAGTGGTTTACGTTTGATGCGTCCGGAACTATTCGGGCGGATGTTTCGCCGCGTGCGGCTTTGATAGCTGAACAGCATCCAAATATGAAAGTCATGCCGCTCGTCGAGAACGAATATTTTGATCTCACCGTCGCGCATGCAGTTATGACTGATCCAGCAGCACAAGACAAAATCATCAGCGAACTTATCAAGATCGGACTTCAAAACAAGTACTGGGGCTATCAGATGGACATGGAGCACATGAATGCCGAGGACCGACCGCTCTACACTGCGTTCTCGCAGAAAGTTGCCAAGGCCATGCACGAGGCAGGACTCGTCTATTCGATCGCCGTAGTATCTAAAATTTCCGATGATCCGAAAGACTATAGCGAAAAAGCATGGGGGAAGTGGGCGGGAGTATTTGACTACAAAGCGCTTGGAGAGGCGGCAGACTTCATTACTATCATGCTCTATGACCAGGACGATTCAGTGGGGCCCGTTTCAACATTGACGTGGTACACAAAGGTGATCGATTACGCCAAGACCTTAATTCCAAAAGAAAAACTTTCAATTGGTCTTCCGTTTTATGGCTGGGAATGGAATCCTCTGACAGGCAAAAAAGTCTCTTCGCATACATACAAATATGTAACTGATCAGATCAAAGCAAAGACGGTGCAGTCGACAATGTTCAACGATGTCCTCGGCAATGGCATCATGACCTACACTGTCAAAGTAAATGGTATCAAAGAAAAGCGAGTGCTGTGGTATGAGAACGTTGAGAGCTTTAAATTAAAATACACTATCATCAAAAAAGAAGGCATGCGCGGTTTCTCTGCATGGGCGCTCGGACAAGAAGATTCGAGAATTTGGACACTGCTTCCAAAAAGAAAATAATAATATAAAAACACCGAGCGAAAGCGCTCGGTGTTTTTATATTAGTTTTGTTCAGCAGGTTTTGAGTCTGGCCAAATTGTATCCCACAATAATGCTGCGGTATTTCTCGGTTTTCCTCGGAGCGGGAAGAGATGAAGGTCAATGAACGGCATCGAATTACATTCGATCACGCCGCATCGTTTTTGTTCTTTCCAAGACTTAGTGATGTCTTCAATCATGAAATCGATTCCGACGAGAGGATCTTCAAGGCATTCGGCTACGTATTCAAAAAGTAATTTATTGTCAGGATGCGTTTCGTCAGTTACATCTGTTGCACCACCGCCAAGTCCGCGGCTGGCTTTTTGGGCGAGAGTTACCAGCTTGCCTTCGGCGGGGATATCTTCAATTCCAATATGCTGCTTGGCCAATTCTTCATGCGTTGCTTCATTGATCGACATTGTATGAAAGATCGGGCCTTGGCGCATTGGATTCTTGTTTTCAATATCGATAAGTTCTCGAATAGTGTGTTTTCCATCTCCATAGACACATGGTGGTTCGCGGCGAAGGACGCCAGCAAGTTTCATTCCGATCACCGTTGCTCGGTACACCAAGCCTTTGTGTTCCTCCTCGATAACTACCCATGGCGAAAGCTGCTTGGCGAGGTCATATGCAGCTTTTAGTTCCGCTTCTGTCTCAATGTGGGTCGTTGTGTGACGGCTGCGAGATCCAAGGTTTGGTTTGATGATCACCGGCTTTTCAAGTTCGTTGAAAAGTTTTTTTGTTTTCCGCCATGTTCCAGAAACTCCGCCGTTGGCAATTGGGATACCGGCAGCCTCGAATTTTTCGCGCATGATGCCTTTGTTGTCCATCCATAGCAGGGAAGGCGAAGATTGATCTCCTGGGCGTGGCAGCGCGTCGAATACGCGCTCCTGTCCTTTCCATGAAGCGACAAAAATTTCTCGTCCTCTGCCGAGAGCTCGAAACTCCCACATGTCGATGCCGCGGCGCTTTGCTTCTTCCCAGAATACTCGCGCTCGTCCTCCTGTGTCTGCATCTGGTTCGTCAGCTCGAGTGCCAAGTTTGATATAGAGAAATCCTCGCAGCATCGATGGTATGAGATGTTTATAGAGAAGCGGCGCGACGACCGGCTCTATCCATCGCCAGATTTTATCCATTCTCATATTGATAGGATCGAGGAGCGCATGAACAAAGATGGCTGTTTTTTCGACGGTGTGATTGACTGGGGCATTGCCGCAATCTGGGCATGTTGGCTTCTTGGAAGCAGTGGTTTCACTCATGCCGATAAATATACCATATTAGTGGTTTAGCCGCAGTGCTGCATACGCCTTTGCGGCTTCTTCTAGTGTGCAATGGTCAAAGCGCTAATTTTTTGCGCTCCCATTTGTACTAAAACCTTTTTTGCTTCCGCAAGTGTTGCGCCAGTAGTAACTACATCATCTATGAGAATGAAGTGGGCCGGGGCTGGGAGCGGTTCTCCTGGTAGAAATGATCCTTGGATATTTCTGAGACGCTCTGATTTATTTTTGGTGTGCGATTGGCGGTTTTGCATTTCTTGGCGGCGAAGAAAAAATGATCCATCTTGTATCATGCCTGAATGGTCATGAGTAATCATGGCGTTGGAAAGAAGCGCGGCTTGATTGTACCCGCGTTCGCGCATTCGCTTGTGTGATAAAGGAATTGGTATGAGATATACAGGAGAATGTGTAGTTTGTAAGGGAAATTTTTGAAGGAGGAAATGGTGCATGCTCTTGCCGAGTTGCTGCCCAATATCATAGGTATAGTTGTACTTGAGTCGCCATATAGATTTTTTGATCAGAGGGTGTTTGTATGAATAGAGCGCAAAAATCCAATCGGGCAGGTTGGCGTGCGGAGCTGGAATAGTGCTTAGGCACGTTGCGCAGAGCGTAGTTCCCGATGAACCGCATCCAAGGCACGTCCTCGGAAAAATCATGTCAGAAAGCGTGATGCCCCAGATGCGGAGTTTGTGCATAAATTCGTGATACATCCTCGTATCATAAGGATAAAGTATGATATACTTGTGAAAGTAATCTAAAGATTTTCTGACTTTTCGCATGGATAATCCTTTTAAGAACATATTTCAAAATATCATGAATCAATTTTCAAGCTCTTCAAGCGGGGGAAGCGTTATTGGTGTTGATATCGGCACATCGTCGATCAAGGTCGTCCAGCTCAAAAAAAAGGGAGGCAAGGCAGTGCTCGAAACATACGGCGCGCTTGCTCTTGGCCCGTATGCAGATCTCGATGTTGGAGCGGTCACTAATCTCCCAGAAGATAAATTGGGAACAGCGCTCGTAGATGTTGTGCGTGAGTCTGGTGTTACCACCAAAGAAGGCGGCTTCTCTATTCCTTCGGTTTCAAGCTTGATATTTGTTCTGGAGCTTCCAGGTAATATTGATGAAAAGCAGTTTGCCAGCATTATTCCTACTGAAGCTCGCAAATATATCCCTGTGCCTATTTCTGAAGTTGTCCTCGACTACTGGGTAATTCCAAAAAAAGAAGAATCGCTCGGTGAATCTATGGTGCAGGGAGAAAATATTTCCAAGACCGAAGTGTTGGTTGCAGCTATTCATAATGAAACGATTTCTCGTTACAAAAATATCGTCAAGAAGACTGATCTTGCTTCTGGCTTTTTTGAAATTGAAGTCTTCAGCGATATCCGATCAACATTTGCGCACGAACTTTCTCCTGTCATGCTTCTCGATTTTGGTGCATCACGAACAAAAGTTGTCATCGTTGAGTATGGCATCGTCAAAACATTTCACATTATAAATCGTGGTTCACAGGATATTACTACGGCTCTCTCGAAATCACTTTCAATTCCATTTTCAAAAGCAGAAGAAATGAAGCGAGAATTTGGACTCTATGGCAGCTCGCTCGACAAAAATGTTGCAGACATTACCAAGCTTTCTGTTGACTATGTTCTTACTGAAGCAAACAGCGCGATTCTTGGTTACGAACGTAAATATCAAAAGACGGTTTCAAAAGTAATTCTCTCTGGAGGGGGATCGATGCTCAAAGGTTTCTTTGAAGCTGCACGGACAAACTTTGCCTGTGATGTCGAACTTGCTAATCCATTTGGAAAAGTAGAAGCGCCGGCATTCTTGGAAAATGTACTTAAAACTACCGGACCGGAATTTGCGATTGCCGTGGGTCTTGCCCTTCGAAAGCTGCAATAAGCCTCGGTTTTCCACTGATAGGGAGTATTGCACTATACTTATATTGATTTGCGTATTACAATAGAGACAACAGATGGACCAAAACTTCCAAACATCATTCATACCAAAGCGTGCACTTGCCGAGGATCGCGTTGAGCGTCCAAAGTCGGTGAGCATTTTCCTCTTTATTGCGACGATACTCTTTATCGCGTCGATTATTTCTGCTGGATTGATGTATTTTTATCGCGCATCACTCACTGCTAAAGTTGAAACAATGAAGACTGATCTCCAAAAAGCTGAGCGCGCTTTCGAAGGGGATACTATTCGCCAGCTACAATTAACCGACAAGCGTATCAACGCGGCGAACGCTGTGCTCACAGATCACATTTCAGTATCGCCGATCTTTCAAGAGCTCCAAGAAGCAACACTCAAATCTATTCAATTTACAAAGTTTGCATACACGATTACTGGCTCAGGAACGACTGCCAAGATAAACGTTCAGATGAGCGGTAAAAGCCAAACATACACTGCAATTGCCCTCGAGTCAGCAAAGCTTGCAGAAAACAAATACATCAAAGAACCAGTATTTTCCAACCTCGCTCCGAATGACCAAGGTGCTGTCCTCTTCGACCTTACTTTTTCCGTAGATCCGCAATTTGTCCTGTATCGAGCATCGCTTGCACGAACAAGCATTGCGCCAACATCAAATCCTCCGGCTGAGACACAACCTCAAGTCGACGGGGGAGCAGTAGGATTCCCGGGCGCAACCCAATAATGAGTTATCTCTATGTTTAAAGTAGTCTTTCCAATCATCATGACCATTGCCGCTATCGGCTTGTTTATCGTATTTACTAATCCAGCTTACAAAGAAGTTGCTACTCTTCGCACCGTAGAGGCCGCTTATAATCAGGCCCTCAATAATTCTCAACAGCTTTTGAAGGTTCGAAATGACCTCATGGTCAAATACAATGGATTGACTGGTACTGATAAAGATCGATTGACAAAGCTCATGCCTGACAATGTCGACAATATTCGTCTGATTATCGATACACAAAACATTGCGATCGGCCACGGTATGACCCTCAAAGATATCAAGTATGATGCTCGGACTCAGAGCAATACTAATGCAGCGGCAAACGGTACTGCTCCTGCAACACCGGGACAGCTTGCAGCAAACCAAAAAGACTACGGTACTTTTGAGCTCGAATTCTCGGTGACTGGTTCATATGCTAACTTCTTGGCATTTATCAACGACATGGAAGAAAGTTTGCGATTGGTTGATATTGAATCAGTTTCCTTCCAGGCCGCTGATGCAGGATCAAGCACTATGAAGTACGTCGTTCGTATCAGAACCTATTGGCTCAAGAGTTAATATTATGTCAAACACCCTCAAAATACTGCTCATAGCTCTCGTCATTATCGCCATCGGCGCATTTGGCTATTGGTATGCGACAAGCACTCCTTCAGCTCCAGCAAACACTGGCGCGCTCCAGTCCTCCAATACTGCATTGAGCGGACAAACTCCTGCACTCTCAGGCAATGATAGCGTCATCTCTGATAAATTCTTGGCACTGCTTCTCAATATGCAGACGATCAAGCTTGATCAGAGCATCTTTTCTGACGCAGCATTCACATCGCTCAAAGACTACAGCACTACCATCAAGCCAGAAGAAAATCCTGGCCGTGCCAATCCATTCGCTCCGATTGGAGTTGATGCTGCTGGGGCGCAAGCAGTTACTGTAACAACTGCTCCGGTGGTTGGAATTACAAAAAACACTGCTATGTTCTCAGGAGCACTTCCTGTTGGCGCGGTTGTAACCAAGAGATACTTTGAATATGGAACTACGAACGTAATCCCACTTCCAAACATTACTGCTGGAGTACAAGGGGATGTTGCTACTGGGGGATACACTTTCAATATCACCGGACTTGTTCCATCTACAACATATTATGTTAGAGCAGCTGCTGTAGTGAATGGATCAACAATCTATGGCCAAGTGGTAAGTTTTAAAACCTTGGCACAATAAAAGACCCTTACTAGACTTAGAAGCCGGCTGTTAGCTGGCTTTTTTTGATGTGAATACGAGTCATTGACTAAGTATCTTTTCTATTGTAAAGTCAAGATAACTAAAATTATTTCACATGGAAACAATAAAAATTATGTACCCAGCAATAGTGTACATGCTAAAGATTATTCTTCCCCAAGTATGCCTGTATTTATTCCTCGGCTATGCATCGATGAGATTGCTTACACTAAGAATAGTGCATCCGATGGGTCATTTTTCCCAAATTGGACTTGCTATTATTTTTTTGTATTTCTTTTTGTGCTTATACCCGAGCTTTACTCTTTTTTGCGCATTTATAGCTGTTGTTGTTTCTGTGATAAAAAGAATGCGAAATAAAGAATGGCGTCTGTTCCGGTTTATCAGCGAAGAGCATAAACAAACATTTTTATCAGTCAGCACCGCGGTGTTTTTTCTGATGGTGTTTGAAATGTTTTTGCGCGCATCCGGTAGATACGATTCATATACAGAAAGAAATGGGGGATCTTATCAGTCTGCGTATATAGAAAATTGTATGCCGGGCTGGTATGCAATTTGTCCTCCGCACATAAGCTATACCAATGATTTTTCTTTTCCTGTTAACTACAACAAAAATGGATTTGACGATGATGAATGGCAAGAGAATGATGCCGACAGTACAAAGATTGCCTGTCTTGGCGATTCTTTTACTGAAGGAATTGGCGCTACCGCCAAAGATTCTACGTATCCTTCATTATTGAAACAAATGCTTGGTGTTCGGATTATGAATGCAGGATTGTCAGGAAATGATCCAGTAAATAACTTTATGATATTTAGGGATATATTGACGGACTATCATCCAAAAACACTTACGCTTACCATCAATTCGAGTGATATCACTGATGTCATCATTCGTGGTGGCTTTGAGCGTTTTGCACCTGATGGTTCAATGCAATATCGCAAAGCTCCTTGGTGGGAAACTATCTATGCATGCTCATATATTTCGCGGCATATTATTCTTGGCCGGATGAAGCTTAACGATATGTTGCTGTCTATTGATTCTATGCCTACTGAGCGCGAAAAAGCTTTCGGTATATTGGAGCAATCAATCGATAGCTTCCAGACTGAATGTAGTAAGCGCAATATTCGCTTAGTGCTGGTATTTCATCCCTCTGAATTTGAAATCAAAGATGGATTGGAATGCCAACGTTTATTGGATTATGCTCAAGCTAAAGGATGCGAAACGGTAGATGTGCGCAAATACTTCATTAACCATGGTATTACCGCTGAAAACGCTTCTAATTATTTTTGGAAGTTTGATTGCCATAACAATCCTGATGGCTATAAGCTTTTTGCGAGCGCATTGGCTGAAAAGCTAAGAACGCAGTAACTAAACAGATTTCGAAACAATTTTTTAAAACCTTTCCAATTGGAAAGGTTTTTCTTTTTTTACAAGATTGTGCGTGGTATACTTTGCATATGAATTTCCTCGAAGAATTGGTTCGCCTTGGTCTTATCAAAGACAATCAGACCGCTCAAATCACGCAACGTGCAAATGAAAAATTTGCAGGCGATATTGATCAGGCATTGGTTGAGTTTGGGATGACTGAACAGGCTGTGCTTGACGCAAAAAGCAAATTCTTCAATATTCCAACCAAGCCGGTAAATGTACGCGGCATTCCATTTGATATTTTGAAGTACATTCCTGAAGACTCGGCGACATATTATCGATTTGCTCCGATCGGACTTGTCGACGGCGTTCTTGAAGTTGGTATCGTTGATCCCGAAAACATTCAGGCCGTCGATGCGCTTCAATTCATCACCAATGGACTCAATATTCCGTATAAGTTATTCTTGATCTCTTCAAAAACATTCGCTGACATTCTCCAGAGCTACAAAGGAATCACGGGGGAAGTGACGCAGGCAATGTCAGAGCTTGATACGGAGATTGGCCAAGTAGATACCTCTGGTGTGGTCATCGACAACCAAAAAGAAGTGAAGGTTCCAGGGCAGGAAGAAAAAATTGTTGAAGATGCTCCAATTATCAAAATCGTAGCCGTCATCCTGCGGCATGCTACCGAAGGTGATGCTTCTGACATCCATATTGAAAACACTGGCGACAAAGTAAAAGTTCGCTTCCGCGTGGATGGAACATTGCACACATCCCTCATCCTTCCTCTTAACGTGTACGCTGGTATCGTTGCCCGTATTAAGATCCTCTCAAAACTGCGACTTGATGAAAAGCGTAAGCCGCAAGACGGGGGATTCTCAACCAAGATCGATGGCCGCAAGATCGACTTCCGTGTTTCTACATTTCCAGCATACTATGGTGAAAAGGTAGTGATGCGTATTTTGGACTCAGAAAAAGGAGTAAAGCCAATTACCGGACTCGATCTTTCTCCTGAAAATCTTGAAATGGTTCGTGCCGCTATTGCCCGACCGTACGGACTTATCCTTATCACTGGTCCCACAGGTTCCGGTAAATCAACTACCCTTTATTCCATGTTGAACGAGCTTGATCGAGAGAAATCAAACGTCGTTTCCCTTGAAGATCCGGTTGAATATCATATGCCTGACGTAAACCAGTCCCAGGTTATGCCTGAAATCGGATATACGTTTGCATCTGGACTTCGATCAATCCTTCGTCAGGACCCCGACATTATCTTTGTGGGAGAAATCCGTGACAAAGAAACAGCACAGCTTGCTATCCAGGCTGCGCTTACTGGACATCTGGTGCTTTCAACACTCCACACCAACTCGGCAGTGGGTATCGTTCCTCGTTTGATCGATATGGGAGTTGATCCATACTTGATCGCACCAACACTTGTTCTTGCCATGGCCCAGCGTCTTGCTCGCAAATCATGCCCGAACGCAGTGCAGGAAGTTGTAATGGATGAAAGCATCAAAGAATATATCGGCAACCAATTCAAAGACATGCCGCCTCAATATATGGCAAAACTTCCTATTGGGGACAAGATGATGCAGACAACCAGCGCTCCTGATTGTCCTGGCGGCACCA
>CAYVDC010000003.1:0-110871 GCA_964450735.1 uncultured Candidatus Saccharibacteria bacterium | reverse complement strand
TTCAAGCACTCGTGGCATGGGTACGAGACAACAAAGCAAAATATCCAACACTCTCCATAACTGCTCGCGCAGCCGGTACCTGTATGTCGGGTGGTGCGATCAATGACTCAATCATCATGGACACGACGCGTCACATGAACAAGATCATTTCGGTCAATCGCGTCACGCCGTACACGATCAAGCCGCAATTTGAAAATAGCTTTGAAGTAACGATCGTTGGCGAGGCGCGAGTTCAGCCAGGATGTTTCTATAGGGACTTTGAAGCAGAAACATTGCAGCAGGATTTGCTGCTCCCGTGCTATACCGCATCCAAGAGCTTGAATGCCGTCGGTGGAATGATTGGAAACAACTCAGGCGGAGAACTTACGCTCAAGTATGGAAAGACCGAAGACTACGTCAAGGAATTGAAAGTAGTTCTTGCTGATGGACACGAATACACTTTTGGTCCGATCACTCGCCGTGAGCTCTATACCAAAATCACCGAACCAACCCTTGAAGGCAAAGCCTATAAAGCCATGTTCGAGCTGATCAAGGATCATGAGTCATTGATTCTCGGATCAAAGCCGCATGTCTCTAAAAACTCAGCAGGGTATATGCTCTGGCATGTATTGAAACGCGGCGCGACCGAAGATCAAGACGTTTTTGATCTTTCTCAGCTTATTATTGGCTCGCAAGGAACGTTAGGTATTGTTACTGAAATTGTTTTTAAGCTTGTTGAAAAACAAAAGAAATCAAAACTGCTTGTCATCTTTTTGCCAGACTTCACCAAAGTCGGTGAACTTGCCAATGAGCTTCTCAAGACCAATCCTGAGAGCATTGAGTCGTACGACGACAAGACATTCAAGCTTGCCCTGAAGTTCTTTACTGATTTTTTGAAATCAAAAGGCGTGTGGGGAACAATTACCTTTACGCTTTCGTTCATTCCTGAGTTCTGGATGCTCTTGACCGGCGGAATTCCTAAAATGGTTCTGATGACTGAGTATGCAGGGGATACAGAAAAAGAAATTGACGATAAATGTAAAGTTGGCATGGAAAAGATCAAAAAGTTCGGCTATCCTGCCCGCATCACCCGCAACGCCAACGAGGCGGAAAAATATTGGGACATGCGACGCGACAGCTTCAACCTCCTCCGCAAACATGTAAAGGGATTGCGAACGGCGCCATTCATCGACGACATTATTGTTCGCCCTGAATTCCTCTCGACATTCTTGCCAAAAGTAAACACGCTCATCGCCCAGTATCCATCACTGGTCTACACTATTGCCGGTCATGCCGAAAATGGTAACTTCCATATTATTCCGCTCGTCGATCCGCTTGATCCTAATCTTCCAAACATTGTCGTTGACCTTTCCAAGCAAGTCTACGACCTTGTTCTCTCATACCACGGTTCAATCACCGCTGAGCACAACGATGGCATCATACGTTCGCCATTTTTGAAGCAGATGTATGGGGAAGAAATCTACAACCTCTTCGTCACCACAAAAGAACTCTTCGACCCAACCTATATGTTCAATCCAAAGAAAAAAGTAGGTACTTCATTTGACGATATCAAAAAATACCTCGCTCAGCCGCACACAGACGTTCCACATTCATCATAAATTCTCTGTATTCCATCAACCACCAACGTTTACAGTAAAAGCTTCAAGTCATTTGCCACTTATGGCACTGAGCTGCTCATGGCGCGTCGGTGCACTTTTGAGCGGAGCACGGATGTGCCCGATCAAAAGTGCACCGTAAGCGCTCTCCCAGAACACTATTCCATCCAGCCACCAATTGACTTTTAAGCTTTTTCTGCTAAACTATCCCAATATGTCAAATATCACAGCAACAACACGCGATCCTAAAGAAAATCTCGCAACTATCCGCGGAGGTGGCATGGTTCCAGCAGTATTTTACGGCGCAGGCAAAACAACAACTCATATCAGCATCAGCCAGAAAGAATTCGACAAGGTGTTCAAGGAAGCAGGTGAATCATCAACTGTCGTCCTCACCCTCGGTGGCGAAAAAGTAAACGCTCTTATCCACGAAGTGCAGTTCGACCCAATCAAGGGAACACCGCTTCACGTAGACTTCCTCGTCGTCGACATGAACAAGCCGATCGAAGTTTCTGTCGCTCTCGAATTCGTCGGAGTATCAGGCGCAGTCAAATCAAACCTCGGAACATTGGTCAAGGTTATGCACGAAGTAGAAGTTCGCGCACTTCCAAAAGACATTCCTCACAGCATTGAGGTTGATCTCTCGAAACTCGCAGCGCTTCACGATCAGGTCCTCGTTTCAGACTTGAAACTCCCTGCAGGCGTAACAGCTATTGCAGAAGGAACTGAAGTTGTCGCATCACTCGCAGCTCAGGTTGAAGAAACCGAAGAAGCAGCTCCAGTCGATCTCTCAGCTATCGAAGTCGAGAAGAAAGGCAAGAAAGAAGAAGAAGCTCCAGCAGCAGAATAGTAACGTAGGGTGCGTCGCAGCGATCTCATTATGTGGAAATTCTTTACCCAACAGCATAGATCCGCAGCAAAAACCACGAAATGGCTTGTCCTTTTTGTGGTTTTTGCTTTTGGCATACTCGTGCCATTTGCGCCGATAGCCATTGCTCAACAAGCGCAGCTCACTCAGACCCAAGAAGACCGAGCAAAACTCCAAGCCGAGCTCGCAGCTCTCGAAGCTGAAATTGCCCAGAAGCAAGCAGAACTCAAAGGACAGCAGGGGCAGTCCCAGACGCTTACTAACGACATCGCCCGACTCAAAACTCAAGTAAACACCGCAAAACTCAATATCCAGGCAAAAAACCTGGCTATTTCTGAGCTCTCAGCGGACATTTCCGATAAATCAAGCGAGATCAAGGATTTGAGCGAAAAAATCGCCAATGAAAAAGAATCTTTGGCTCAGCTCATCCGCAATACCCGAGGAATGGACGAGACAACACTAGTGAATCTCATCCTTTCTGAACATTCTATTTCACAATTTTATAGTGATGTATCAGCTTTTGACTCAATTAAATCTGCAATCAAACAATCAGTAGATCAGATCCTTGGCCTCAAGACCCAAACAGAAACTGCAAAATCGCTTCTCGAAAAGAAACAAGATGCTGAGCGAGACGCAAAGGCCGCCATCGAAAAGAGCAAATCTCAAATCGAGAAAAATCAGGCTGAACAATCGCAGCTGCTTTCAATCAGCAAAAACAAGGAAAAAGAATACCAGGCAGTCCTTGCGGATCGAGCAGCAAAAGTTTCTGCAATCAAGGCAAAACTCTTCAGCCTCGCCGGCGGATCATCAGCGATTCGATTCGATGTTGCGCTGCAATACGCAGAAGAAGCTGCATCAAAAACTGGCGTAGCGCCAGCATTCGTACTTGCTATTTTGACCCAAGAATCAAATCTTGGATCAAATGTGGGAAAATGCTACTTGAGCGATCTAACAAGTGGTGGTGGTTATAATCCAACAACAGGAAAAACATTCCCGAACGTTATGAAGCCGACGAGAGATATCGCTCCATTCGTTGCGATCACCGGCAGACTTGGTTTTGATCCGCTCAAAACTGCAGTCTCATGTCCGATCCCGAGCGCTGGTGGATATGGAGGTGCGATGGGTCCTGCACAGTTCATTGCTTCAACTTGGAAAATTTTTGAAACTCGATTGAAAAACGCCCTTGGCCACGATGCTAATCCGTGGAGCGCAGAAGATGCCTTTATGGCCTCATCAATGTACCTAACCGATCTTGGCGCAGTAGGAGATAGCTACAGTTCTCAGATCAAGGCTGCTTGTAAATACTATGGCAGCGGCGGTACGAGCTGCTCATATGGAACAAGCGTTATGAAGCTTAAAAATGCTATTCAAGCTGATATAGACTACCTTAAACAGTATGGAGTTTCGCGCAGATAGCAGTAGTGTCCTTATTCCAGTTTTGCTTACAATTTGTGGCTGCACGCCCTTGGTATAAGAATTTTAAAAGTACCACGCTGGGCGCGATGCCCAGCCTACCGGCTGTTCACTTGCAAAACTACAAAAAAATGATATAGTACTCCAGTATGAAAAAAGACACTCACCCAAAAGATTACCGCCAGGTTATATTCGAAGACATGACTTCGGGCGCTCAATTTCTTATCTATTCAACAATGGTCACCAAAGACACTGGTACATTCAAGGAAGACGGCAAGGAATATCCTCTTTATCGAGTTGAAATCTCTAGCGCTTCTCATCCTTTTTACACTGGTACAGAAGTCGTTCTCGACGTTGCTGGACGTGTGGACAAATTCAAGAAGCGTCAGGCTGCTACTGCTTCAAAGAAGTCAAAATAGCTTACTCTTTTCAAAAAGAAGTCCATTGTGGGCTTCTTTTTGTGTTATAGTTGCACTATAGGGAGAGTGCTGCCGCCGTGCTTTTCTGGCTTGGACGAGCCTGCGCCAGAAGAACCACGGCTTCGCACCTATTACGTTTAGTTTCAAAAGTATTTCAATCATATGTTAGACATCACTACACGCGATGAACTTCGCAAAAATTCTAGACTAAGCTATCTCGTAGATGAATACGAGCGTCTTGAAGTTGAGGAAGAAAAAGTTCGTGAAGCTATTGGCGATGATGAATCGCTTTTAGAACTTGGCAAAGAGGAGATTGAATCTTTGCGTATTCAGCGCGAGGGTATTGAGGCTCAGGTAAAGCAAATTCAAGATGGTGAAAAGGAAGAGGAGGAATTTCCTAATGAGATCATTATGGAAATTCGAGCGGGGGCAGGAGGAGACGAGGCTTCACTGTTTGCATGGGAACTTGCTGAAATGTACCAGCGTTATGCCGAAGAACGCAGTTGGTCTTCACGCATAATTGAAGAAGCGAAGACGGATGTTGGCGGCTACAAAGAAGTATCCATTGAATTCAAAGGAAAAGACGTTTACAAGGACCTCCGCTACGAAACTGGCGTTCACCGTGTTCAGCGTGTTCCTGGTACGGAGAAAAATGGCCGTATTCATACTTCGACTGCGTCTGTCGCTGTTTTGCCAATGCGTAAGAAAGTCTTGTTTGAAATTAATCCTGCCGATCTCGATATGGAATATTCTCGTTCAGGCGGTGCGGGAGGACAAAATGTCAACAAAGTGGAAACTGCGGTACGCTTGATTCACCGTCCAACTGGTATTGATGTTCGGTCTACTTCTGAACGAAGCCAGCTCGGCAACCGCGAAAAGGCGATGTCGATCTTGAGCGCAAAGTTGCAGCAGCTCGAGGAAGAAAAAGAGGCAATGAAGTATGCAGCAGACCGTAAAAATCAGATCGGTTCAGGCGATCGAAGCGAAAAAATCCGTACTTACAACTTCCCACAGGATCGTGTGACCGACCATCGTATCCGCCAAAACTGGTCAAACATCCCTGGAATACAAAATGGCCAAATTCAGAAGATCATCGACGCGCTCAAGTCTGGAACAGTGGGTGAGGCAGAGGACGAGGAGTAATCCCAAGTTTTTGCAATTATTGCTTTATCTCCCAATTTTTGATAGAATTACGGCGCCAGATTATTCTGGCTCTGTAGTTCACTATAGATAGCTTTGGTTCTTTAGTTGCTTCTTTTTTTGGCTGACAAATCGACAAGCGCCAAGTGCGCATTATGCGCGCGTAGCTCAGCTGGTAGAGCATTCGACTGATACTCGAAAGGTCCGAGGTTCGATCCCTCGCGCGCGCACCATGCCAAAAAAAGACACCTCACAGAACCAATGGCACGAACCATTGCAGGTATTTGCAAAAGTATCAGGATGGGTAGTTGGGCCTATCATAGTATCTCTTTTTTTGGGTAACTACCTGGATCATAGATACGACACAAAGCCTTTCGCCTTCCTTGCACTAACAGCATTCGCCTTTTTCATATCTTGTTTTGGAATCTACAAAGAAACGATCCAGTATATGAGAAGTCTTGAGAAAAAAAATGACAACCACACACGAAACAACAACGACAAATCATGAAGTAACAGCAACAACTGAAGCTGTGCATGAAGAAGCGGTTCATGCTGAAACATCAGGTGGAAGCGAAATATTGCACGAAGTAACCCTTTACGCTGAACCAGTGGCGCATATTGGATCTTTCCAGATCACGAATGCTCTCATAACCAGCTGGATTGCGGTTCTTATCATTATTCTGCTCTCAATTGCAGTGAGATTGAGCCTAAAAAAGATCCCAGGGAAACTCCAGCATCTTATGGAGCTCATCTATGAGGGAGGACTTTCACTTGCTGATCAGGTTACCAATAACCGCGCAAAGTCAAAACGAATTTTCCCAGTAGTCATCTCGATTTTCTTTTTCGTTCTCATTAACAACTGGCTTGGAATCCTTCCATTAGGCGCATTCGGCCAAATACAAGGACATCATGGAGGCCTCGCATTCATTCCATTTATCAGAAGTGGAACGGCTGACATCAACACGACACTTGCCTTGGCAGTCATGGCAGTTGTTGGAGCAAACTTGTTCGGCGCATTCACGCTCGGCGCATGGAAAATGTTCAACAAATTTGTTAACCTAAAGGCACTCCTGAGCATTCCTTCCAAAATCAAAAAAGACCCTACGATCATTATGGTGGCTCCGATTACATTCTTTGTCGGACTCCTAGAGATCATTGGAGAAGGCGCCAAGATTGCCTCGCTCTCATTCCGTTTGTTCGGAAACGTATTTGCAGGAGAAGTGCTTCTCGCATCCATGGCAGCCCTCCTGGCATACGCGATCCCAATACCGTTCTTATTCCTTGAAGTATTGGTGGGAGTAGTACAAGCCCTTATCTTTTCAATGCTTACTCTTGTGTACTTCACGGTCGCATCGGATGATCATGAAGAGCATGAGGAAGATCACGCAAAGGAATCGGAATCAGTTCACAGTCTCGAGGAAGTCAGTTTACATTAACAATATTCCAAAGACGGCTGGGTTTTGCGGAGAAAAGCTTCTCCTTGAAACCCATCCGTTTTACGGAATGGTTAAACATATTATCAACTAGCAAAAGCACATCATATGGATATCATCCCATTGGCAAAAGCTATCGCAATTGGTCTTGGATCAATCGCTCCAGCTATCGCGATCGGTCTCATCGGCTCAAAGGCTATGGAATCAATCGGCCGCAACCCAGAAGCTGCAGGCAAGATTCTCGTTCCGATGCTTCTCGCGGCTGCGTTCGCTGAAGCTATCGCTATCTACGCTCTCGTTATCGCTTTCTCAATCAGCTAAGCAATTAGTTGGTATCAGGAAATCGGCGCCTAACTATTCCTATCTGGTTCGGTGTCGGATTCTGGATATTATTATTCCGGAGTTAATCAAACAATACATATTATGGATTCACTCATTTCAATATTTCACATCGATTGGAAAATCATCATCGCTCAGATGGTGAACTTTGGCATTGTCTTTTTTGTTCTGTACCGATACGCGATCAAGCCGCTCGGCAAACTCATGGAAGAGCGTGGAGCTACCATCGCAAAAGGACTTTCTGACGCCAAGGAAAATGCCGAAAAGCTTTCAGATACTGAAAAGGAATACGCTGCTGCGCTCGCTCAGGCACGAAAAGAAGGAAGCGCTTTGGTTACCAGCGCAAAAAATGAAGCTGAATCAGAAAAAGCTCGCATCATGGAACAGGCAAAGGCAGAAGCAGACAAGATCCTCGCACAGGGAAAGCAGCAGCTCGAGGCAGACAAGGCAAAAATGCTCGCTGACGCAAAGAAAGAATTGGCTGATATTGTCATCGCGGCAACCGAAAAAGTACTTGATGGCACAGTAAAGGGCCCCGTCGAAAGCGCTTTGGTTACCAAAAGCATAAACGAGGTTACCTCATGAGCAAATTAAAACCAAAAGACCTCGCTCAGCTCTTGCTTGAAATAACCGAACAGGGGAAAGAAAGCAGCATGAAAGAATTCGTCGAACTCATCTACAAGAAAAAGATGCAGGGAGATGTCCAAGCAATCATCGCTGAATACCAGGAACTCTACAACAAATCCCACGGCATCATCGAAGCAACAGTCACCACAGCAAACAGGCTCGATGAAGCGTCGCTCAAATCACTCGCGCTTGCCCTCAAGAAAAAGTTCGACGCGAAAGAAATCGAGGTAATCGAAAAAGTCGATCAGAGACTCATCGGAGGAATTAAGGTAAAAATAGGAGACACAATCTACGATTCCAGTCTCGGACACACCCTCAAGGAGTTACATAAGCAATTAGCTGCATAAATCTATATGACAAAAAATACAATTATCGAAAATCTAAAGAATGAAATCGCTGCCTTCCAGAAAACAACTGGCGGCGAAAAAGTCGGTATCGTGGCAGAAATTGCCGACGGTATTGCTCGTGTATCTGGACTCTCTGACATCAAGGCATCAGAAATGGTTACCTTTCCAGGCGGCGAAACTGGCGTAGCGCTCAACCTTGAAGAAGACTTCGTTGGTATCATCGTTTTGGATGACTACAAAAAAATTAAAGAAGGTGATGAAGTAAAAGCTACCGGTAAAATTCTCGAAATCGGCGTAGGTGATACAATCATCGGCCGCGTAGTAAACTCACTTGCTCTTCCTATCGACGGACAGGGTGCTTTGAAAGTTACCAAAACTCAGCCAGTTGAAAAAGTTGCTCCGGGTGTAGTTACTCGTCAGTCAGTTGACCAGCCGCTTCAGACAGGTATCAAGGCTATCGACGCACTCGTTCCAGTTGGACGAGGTCAGCGTGAATTGATCATCGGTGACCGACAGACTGGTAAGACAGCTGTTGCTATCGATGCAATCTTGAACCAGAAAGGCCAGAACATGCTCTGCGTGTATGTTTCAATTGGTCAGAAAGATTCAAAACTCCGCAAAATCGAAACTCGTCTCCGCGAAGGCGGCGCAATGGAATACACTGTCATCGTTTCTGCAGGCGCATCAGAACCGGCAGCTCGTTCATACATCGCTCCCTATACAGGTGTTGCGATCGCTGAATACTTCATGGATCAGGGCAAAGACGTGTTGATCGTTTACGATGATCTCTCAAAGCACGCTGTTGCATACCGAGAAATCTCTCTCTTGCTCCGACGACCACCAGGCCGTGAAGCATATCCTGGAGACGTCTTTTACTTGCACTCACGACTTTTGGAACGAGCTTGCCGACGAAACAAAGAATACGGCGGCGGATCAATCACAGCGCTTCCAATCATCGAAACTCAGGCTGGCGACATCTCAGCGTACATTCCTACAAACGTGATCTCAATTACTGACGGACAAATCTTTTTGGAAACAGACCTCTTCTACAAGGGTATCCGTCCTGCGATCAACGTCGGTAACTCAGTGTCTCGCGTGGGAGGATCGGCTCAGATCAAGGCTATGAAAAAGGTTGCGGGTACTTTGAAACTCGACCTCGCTCAGTTCCGAGAACTTGAAGCCTTCTCACAGTTCGGTTCAGACCTCGACGAAGCAACAAAGCGCCAGCTCGAACGTGGAAAGCGCGCAGTTGAAATGTTGAAGCAGAGCCAGTATTCTCCAATGCTTGTTGAGCATCAGATCATTGGTCTCTACGCATTAGTCAAAGGATTCATCGACGATATCGCAGTAGCGAAGATCTCAGAATTCCAGGCTGGTCTCGTTGAATACGCTGAAACAAACGCCAAGACATTCCTCAAACAGGTTCGCGAAAAGAAGATGTGGGAGGAAGATGGAGAGGCAGAATTGAAACAGGCGATTGGAGACTTTAAGGCAGGGTTTGTAAAGTAATATGAAAAAAATTGTAATTAGTTTAATCGTGCTCGGACTTGGTGGAATATTTTTCTTTGCACCAATTGTCCCGCAAACTAGAACTAATTATTTGCCTTGCATAATGGAGTGTGAAGGACTCAATTTTCCTAATCCTTACTACAAAGTAACACCATTCTATTTTGTAAAAATCAAACTTGGAATGGTTAACCAGCTACATTAGAGTATAATTTTATGCCCGCAACAAAAGAAATCAAACGACGAATAAAGAGTGTGAAGAACACGAAGAAGATCACGAAAGCTATGGAGCTCGTGGCTGCTTCAAAGATGAAGCGCGCTGTATCAAGCACGCTTGCTTCGCGAGCCTATGCAAAATACTCATGGGAGGTGTTGGAATCAATTTCAAACGCCATCGTTGAGCATTCACATCCATTGCTCACTCCTCGAGAAGGGAACCGCAAGCTCGTTGTTCTGGTCTCTTCAAACCGCGGACTCTGCGGAGCATACAATGCTCAGATCATCCGAGCAGTCATGCTGATGCTCAGAGAAAATCCTGACCAGCACATAGACTTCGTCACTGTTGGACGCAAAGGCGACACAGCAATGCGAAGAATCGGACAGAACATTATCGCATCATTCACCGAACTGCCCGAAACAATCCACCTACAAAACACCGTACCAATATCAAACCTCATACTCGATTTATATAAAGAAAATTCATACGACAAGATTTACGTCGCATACACCGACTTCAAATCAGCACTCTCGCAGAAACCAACTATTAGACAGATCCTTCCAATTCAAAAGGAAGACATCAAGCGAGAGATTGATGAACTGAAGGAAACTGCTCCTCACGAAGCCGAAATCCAGACTGAATATCTCTTCGAACCGAGCTACGATACGCTGATCACCCAACTCGTAGACAAGATCGCTCGAATGCAGATGTATCAAATGATCCTCGAATCCGCAGCCTCAGAACAATCGTCTCGAATGGTAGCGATGAAGAACGCATCGGAAGCCGCAGGAGAAATGATTCAGGATTTGACCCTCGTATTCAACAAAGCGCGACAAGCGTCGATCACGCAGGAAATATCAGAAATCAGTGCCGGTATGGCAAGTGTGAGTTAAGGTATGGTGAGGAATCTGTTAAAGTTTTTAATCATAGTTTTAGTACTAACCGCTCTAGGTTTTTGGGTGTTTAAGTACAAACATAATGATGAAAAAGGTGTTTTTGTTACCCCCAATCAAGCCGAAGTAGGACTTACTGTCACACTTAAAAACAATACACCGACTCCTGCAATTCACATTACAGCGGGCGGTACAACTGGTTGTGACGGCGCCTCAGAAATTATTACAACTGAGCAGGCTGCAACAACAGGGGGGATGGTCATTAAAATACAGGGATATCAATATTATAATCCCAAACATCCTGACGGATGTCTCACTGTCGCTTTACCAATTGAAACCACAATCCCTATTGAGAACTACTGGTTTAATGCTGATATAAATGGAAAAGTAACTATTATTTTAAAGGATAAAGAAAATTCATACTTGATCTCAAAAAATAATAGTATATACGAATTAACTTCAGTAAATATTTCAAATGTTAAACCTGACCAGAGATCAAAAGTAACGGTTTTCCCTTCAGATGTAGGCAGATTATACATTGCAGCAGGGGACGGCGATCGAGTTGGTTATGATGATTATAAGGATAGATTGATTCAGTTTACTCGAACAAAAAATTTAATTCCAGCAAACGAAAAATACCCAGAAATCAAGCAGGATAAACTACAGGAATTATATGTTATAGTAACCGATCAAAAGATACCAAAAAGTGGAGTTAGCGAGCCTAGTGTTCTGATGGGTAAGTTACCAGGCAGGAACATAAGTGTATATCTATCAGATCCAATTTATTAATAAAAATTATCAGCATATTATGAAAGGACAAATCAAAACAATCATCGGACCAGTCGTCGACATCGAGTTCGGCGAAAACCTTCCGGCAGTCTATGACGCGCTTGAGGTTTCAGCTGGCAACAACAAGAAAGTAGTGCTTGAAACTCAGTACCATGTCGGTAACGGAGTTGTTCGAGCTATCGCCATGGATACGACTGACGGTCTCGCACGAGGCATGGAAGTCACTGCAACTGGCGCGCCAATTTCAGTACCAGTCGGAAAGGACACACTCGGACGCATCTTTAACGTTCTCGGTGAAGCAATCGATGACGGTGCAGCAATCGCAGGAAAAACAAAACTTCCAATTCACCGCGCTGCTCCAGCCTTCACAGAACAGGCAACAAAAGTTGAAATTCTCGAAACAGGTATCAAAGTTATCGACCTTATCTGTCCAGTATTAAAAGGAGGAAAGGTGGGACTCTTCGGAGGTGCGGGTGTGGGAAAGACTGTCGTTATTCAGGAATTGATCCACAACATCGCATCAAACCACGGAGGTTACTCAGTGTTTGCCGGTGTTGGAGAACGAACTCGTGAAGGTAACGACCTCTGGCATGAAATGAAAGACTCAGGCGTTATCGATAAAGTAGCGATGGTCTTCGGTCAGATGAATGAACCGCCAGGTGCTCGTGCACGTGTGGCTTTGACAGGTCTCACCATGGCGGAAAACTTCCGCGACAACGAAGGAAAAGACGTGCTCTTCTTCATCGACAACATCTTCCGATTCACTCAGGCAGGTTCAGAAATGTCAGCGCTCTTGGGCCGCATTCCTTCAGCCGTGGGCTACCAGCCAACACTGGCATCAGAAATGGGAAACTTGCAGGAACGAATCACTTCAACAAACAAAGGATCAGTTACATCTGTGCAGGCCGTTTATGTGCCAGCCGACGACTTGACTGACCCAGCTCCAGCAACAACATTCGCGCACTTGGACTCAACAGTGTCACTCAACCGTTCACTTTCAGAACTTGGTATTTACCCAGCGGTAGATCCATTGGACTCATCATCAACAATCATGGATCCAAACATCGTCGGTGTTGAACACTACGAAGTAGCACGCGAAGTACAGCGTGTCCTCCAGCGCTATAAGGACCTCCAGGACATCATTGCGATCTTGGGTATGGAAGAACTCTCACAGGAAGACAAAGACCTCGTTATCCGAGCTCGTAAGATCCAGAAGTTCCTCTCACAGCCATTCTTCGTAGCTGAACAGTTTACCGGCGCGCAGGGACAGTTCGTTTCTCTCGCTGACACAATCCGCTCATTCCGCGAAATTCTCGATGGTAAGCATGATGACAAGCCAGAACAGGCTTTCTACATGAAGGGTTCCATCGAACAAGTTCAATAGCCTTCGCAAACTTTCCATTCTGAACTAACAGCTCTCGCTTAGCGGTCAACCGGTTCAGTATGGAAGGTTGTGCTCCGGCTTTGGTAACTAAACTTAGTATAAAAATTATGGCAACAAAAAAAATACATCTTAAGATAGTTACACCTGAACGAGTAATCCTCGAGGAAGACGTAGATCAGGTTTCACTTCCGACAACAGAAGGGGAAATTACCATACTTCCTAGCCACATTCCACTGATTGCGGCACTGAAGTCGGGCGACATCGTTGCCATGACCAACGGCGAATACGCACCAGTTGCAGTAGTCGGCGGTTTCGTAGAAATCAAAGACGACGAAGTGGCAGTACTTGCTGACTTTGCTGAACATGTTTCTGAACTCACTGACGACGCAGTTGAAAAAGCGAAAGCCAAAGCTGTCGAACTCCAAAAAGCAAAAGAAAATGGGGAAGTCGTGGACTTCGAACACTTTGAAGCAGAACTCGAACGCTCGCTCAACCGAGTCCGAATTGCTGACAAGTGGAAGACGAAGAAATATCGAAGATAGGGAAATAAAAAAGAGCAGATATTTATATATCTGCTCTTTTAATTTTTTTATCTCTTAAAACCAGTTAGAAATATGGTCTAAAAGTGTTGGGTTAAGGCCAATACCTAAAGTTGAACCAATTACAAACATTACTGCAACGAACATAGCCAAATTGGCATGTCTTTTTACTAAAATAACTGTCTTTTTCATAAAGTATGATTACAATGTAAATGAATTTAGAAGGCATACGGTCCTTCGAGATACGATGCTGGTGTTACCCAGTCATATGAGTATTATACTACATATTTAATATATAGTCAATAGCTAGAAAAACCAACAAAAATAGGGTATAGTACTCCTCATATGGAACAAGATTTTCAAATCCTCCTCTACTACAAATATGTACAGATCGACCAGCCTGAGCTCGTTATGGCCTCTCAGAAGGCCTTTTGCGAGGCTTTAGGCATGAAGGGGCGCATCATTGTAGCCAAAGAAGGCATTAACGGCACGATCGAAGGCACCAAAGAAAATACCGAAAAATACATCGCCTGGATGAACACCGATCGGCGTTTTCGTAACATCCACTGGAAGAAAAGCCGCGGACTTGGAGATTCATTTCCACGCCTCTCGGTGAAAGTCCGAAATGAAATTGTCTCACTTCATCTCCATGAAGCCGACATCGATCCGAACGAAATAACCGGTACGCACCTCAAAGCAGAAGAACTTCAGAAGTGGTACGAGTCAGGCAAGGAATTTTATGTCGTCGATATGCGCAACGACTATGAATTACAGGTTGGCAAATTTGAAAACACTATTTTCCCAGGACTCAAGAACTTCCGCGACCTCAAAGAAAAACTTTCTGAAATTGAAAACTTGAAAGACAAGACCGTTCTCACTGTTTGTACTGGCGGCGTTCGCTGCGAAAAGGCATCAGGACTTCTCAAGAAAGAAGGATTCAATAATGTGTACCAGCTAGACGGCGGAATGGTTACTTATATGGAACAATTCCCATCTCAGCACTTCAAAGGAAGCTTGTACGTGTTTGATAAGCGAAAAACGGTAACATTTGATGATCCGACAACGCACGAAATCATCGGACGATGCAAAAAATGCGACAGCGCGAGCGAACGATACGTGAACTGCGCGTATCCGCAATGCCATGAGCACATGATCGTCTGCGAATCATGCGATCCGAATGAAAATGCATCGTACTGTGGACCGCAATGTGAATCATTGCATCATGAAAAAAATCTTGCGACTGCGTAAAAAATTCTTTTCCACAGTTTTCCACATTTTTGTGTAGCTAAATATATTTCTCTTAGTATAATTGTTGTAGGTCGATCTGGAATAGTATTGCAAAAGACTATTCAGAGAGGCAAGGCCTCCACAAGATCAATAAGGTTCGCCAAGTCGACGTGGCTCCTTTACGAAAAAACCGCATGTCCTATCCATGCGGTTTTTTTTATGCAAAAAATATTTTATTTTCTATTTTGCAAAGCGTAACTGAGGGTATCGCGGTCTGAGTATTCCAATTCTGAGCCGGTTGAAAGACCACGGCCAAGTGATGTTAGTTTTGCTGATCCGCTTTCGAGAATTGGACCGAGTACTTGTTTGAGATACATGTCAGTGTAGTCTCCCTGCGGCGAGAGCGAGAAGGCGAGGATGACTTCTTTGAGCACGCCTTTACCAAGGTCGTCAGTGATTCTTTTTTCTAATTCTTTAAGATGAGTATAGCTAAGAGTTTTTTCATCTGCCACGGGGATAACGCCGCCAAAAACAAAGTACGCGCCTTTATATGTTGCGCTTCGTCGGATTGCTTCGAGGTCTGAGTCTTTTTCAATAATCAAAAGCGAACTCATATCTGTTTTTGGATTTGAACAAATGTCGCAAATGCGCGCGTCGCGCTTTTCAAAATAGCGGAAGCACATTTGGCACTGGGAAATGCTTTGCTGGATGGATTGGATATTTGTCGCAAGCTCGCGCAGATAGGCAGGATGTTTTGCAAGCAGAAAATACACAAAACGCTTCGCCTGTCGTTCACCGATGCCAGGGAATTCCTTGAAGAGTTCTGCTAATTTCTCAATATGTTCGCTCATATACTTTTATTATATTTATTTTTCTTTAGAAGATTCCGAATGAACTTGGGCCAGCTTGTGCAGCCATCTTTTCGTATCCATGTCCTTCTTCTGGATCGACGAATGTCGTGTACTTGTCATCAAAGAAGAGATCGACTTTTCCAGTCGGACCGTTACGGTGCTTTTCGATCATGATTTCTGCGGTATTCATCTTACCACCTTTTTCTTGGTCGATTTCGCGGTGGATGAACATTACCACGTCCGCGTCTTGCTCAATGGAACCGGAGTCTCGGAGGTCGGAGAGTCGAGGCTTACCTCCGCGGGATTCAACTGCACGAGAGAGCTGTGAGAGGGCAATGACAGGCACTTCGAGGTCACGAGCCAATCCTTTGAGGGATCGTGAGATTTCAGTCACCTGGTTCACCATGTTGTCATAGCTCTTGGATGTGGTCATGAGCTGCAAGTAGTCGACAATGATCAAACCAAGGCCGTGTTCAGCCTTGAGTCGTCGTGCAAAGGCACGCATCTTTGAGATCGAGCTTGATGAATCGTCGTTAATGTAGATTGGGGCTTTTGAAAGGGTATCAAGAGCTGTGGCAAGGGCGGTAAATTCGTTTCCTTGCTGAGGGAGGTTTCCAGTTCGGAGCTGCCACGCATTAACCTTTGCTTCAGCGGCAAGCATACGGTCTACGAGTTGCTGTGAGTCCATTTCCAATGAGAATATTCCAACCGGTGTTCCATGCTTGATTGCCGTCATACGAGCGATGTCGAGGGCAAGGGAGGTTTTACCGACGGATGGTCGAGCAGCGAGGATGATAAGGTCTGACTTCTGGAATCCAGCCAAGATATTGTCGAGCGCCTTGAATCCTGTCGGCACACCGCGAAGCTCGCCGCGATTTTCGTGGAGGCGTTCAATACGATCCCAAGCGGTAGCCAAAGACTCCTTCATGCTGATGAATTTTTGTCCTTTGGGGCTGTTGGTGATCTCAAAGATCTTCTTTTCTGCCTGGTCGAGCACGTCATCGATCTCTTCATCGCCTTCGTTAAACGCAGATTGAGAAATGACATCTGATGCATCAATCAATGAGCGAAGAATGTATTTTTTGTTTACGATTTCCGCGTAGTACTTTGCATTTGTTGAAGCAGGAACAGTCTGTGTAAGTTCTGCGAGGTATGCGCTGCCACCGATTGAATCAAGCTGTTTTTTTTCTTTGAGCGTATGGGTGAGCGAGAGCACGTCGATCGGCTCGTGCTTTTCGGCAAGCTCCTGCATGGCACGGAAAATAATGCGGTGCTTGTCGACATAAAAAGCCTCGGCTGCGATGATGTCTTCGATTTCTTGAAGGGCAGTTGGACGAAGCATAACAGCTCCAAGAACTGCTCGTTCTGAGTCTATGCTTTGTGGGGGAATGCGCATGCCGTTGGGTTGTTTTGTCATATTGGTAAGGAGATTGTAACACGGCAGCAAGCCCATCGAAACTTTAAAAATCGCATAAAGGTGTTATAAACGTGGGGAGAAGCATTTTGACAAAAGGAGGTTTTGTGATTAAATGACAAAAAAACTACCCCATGATAAAAAACCTACAGTCCTACCTGATTCAAGTGAAATACTGGTTGCTTTTTTTTCCTAAATTAACAATCTTCCTAAAGGGAGAAAAATACTACAAGGAAGGTGATGTTACCCATTTTTTCGATCAACAGAAGCTTTCGTCAAACATGCGGTTCATTTTGCATACCAAACGTCTCAATTACATTGCACGAGCAGGTTATTTGCTGCCTGGGCGCGATATTCCTTTCTTCTTGTGCGAAAGCGATGCTGAACATATCTTCGGAATGTTAATTTTGCTTCGTGTTGTTCGTTCTGGTTTTAGGGATCAATTTCCTGGCGTTGACTGGGAAGATGCTCTCATTATGACCATTGGACATGAAAATGGAGAAGTGATTAATGAAAAAGGCGATATAACACCGAGCGAAAATATAAGCAAAGAAGAGAAATACAATCTCGAACATGCAAGCGTAGTTACTGTCTTTGGTGACTCCCGTAACTTAAAATATGATTACAATCTTTGGCAACGGTATGTTGCACAAAAAGACCCAACTGCAATATTAGTAAAACAGATTGACTATCTTCAGATGATAATCGAAGTAAAAGTCCTAGAAAAGAGATTCAATAAGGACTTAAGCGAGTTTTATACTGAAGAAAAAATCAATACAAAACTTTCTAGCCCAGTTTTGAGAAACTTGTTCTACGAACTTACCTAATTTTACCTTCATCGATATTATATAAAGCCGGTTACCACAACCGGCTTTTTTTCTTGCCAAATTTTGCTACAATAGCCCTATGACAGACAAAACCAAGGTCCTCCTGACAGGCGACCGCCCGACAGGCAAACTTCATTTGGGCCACTACGTAGGCTCGATTCAGAACCGCGTCAAACTCCAAGGAGAATACGACAAGGCTTTTTATATGGTAGCCGACGTTCAAGGTCTCACTGACAATGCTGAGAATCCAGAAAAAGTGCGCAACAATGTTCTTGAAGTTGTTCTCGACAATATGGCCTGCGGACTTGATCCAGCCAAAACTACTTTTTTCATACAATCTGAAGTTCCAGAAATCGCTGAACTTACTGTCTTTTTCCTGAACCTCGTCACACTGGCACGACTCAAACGCAATCCCACTGTCAAAGATGAGATGACACAGAAAGGCTACGGTGAGGATGTTAACGCAGGATTTTTGATCTATCCAGTTTCCCAAGCGGCAGATATTCTTGCGTTCAAGGCAAATGTTATTCCGGTTGGAGTAGACCAGGTTCCACACATCGAACAGACAAACGATATTCTTCAGAAATTCAATTCGATTTATGGCGAAGTATTTTCCAAAGTAGACGTAAAACTTTCTGAGACCTCACGCCTCGTCGGTATGGATGGTAACGCAAAAATGTCCAAGTCGCTCGGCAATAGCATTGAACTTTCTGACTCAAACGAAGTCATTGAAAAGAAAGTCATGCAGATGTACACAGATCCGACGCACATTCATGTACAGGATCCTGGAAAAGTAGAAGGCAATGTTGTTTTCCAGTACCTCGACATTTTTGATCCAAACAAAGAAGAGGTTGCAGAACTCAAAGCCCAGTACCAAAAAGGCGGACTTGGCGATGTTGTTATCAAAAAGCGCTTGATCGGTATTTTGCAGGAATTAATTACGCCGATCCGTGAGAAGCGCGAAGAGCTCGCCAAGAATCCTGAACAGATCATGGCAATTCTAAAAGAAGGAACCGAAAAAGCCCGTGAGACCGCGCGAAAAACATTGCTTGAAGTCAAAGAAGCAATGAAGATCAACTACTTTTAATCTATGAATAAGTCCTACGAAAAAAAACTCATAGCAGCACTGATAAAAGCGGGGAAAGATGAGAAAGTTCTCAAAGCTTTTTTGACTGAAGTTCTCACTGAAAAGGAGTATGTAGAGTTAGTACGCAGATTTGAGATACTTACTCGGCTTATAGCTGGCGAAGCGCAGCGTGCGATCGCAACTGATCTCGGGCTTGGTATTGCCACTGTCACTCGTGGCTCACATGTAGTTTCGCGCGGAGCAAAGGCATTTAAAAAAGTAACTGGAGTAAAGCAATGATCATCACACTCATAAAAATGCTTTTGGCCATCGTCATTGGCGTAGTATATATTCCACTGAACCTCCTACTCCTCAAAGTAAGCGACCTCTACCAAAAAATGGATCGACATGACCCGCTCTACTGGGTCATACGCATCGGCATCTTTCCACTCTGGGCTGTCGTTTCTATACTTTCAGTTCCGTATGAATTGATGGTTGAGAGCGCTCACTAATACATGAAAAAAGGCTGTCCGAGAGGGCAGCCTTTTAAAATTTATTTAGAAACATTATTGGGTTACGTGCGTAGTTCTTTTTTTACAGATGAAATATACATCTGTTACTTTCTGTGGGCCGCCGCAAATAGAAAGAGTTGTGGCGCTTGTTGTGGTGATCAAACTTTCGTTAGTGGTGTGAATATTGTGCATAACAAATGATTTGCCTTTGTATGGGCCAGAGAGCACATTGCCGGTAACTGAATTTACATTCTGGTTTTCGGTTGTGTATGCTGCGCACACTTTTACAATGGGGAAGCGAAAACAATGTCCAATTTGTTTGTTCGGATTTGTTAGTGAACCTGAAAGCAGCGGCACGATATCGGTTGTTGAATCTAACGCAACAGTATCAACAGTACCCTGGTATGTAACAATTAGTACTACATCCCAAATTTCTTTGGTCGTCTGTTGAGTGTTAGCAGGCGCAACAATAGTGCGGGCGTAGTTCGGTACAATATCGGACTCTTTACTGCATACAGAGATGGACAAGAGGGCAGTAAAAATACAGGCGGCAAATAGGCGGTTAGTCTGGGTCATAAGAGGTATGGTTTATAAGGTTAAGCAAAATAACCCTTGATTTGCTTGCTTAACCTTACAAAATGTCAGAGAACGGGAACATAGATAGAGACGGTAGTCAAAAAGAAATCTTACAGACAAAGGGGCATTTCGTGGTATATTTGAGGCATGGAAACCGCTTCAGTCGCATGTGCGAACTGCAATACTACTTTTGATATTCTCGCAGAGGACTTTGATTTCTATTCCAAAATCCAAGTTCCTCCGCCAACGCTTTGTCCTGAATGCCGTCTTAAACGTCGTCTCTCATGGCGTAACGACTGGCATCTTTTCAAGAAAACCGATGAGCGAACTGGCGAGAAGATTTTTTCTTTGTATCCTGAAGAAAGCCCGGTAAAAATTTACGACAAAGAATATTGGATGTCTGATGCCTGGGATCCAATGGATCATGGCCGTGATTTTGATTTCAACCGACCGTTTTTTGAGCAGTGGCAGGAATTATTTCATTCTGTTCCACTGCCAGCGCATCCGATTATGAACGCGGTCAATTCTCAGTATTGTACTAATGCAAACGATATCAAGAATTGCTACCTTGTTCGTGGAGCGTCATTTACCGAGGATTCTGCCTATGTTATCTGGGATCAAGGCTCGAAACAGTGTTTCGACAGCCACATGACCAATCGCTGCGAGCTCAGCTATGGCAATATAAATACGATCGAATGCTACAGGACCTTCTTTTCAGTAGATTGTGAAAAGTGTCACGAAATGACACTTTCTAAAGACTGCGTCGGATGCAATGATTGCTTCGGCTCAATTGGTTTGAGAAGCAAGTCGTATCATATTTTTAATCAGCCGTATTCAAAAGAAGAATACTTTGCGAAAATAGCTGAAATGAATCTTGGTTCACGGAAATCGTTTGATACTGCACGAGAAGAAGCGTACAAGCATTGGAAAACATTTCCGCACAAGTTCATGCATGGCGGCCAGAATGTAAATGTTTCCGGCGACTATATTTACGAATCCAAGAATGCAAAAGATTGCTATCGTGTTCGTGGAACCGAAGACAGCAAATACATCCAAAATATTCTGACTGGCCCGGTCAAAGACTGTTACGATTACAGCAACTACGGAGACAACGCAGAGCTCGTCTACGAATCCATGGTTATGGGTACTGGCGTTTCGAATGTGAAATTCTGCGCAGAGGGATATCCAAATGCTTCATTTATGGAGTATTCAGTTCACTGCAGCAATGCTTCATATCTTTTTGGCTGCGTGTCACTCCGCAATAAAAAATATTGCATTTTAAACAAGCAATATTCAAAGGAAGAATATGAGGCATTAGTTCCAAAAATTATCGAACATATGGAAACAACAGGGGAATATGGCGAGTTTTTCCCATCAAGTATGTCCCCATTTCCATATTATGCGACTCAGGCGCATGAATTCTTTCCGCTAACTGAAACTGAGGCGACTGAGAAAGGATTAGTTTGGTATCCGATTGCGAAACAGCAATACACGATTACAATTCCAGCAGAAAATCTTGCCGACAATATCCAAGATGCTGACAAAACTATTCTTGATCAGGTTATTGAATGTGCTCACAAAGAATCCTGCACACATGAATGTACGGGCGCATTCCGCATGATTGAGACTGAATTTGATTTCTGCAAACGAATGAATATTCCGCTGCCAAACCTTTGCCCTAACTGTCGTCATTATGAGCGATTGGCGCTTCGAAATGTGCCGAAGCTGCATACTCGAACCTGCTCGTGTGATATTTCCGGCCACAGCCATTCTGGAGCCTGCTCAAATACCTTTGAAACTACCTACTCGCCAAACCGTCCTGAAAAAGTATATTGTGAACAGTGTTACCAAAAAGAAATCCTCTAATTGATATGGAACCCCGAACCTGCCAAAACTGCAAAACCGACTTCACTATTTTTCCTGAAGATTTTGCTTTTTACGCAAAAGTAAACGTTCCACCTCCTACATTTTGCCCCGACTGCAGAATGGAACGCCGCACGGCTTCCAGAAACCAGCGTTCGCTCTTTAAGCGTTCCTGTTCAAAATGCGGCACAGATATGGCTTCATCGTATGCCCCAGATTCACCATTTACGGTGTACTGTACCGATTGCTATTTCAAAGATGATTGGGACGCCAGTGAATACAGCGCGGACTATGATTTCTCTAAGCCGTTTTTTGAACAATTTCACGATCTCATGAAGCGCGTACCGCAATTGCATTTGGCGCATACTAACAACAACGGAGAGAATATTGTTTTCTCAAATTATGTATACAAATCAAGCAATATTTATCTATCCTATGGAGTAACCAAAAGTGAACACGTGTACTATTCATGGGGAAGCGAGAACGGCAACCGGATGTGCATGGACTCGGCGAATTTTAGCGGCAATGAAAATTGCTATGAATTAGTTGCGTCGCACGAAAACTATGGCTCCTCTTTTCTAACCCGATCACAAGCGTGCGTGGAATCGCATTTCCTTTTTGATTGCGTGAATTGTACCAATTGCTTCATGTCGTCGAATTTACGAAATAAATCATATGTATTTCGCAATCAGCAACTTACACAGGAAGAATACAAGCAAAAGATTACAGAAGAGCTTGATGGCGGCTTTGATTCGCTCTCAAAACTGAAAACAGAATATGCTGATATGTATACCAATGCAATTCATCGATATGCGACAATCCTGCAATCCGAAAATGTTACAGGGGACACTATTTTTAACTCAAAAAATGTATTCCATTCCTTTGCTATCAACGACTCAGAAAATATTCGCTACGCACAGATCACCGTATCACCGGTAGTAGATTCTTGTGACTTTTCAATGTCAGGAAGAGCAGAGTTGTCATACGAATTTTCTGTTGCTGGAAGAGGAGTCGACCATGCACTTTTTTGCTTTGATGTCGGCGACGTACGGGAAATTACCTATTGCGACGGCACCAATCATGTTAAGAACTTGTTCGGCTGTACTGGCCTTAAGCATAAAAAATTCTGCATTCTAAATAAGCAATATTCTGAAGCTGAGTACTATGAACTCCGCAACAAGATAATTGAGCAGATGAAAAAAGTGCCATATATTGACACTAAAGGCAGGACTTACTTTTATGGTGAATATTTTCCAATCGAACTATCCCGATTTCCATACAATCAGACAAACCTCTTTGAGCTTTTTCCACTAAGCAAAGAAGAGGCACTCAAACAAGGATATACCTGGATAGATCAGCCGAAGCGCGGGCACCAGGGTACAGTTGGGTTTGATTCGCTTCCGAAACACGTCAAAGATATTCCCGAATCTATAACTCAAGAATCATTGCCGTGTGAGCACTCAGAAGAGTGTAATCATATTTGTTCAGGGGCTTTCCGAGTTACCAAGGAAGAATTACAACTGTTGCAGAAATTTAACTTAGCCCTGCCTCGGCTTTGCCCAAACTGCAGATATTTTAAACGCCTTGAGCGAATCCTGCCATGGAAACTATGGCACCGTTCATGTATGTGTACTGAGACAAATCACGACCACAAACAGAAATGTCCGGTGGAATTTGAAACTGCTTATGCGCCTGAGCGGCCAGAAAAGGTGTATTGCGAAACTTGCTATCAGAAGGAAGTCCTGTAGAGTATGTATATGGAAACCCGGACCTGCCAAAACTGCAAAACCTCCTTCACTATCGACTCCGACGATTTCAATTTTTACCATTCCTTGAATGTACCGGCACCGACC
This sequence comes from uncultured Candidatus Saccharibacteria bacterium, assembly GCA_964450735.1. GTDB lineage: Bacteria > Patescibacteriota > Minisyncoccia > Phycocordibacterales > UBA9973 > DALYCO01. The sequence goes on along the minus strand of CAYVDC010000003.1, from coordinate 87,173 downwards.
TTTTGCGTTGAATGCCGTTTTCAACGTCGCCTGATGTTCCGCAACGAACGCACCTTTTACCGCCGCGAATGCGAACTGTGCAACAAAAAAATAATTTCAATATTCTCACCAGAACGGGGATTGCGAGTCTACTGCAGCGCCTGTTGGTGGAGCGACAATTGGGATCCGAGCGATACATATCTCGACTATGATCCGAATAGAAATTTCTTTGATCAGCTCTACGAACTGCAATCCAAAACTATTTGGATGCAAAAAGTGACCGACTACGCGACTGTGGTAAATAGCGACTACATCAATCACGCTGGCAGCATCAAAGACTCGCATCTGATATTTACCGCAGACTTTTGCGAGAATACCTACTACGGCTCAACGCTTGCCTATGTCAAAGATTCTGCCGATCTGCTCATGGGAATGCATGTCGAGCTCAACTACGGAACGATCGGCGGCTCTGGCAGTTCTCGATGTTACTTTTCAAATAACTGCTCAAGCTCTGTCGGCATGTGGTACTCCAAGGAATGCATTGGCTGTACTGACTGTTTTGGTTGCGTGAATTTGCGAAACAAGAGCCATTGTATTTTCAACGAACAATATTCCAAAGAAGAATACGACAAAAAGATCGCTGAGATGGAACTTGATAAACATTCAAGTCATGTAAAAATCCGCGAAGAGATTTACAAATTCTGGAAGAAGTTTCCGATTCGATATGTGCATGCTCGCATGAACCATAACTCAACCGGCGAATACGTCTTTCATGCCAAAAACGCCAAACAATGCTACCAGGCTGGAGCGGAAGACAGCGCCTATGTGCAGATGATTACGCTGCCAACCGTCAAAGACTCGTACGACATCACTGACTGGGGTAATAACGTCGAACGCTGCATAGATGTCACCAATACGGGCGAAGGGGCGTATGAGGTCAAATACAGCGCTATGAGCTGGGGTAATATCCGCGATGTAGAGTATTCAATCTTTACCTTGGGTTCAACAAACTGTTTCGGCTGCGTGAATTTGCGCAAGAAAGAATACTGCATCCTCAACAAGCAATACACCAAAGAAGACTATTTTGCCCTTCGTGAAAAAATTATTGCGGATATGAACGCCAATCCGTATGTGGACTCCAAAGGTCGCGTCTGGAAATACGGCGACTTTATGCCGTATGACATTTCACCGTTTGCGTACAACGAATCATTTGCTGAACAATATTTCCCGATGGACAAAGAAGAAATTCTTGAAAGTGGTTTCAAATGGATCGAGCCGACGGTGCCGAACTATACGCAGACAATTGAGTTGGCGGATATTCCGGATAGCATCAACGATATTCCAGATGCTTTTACCGATGAAATCTTGAAATGCAATTGTGGAAAATTTTATCGCATTGTGGTTGGCGAACTGCAGCTCTTGAAGCGATTTGGAATTCCAGTTCCAAGAGAATGTCCTGACTGCCGGCATATGGGGAGAATTAGAATGCTGAATGGATTTCGGTTGTATGATCGGACATGTGATAAGTGCGGAAAAGAGGTAAAGTCATCGTTTGAGGCGGGGAGGGAGGAGGTGGTTTATTGTGAGGAGTGTTATCAGAGAGAAGTAATATAAAATATGGCTATCAATCTTAAAATTAAAAACATAAAAAACCTACAAGGAGTTAATGAATTCAAATCACTTGAGTTTGTTAACTATTTAGTTGGGAAAAATGGTAGTGGAAAAACTAGCGTTCTAAACGCACTAGCTTTATTATCAATAAGAATTAATAAAATACCTGCACTAAACACATTCATGTGGGGAAAAGAGTCAGAAATTGTATTTGAAAAGCATAATACGATTAAAAAAGTTATTTCTGACGGTAATAATATAAATATAACTGGAACCATGTTATTAGATTTTGTTGCTGATACTGATTTTGAAGATTTTCCTACAGCGTTAGGTAGTATTAAAAAAGCTGAAAGTGTAAATTTTGATTCTCTAGAGGCAACCCGTAATTTTGGAAGAGGAATTGGGGCAAGTCGTAACACCGGAAGTGGAGTTGAGGCAAGATTGTTTAATAGAATTAAACAATCAGCCATATATTTAAATCTTGAACCAATTGAAGTAAAAATTGAAACCCCTGTTGACCCTTTCGAAGAAACACCTTCAAGATCTTTTTTTCAAAATGGAAATAAAATAAAACCTAAGTATTTAGCTCAGGGAATTAAACGACTAGAGCGATTAAACGGAATTTTTGAACAAATCTTAAAGTCTGCTCAAGAAGTAAAGCCGGAGCTGGTAATTGTGCTAATTGAAGAACCTGAAAATAACTTACATCCTGAAGCTCAAAAAATATTACCTGGCTTAATTGATTCATTTATAACTGAAAATAGTCTGAATGACAAAGTAATGTTTTTTATTGCGACACATAGTCCGTTTATAATAAACTCTTCTAAAAATTTTCCAACCCAAAAAGTTTTCAGAATTGAAAATGGGAAAAATATCGATAGTAATGGTTTTAACGGTGGTTTTAAAATGAAGGAAGTTGCAATGCTGCTAGGGGCAGATCCAAGCGATATCGGGCTTACAGACAATCTCTGCTTAGTTGAAGAAAGTAGTATTTGTAGAATTTTAAATAAATGCAAGGAAAAGGGATTTTTACAAGACTTTAATTTTATATCATGCTCGGGAGTAACTAGGACAGAAAAATTTAAAGAGAGGATTGAAAATTTATCTATTTATAATACTTTATTTACTTGTCATCCTTTGTATCGAGACTCATACCATATAATTATTGACCAAGTAGCTACAAGTGAAAAAAGTAATCAAAAATATACAAAACTTACTACATTAGGAGAAAGCAGATTCCACGAACTAAAAAAACAGGCACTAGAAGATTATTATGAGGACTTCAATAACTTACTTTTTACTGAATTTCAAACTAGAAAAAAGTCTGGTGAATCCATTGGTGATTTAAAGGGAGAAATCGCAGATAAAATCGCAGATAAAATAGAGAAGCCTCAAGATTTTAGTAATCTTTTTAAGGGTGAAATAGATTTCTTACTAAAATAATCTATGCAAAACATTTCCTGCCAAAACTGCAAAACCTTCTTCACCATCACCCCCGATGATTCTTCGTTCTACCAGAAAATAAATGTTCCTCCTCCGACGTGGTGCTGGAGATGCCGTGCGATGCGTCGCATGGCGTTTCGTAATTTTAGGTATTTGTATAGCCGTACCTGCGCGGCGACTGGCAAGAAGATATTCTCCATGGTTCCTCCGAGCGCACTGATGCCGGCGTATGATCGGGAATATTGGGGAAGCGATGCCTGGGATCCGCTCGACTATGGCAAGGACTATGACTTTTCAAAACCGTTTTTTCTGCAGTTCAAGGAATTGTTTGATGTTGTTCCAGCAAGCAATACGCTTAACCAAAATCAGGTCAACAGCGAATACAGCCTCGGAATTGATCTGAAAAACTGCTATCTCTGCTTCGATGCTGGATATGCCGAAGACAGCGCTTACGGAGTAAGCCTGCAGAAAAGCAAAAACTGTTTCGATACAATCAACTGCAAACTCTGTGAATTTACCTACTGGGCCATCAACTGCACCAACTGCAACAAAGTAGCTTTTTCTCGCAATTTAAATGCCTGTGCTGATGTGTGGTTCAGCCAAGATTGCGTTGGTTGTACTGACTGTTTTGGCTGCACCAACTTGCGCAACAAAAGCTATCATATTTTTAATCAGCCATATACCAAAGAAGAATACTCAAAGAAAATCCAAGAGTTCAAGTTAGACACTTGGAAAGGATTGCAAAAAGCTCGAGGAGGTGCGGAAGCTTTTTGGACAAGCCAGCCAGTTCGTTTTCGACATGGACTGAAAGACTTTGGCTGCACTGGAGACTATCTCTACAACGCATCTGAACTTCGAAACTGCTTCTTCTCCAACGGCGCTCAAAACTGCGCACACTCGCAGAGTATTATTTATGATCCAATCAAGGACTCAATGGATCTCACTTCATCAGGAGTGGGGATTGAGCTCGCCTATGAAATCAGCGGTTCAGGTTCCGGAATGAACAGAACATTTTTTGCAGTTGATTCCTTAACAGCTGCGGATTCGAGATACATCATCAACTGCAGAACGGTATCCAACACCTTCGGCTGCATCGCACTTCATAGCAAACAGTACTGCATTTTGAATAAACAATACACCAAGGAAGCATACGAGGCATTGGTACCAAAAATCATTCAGCACATGATCGACATGCCGTACACCGATGAAAAAGGGCGCGTCTACAAATACGGAGAATTTTTCCCACCGATGTTTAGCGCCTATGGCTACAACGAATCACAGGGATATGAGTATTTTCCAATTCCAAAAGAAGAAGTACTTGAACTCGGATTTAACTGGCGAACTCCTGACACCAGAAATTACACGGTTACTAAAACATCCAAAAATCTCCCTAACAGCATTGCCGATGTGCCTGACGAAATCACTCAGGAAGTGATTGAATGCATGCATCATGAAGAAAATAGCCACAACAAGGACTGCGGAGCCAACTGCATGACAGCATTTCGACTTACACCAGAGGAAGTGCAGTTTTACCGACAAATGAATGTGCCACTGCCGCGATTGTGCTTCAACTGCCGACATGTGGAGCGAGTTCATTGGCGAAATAGCCCGGAACTCTACCAGCGTTCATGTATGTGCGAAGAGGCGAGTCATGACCATGCAGGAAAGTGTCCGGTTGAATTTGAAACAACGTATTCGACAGAACGACCAGAAAAAGTGTATTGCGAATCCTGCTACCAAAAAGAGGTTATATAAAGAAGTCTTTCTTCCACTTCGCTCGCCATTTATCCGCTTCTTTCTTCGATCTCGTAAAGATCATTTTAACTTTGTCGGGACGATTGCAGATGGACATCAATTCTTCTCGGTTGTCGTCATTGATTGTTTTATATTTTCTGAAGAACCCATCAATATCTTTTGCGAATCGCGCACTCACTTTAACTTTGAAAATAAAGTCGCCTAAAACATTCAAGTACTCAGTATTTTTTAATCCATATGACGCACCCGTCGCAACCTCGAGATACTTGTTTGCCCATTTCTTTTTAAATTCTGTATCTAGTTCAGTTGAGCCGCCAATAGAAAACAGACCTCGTTTCTGATCTTCGGAAAAACGTTTGAGGAAAAAAGTTTCTGAGTCAGTGCGAGTGTGAATCAGCCATTCATGTGGGTGGAATATAAGAATCGGTATTTGGGGATAGTGAAGGTCAAACACCGCATCATACAGATGTGCCCAGTAAATTCCCATTAGGTTGGGTGTTTTAAATGTGTACGTGATGGAATCTCCTTCCTCGAAAGATAGTACACTCATAGTGTTTGTTGGCTGTGTCAGATCGAGTTTTGGTTTACTAAAACGGTAAAGGCGTTTGAGCCAATGGCGATTCACTCCATAGAGCATGCCATACTTGGTCACAACTTCCTGCTCAAGCAGGGAACGGAGGATCCGGTAAAAAGTCTCTTTCGGCGTTTTCGGAAGCGTTTTCCTGATTTTCTCCAAAAGAGTAGCGCCTGTCACAGCATGTGCGCCAAGCGATTCGATAATCAATTCTTCAATTGTCGCTCCCGTATTTCTCGAAAACAGCATTTTTGAACCATATCATAAAGTGTCAAAAAATGACACTTTTTAGTATATATGACTTAGATAGTTTACAGACCCGCGAAGCGCGCTATACTTACTCCATGAATGCAATTACCTGCGCCCAATGCAGAACCAACTTCAGCCCGACTGCTGATGACATAAGTTTCTATGAAAAGATCGGTGTGCCTGCACCAACTCTTTGTCCTGACTGTCGCTACCAGCGACGCATCTCAGATCGCAATGAGTGGGAGCTCTATCGCCGAAATTGCACCAAGTGCGAAACGCCGATGGTTTCAATTTACAACCCTGACTATAAAGGCCCCGTTTACTGCACCAGCTGTTGGTGGAGTGATGATTGGGATCGTTTGCAATACGGTGCAGATTTCGATTTCAATCGGCCGTTCTTCGATCAATTCAAAGAACTTCGCGAACGAACACCAAAGCTCAGCATTGCTCATCCACGATGCGTAAACAGCGACTACACCAACCAATCCCAGGATCTAAAGAATTGCTACATGGTATTTGGTTCCGATCAGAGCGAAGACTCCATGTACGGCTCGCTCTATTTCAGCAGCAAAGAATGTATCGACAGCCATCGTTTGCTCACATCAGAACTCCTCTATGAATGCATCAACTGTACTAATTGTTCTCGATCAGCCTATCTCGACGACTGTTCTGATTGCACGGAGAGCTATTTTCTCAAAGACTGCAAGGGATGCATCAGCTGTTTCGGATGTGTGAATCTCCGCAGCAAGTCGTATTGCTGGTTCAATGAACAGCTCAGCAAAGAAGAATACAAAAAGAGACTTTCAGAATTCACGTTCTCACGAGCAAACATCGCAGAAGCACAAAGAATACAAAGTGAACTTTCGCTTGGATTGCCAAAAAAGTATTATCAAGGCCAAAAGATCGTGCAGTCGACTGGCTCCTACATTGATGACGTAAAGAACTGCAAAGCGAACTTTTGCATGTTCGATGCGGAAGATTCAAGCTACTGCCAAGACGCGTGGCATGTCAAAAACTGCATGGATGTCACCGAGATGGCCTTCAACGAGCTTGATTATGAAATGGAAGGCATTGGCTATTCAGCACGAAGTATTGGCTGTTCACGTACCTGGAATATTTCAGATTCACGCTATGTAGAAAATTGCTTCAGCTGTGATTATCTTTTTGGCTGTGTAGCATTAAACAAAAACAAATACTGCATTCTCAACAAACAATATACAAAAGAAGACTATGAGGCGCTTACCAAGAAAATTGTTGAGCACATGAAGCAGACAGGCGAATGGGGAGAATTCATGCCGACATCTATTTCACCGTTTGCATACAACGAAACGGTTGCTCAATTTTATTTCCCAATGACAAAAGAAGAGGTTCTCGCCAAAGGCTGGAAGTGGCATGACCGCGACAATCGCAATTACACCATCACCTTGGAACACTCAAACATTCCGCAATCAATCGCTGAAACTGACGACACAATTCTACAGCAAACGATCAGCTGCAGCTCCCAGGATTCTGAAGAAAGCAAAAAGCTGCATACTGCATGCGCTACTGCTTTTAGAATTACCCAGGACGAACTTATGCTCCACCGAAAACTAAACATGCCGCTTCCAGAGCAATGCTTCCCATGCCGATTCCGTGATCGACTGAACCGACGTACACCGCGCAAGCTCTGGCACCGTCACTGCATGAACGAGGGATGTCCAAATGAATTCGAGACTTCATATTCTCCCGAATCAAAGCAGATCATCTACTGCGAATCTTGCTATCAGAACGAAGTAGCCTAGTATATTAATATTACATTAAGTTTATTTGACTTACCTAAGCAACTATATTAGTATCAACTGAAACCGCTCAACTTTGAAAAACAAGTGGGCAAATGCACGTATGCGAGCACAGACTCGTGTATATACATTTGTTCACTTCAAAATCCCACCTATGAACTGGCTAACCTACGCTGTCATTGCTGCTCTCATCTCTGCGGGGAAACGGCCATATGAAAAAAAGATGACGGAGAAATTTCAAAATCTCACCATCGGATTCATCATACAGGCGTTCTCCATTATTCCGACCATCGTGCTTGTCTTTGCTTGCTCAATGAAAATGCCGGCTGACATCTTGCATTTGTCCTGGAAATTCTGGGTGCCATTGATCGTGGTGTGCTGTGTCTATCCGTTTCAATTCTATTTTTATTATGAATCGCTTCGGATCGGCAACATGTCGCACGTTACACCGATTATTTCCATCCTTCCCGTCTTCAACATGTTTAGCTCGATGCTTTTGCTGCACGAATTCCCAACACGCACGGGAGGAGTAGGCATCGTAATTATGGGGTTCGGCACGTATCTATCGCTCATTGATAAAAAAGACGACAATGGAAAAATAACATACCACCGCTCAATCATATTTATGATCCTAGCAGCAGCATGTATGGCTTTTACTTCCTCACTCGACAAAGTAGCTACGCTGGCCTCATCGCCAGGATTTTACAGCATGGCAAATACGTTTGTTGCAGGAATTGTATTCTTGTCGCTCATTGCTCAAACATTTAGCAAAAGAATGCAGCGCACGCAACTAATCCGAGTTTCAACAAAACTCAAAGGACTTTTGATTCTCGGCGTATTCCAAGCAATTTCCTTTACGTTCACGTTGATTGCATACACAGAAGCGCAAACATCCTATACGCTTGCTTTACGCTCAGTTGGCTTTCTAGCTGCAATTGTTATCGGAGTATTTTGGTTCAAAGAACCATTTACCAAACGAAACGCGATTGCACTTGTCTGCTTCATACTGGGAACTGCGCTGATTTCAGGATCAGCCGACTATCTAATTGATTTATTCACTCTTGGAGTTCCGTAATGGGACTCCTTTTTTATTACTTGAAATAAAAAAGGAACCATTCAAATACATGAATGGTTCCTATAATGTTAGATAAAAGCTCTTAGAAGCTTTTTTTAATTCTTATGCACTCGAAGCGGATGATAGTAAAGGCTTGAGGCCCGTTGCATACGCCACCGTATGATCCTGATGTAGAGACAATATGATCTTCATCACGGTATTCAATATTGCTTATACCAAAATCATGTCCAGCCCATTTGCCATTTTGAATTGTTCCAGAGAAACGTCCGGTTCCCACGGTGCCAATTGTATCATTTAAGAAATTGCAGATAACGCGATTACCGGAAGGGAATGTGATATTCCTTCCAATTATTCTTTCTGCATTTGGGCCAGTACCGTTAGCAACTTTGCCAACGTTGTCACTAACTCCTTCTGCAAAAGTTTCAGTAACCACTTTGCCTTGCGATTTGTATGAAGCAACTATTTTTAGCTGCCATACTTCGTTCGGCGCAACATGGATATTCCATAGTGAATCCTTCTGCGCTTGCGTTAGGATGATGCGGTCATTTGCCGGCAGTATTTCTTTTTCTTTGCTGCAAGATGCAAGAGTTACCAAAAAGGCTGCGATTGCGATGATAATGTTTGTTTTCATAACTGAATTGATTGATTTGGTTACCAAAAGGGGAGACGATCCCGCTTTAGCAACCAAACCAATATTTGGAAAAGAATTCAATCTAACTTGTGTATATTATACCATATTTATATATTAGTGTCAATAGAAATAACCCTTATAGCATAAGCTTGCTTTCGGCTTTGACACTTGCTAGTATCTATATACCAACGATCCCGCTGACACGGGGGAGGCTCAAAGAAGAAACCCATTCTGGGCGTAGAACTTTGCGGGTTTGCCCGATATAGCTATAAATGAGTCGAAAAAGTAGGGTGGCACCGCGATGAAACATCGCCCCTGCAAATTAATTAACAGTTAATTTGAAGAGGCGATTTTTCTTTTGGAAAATGTCTCTACAAGAGTTACCTATGACAGGAAGAATTCTTATAAAAGACCTCAACCAGCACATCGATCAGGAAGTGATCATTGCAGGATGGGTCGACGTCCGCCGAGACCAAGGCAAAATGGTCTTCATGGACATCCGCGACATGTCGGGCAAAGTACAGTGCGTCGCACTCCCAATGCACGAAGGCGTCGTCGAAGCAGCAAGCAAAGTCCGTTCAGAATGGATTTTGAAAATTACCGGCAAGGTCAACAAGCGACCTGAGCGAAATGTTAAGCAGGGAGTTATCAACGGCGACATCGAACTTGAGATCCTCAACATCGAAGTCATGGTTGAAGCACAGGAGCTTCCATTCTCATCTGATGCAGAATTGAACCTCGACACTTTGCTCGACAATCGACCGCTCACGCTTCGCCGTGATCGCGAACATGCGATCTTCAAAGTGCAGGGAGAAATCCTCACTGCTTTCCGAGAATTTCTCGTCAGCGAAAACTTCACTGAATTCCGCGCGCCAGCAATGGTAGGTGGAGATGCCGAAGGCGGCACCGAAGTGTTCAAGTTTGATTACTTCTATGACAAGACTGCATATCTCGCAACCAGCCCACAGCTCTACAAGCAGATGATGGTTGGCGTATTCGAAAGAGTATTCACTGTTGCGAACGTATTTCGCGCTGAAAAGCACGCGACTACTCGCCACCTCAATGAATACACATCTCTCGACTTGGAAATGGGATTCATCGACGGACCGGAAGATGTTATGCTTCTCGAAAGCCGATTGCTTAAATATGTCACGAAACATCTTCAGGAAACATGTGCAAAAGAGTTTGAACTCGTTGGCGCGACATTCCCATTGCTTGGCGAAACAGAAATGTTCCCATCGATGAAGCTCACCGAAGCTCAGGAACTTATTTCAAAGGAAACCGGCGTTGATTGCCGAAACGAACCTGACCTTGATCCTGAACACGAACGATGGTTGTGCGAATATTCAAAGAAGACATTCAACTCTGACTTCATCTTCATCACCAACTATCCTCGAACCAAGCGTCCATTCTACGCAATGGATGACGAAAATGTTGAAGGACGAACAAAGTGTTACGACTTGCTCTTCCGTGGTCTTGAATTGATCTCTGGAAACCAGCGCGAACACCGATACGAGAAGCTTGTTGAAAAGATGAAATGGAAGGGTCTCGATCCTCAAAAATTCGACTTCTATCTGCAAGCTTTCAAATACGGTTTGCCTCCGCACGGGGGACTGGGAATGGGACTTGAGCGTCTCACTTCACGTTTCCTCGGATTGGCTAATATCAAAGAAGGAACAGCGTTCCCACGAGATATTAACCGCATCGACAAGCGACTTTCGGAATAACGTCCAAATCTATAAAAACCCCTTAATTTTAAGGGGTTTTTATATTTGACAAGAGTGGCTTATTTGTTATTGTTTTAATAAATCTCTTTGAAACAACTGATTGAATATCCAAGCAGACGGATTTCCGCCAATTTGGATATTCAATCACTAACAAATATTTTATGAAAAAAATCGCATCAACACTGCTAATCGTATTTACACTTTGCTTTTCAGCAAATCTACTGCAGGCTCAGCAGCAAGTGGTAACCACCAATGCTGCACTAACACCGGAAAATGTGGCAACTATCGAAGCCATGACTACTGAGGTACCCATTATGGACCCCAACATTGCTGTAATTGAGAAATTTTATTCTAATTACAAAAACAAAACGGTTTTAGATACAGCAAAAGGAACACTTTTTACATTGGAATGTATAACTTCACAAAACACACAGACCAAAATTGTAAGAATTGAACTTTCAAAAAAAAGTAAACAAAGCGGTAGATACTGCAACCCTGAAATAATTATATTAATCAAGGAGATAAATAAACCATGGTACACCCAAGGTTTACACAAAAATCATACTGAATACATCTCAGCAATGCTTGCTCAAACCGTTGCTTATTTAGAGCAATAACGACTATTTACTACCTTCACTAGATTTCAAAATACAAGACACCGACTGTTTCAGTTGGTGCTCTTTTTTTTACATTTTTTCCGCGCTTGCGGAATTTTCGTCGAACCGTATAATAATGACACATATGGCAAAAGATTTTTACAAAGTATTGGGAGTAGAGAAGAACGCCTCACAGGACGAGGTTAAAAAGGCGTTCAGAAAGCTCGCCCACCAACATCACCCAGACAAAAACAAAGGCGACGACACCAAATTCAAAGAGGTCAATGAAGCATACCAAGTCCTCTCAGACGAAAAGAAGCGCGCGCAGTACGACCAGTTCGGGGAAGCGGGTGTTGGCGGTGGTGGAGGCGGACAATATGGCGGCTTCCAGGGAGGATTCAATCCAAATGACTTTGGGTTCGATTTTTCTGGTTTCCAGCAGGGCGGCGGCGATGACTTGGGCGACATCTTCAGCTCATTTTTTGGCGGCGGGGCACGACAGCGAACTCCAAAAGGACGTAATATAAATGCGACAGTAGAACTCACATTCAAAGAATCTATTTTTGGTACTGAAAAGAAAATCTCACTCAAAGGCATCGGCGTAAAAACCAAAGCCGAAGAAGTAACCGTCAAAATCCCAGAAGGCATTGAGCATGGCGAAACACTTCGTGTGCGCGAATATGGCGAAATGATCGACGGCGGAACAACTGGCGACTTGCATGTGCAAGTATCAGTAAAGCCTGATCCACACTATCGAAAAGTCGGACAAAATCTTGTTCGACCATTAGTCATCAAACTTTCAGACTCATTGCTTGGCGGATCATATGAGATCGAAACACTTGAAGGAAAACTGACGGTTAAAATTCCTGTCGGTATTCAGCCGAACGAAATCCTTCGAGTCAAAGAAAAAGGAGTCCCTGCCGGCAAACGCCGCGGAGACTTGCTCCTCACTATCAGCATCAAAATGCCTGAGAAGCTTTCAAAGGAAGCAAAAAAGGCTGCGGAGAAATTAAAGGAAGAGGGACTGTAAGCATAAAAAAGAGCCTGGTAAAAAATACCAGGCTCTCATGCTATTTATTCGCACGTCTAAACTGCGCTTCCTACTTTTAAACCCAAAAGCTGGCTCGCTGAACCGCCTTGTACCATAACTTCCAAAAAGCGTTTTCCTTTGTAACCGGAACTTCCTTTAACAAACGCAGGAATTTGATTTTTAGGAACATCAGCCAATCTTTCAAAGTAATCAGTGTCGAGTGAAGTGTAATTGCTCAAATCAACCCACTTTCTCGTTGAAGTTGTTTTACAATTGCCAAAACAATCAACGCTCCAGACAAAATCTTTTTCGCCGAAATTCTCTATACTGTTTTCAATGCATGGAATATCTTCACCTTCGGAAATCCATTTGGCAAGGTACGGAAGATACTCATAACTCCTGAATTGCGACTCAGCGATTCGTTTCGCTTCTCGTTTGGAAAGAAACTTACTGCATACTTCTAAAACATCCGTTTGGAATGTTTTAGAAAATAATCCAAGTTTTTTTGCCAGCGAAAAACAGTTAGGTGTACCGATGATGATTATCTCTCCCAATTTGTGAAATGAGAAAGGAATACCATTAGGATACTTTTCCTTGTTGCCCCGCGGAGCAACGTTCACCACAATGATAGCCGGCTGGCCTTTGCGCGCATCGATTGCATCGACGAGTTCTCCTTGCGCCTGCAGGTCGGTGCTTGCCCCGATGAATAGTGGCGTTACTGTACCCAAAAGAGCCTGATAACGGCTCAACTGCCTTCCACGAGCGTTGTCGTCTTGGCAATCTGAAATGATTGTTAGTTGCATACTTTTTTAGTTTTAAATGAACAAAAAACAGCCCTTTCGGGGCTGTTTTTCACATTTCATCGATTAGAGAGCGTTTCCAATTTATGCAATGCAACAAGCAACCCCGATTTTTGGGCTGTTCATCATCGGCATCATGTTTTGGAATTTCCGCTGCATAAATCTAGTTAAACATCTTTAAATTAAAAAGTCAAAGGTTATTAGACTTTTGGCATAACGACAGTTCCGTCAGCGTTGTCGTAGACGTTGTAGCCAGCATCCTGGAGCGACGCGCGAAGCGCGTCGCTCTTTTGCCAGTCTTTTGCCTTGCGAGCCTCATCGCGCTCCACGATCATTGCTTGAATATTTTCAGGGATTCTTCGCTTGCCATCAAGACCAATCAATCCAAGTCCGAGTACGCGGTCAAAATCAACGAGCGTAGCTTTTTTGGCAGCAGCAGAAAGTGCAGCATCACTTCGGAGTTCAGAAACAATTGCCAAAGCTTGCGATGTATTAAGATCATTGCTTACCGCTTCAGTGAATTTTTGCTTGTATTCATCTGACACATTGACCAACGAATATGGCTCATCGCCCAAAAGCATATAGAACTGATGCAAGCTCGCGAGCCCAACTTGTGCAGACTTCAAAGCATCCCAGGTAAAGTTAAATGGGGTTCGGTAGTGCGTCTGAAGCGACAGGTAGCGGAATACCAACGGATCAAATCCTTCCTTTATAACATCGCGTAATGTATAAAAATTACCGGCAGATTTTGCCATCTTTTTTCCATCCACGAGCAGCCATTCATTGTGAAGCCAGTAGTTCACGAATTTCTCGCCAGTCGAGCACTCTGACTGTGCAATTTCATTCTCGTGATGAGGGAACATGTTATCCTTTCCGCCGGTGTGAATATCAAAATGGTGGCCAAGGTTGTCCATGCTCATAGCCGAGCATTCGATGTGCCATCCAGGACGACCCTTACCAAGGCTGGTTTCCCAGAACACATCGCCGTCAGCGGCATCCCAAGCCTTCCAGAGAGCAAAGTCCTGCACATTCTCCTTTTCATATTCGTCAGTTTTGATGCGGCCAGCAGCGTTCGTAGAAAGCTGGTCCATATCGAGTCGGGAAAGCTTGCCGTATTCTTTGTCTTTGGCAATATCAAAATACACGCTGCCATCATCGCTCTTGTACGCAAAACCTTTTTCCAATAGCTTTTCGATAATTGCCACCATTTGTGGAACATAGTCAGTCGCCTTGGTGTATGTCACGGCGGGGATCATGTTGAGTGCATCACGATCCTTGTAAAATTCCTGCGTGTAAAACTCAGTAAACTCAAGAAGGCTTTTGCCTTCTTTTTGTGAATCACGAATCGTCTTGTCGTCGATGTCAGTAATGTTCATGATGTGGTTTACTTCATAGCCGAGATAGAGCAGCGTGCGCTTCAAGGTATCGGTAAAAAGATACGCCCGGTAGTTGCCGATATGCGGATAGTTATAGACAGTAGGACCGCACGTATAGAGTCCGACATGATCTTTTTTGATCGGAACAAATTCTTCGAGCGACCGAGTAAGGGAGTTGTGGAGTTTTAGAGCCATTTTTTGTTCTTGAAGTAAATAATCATAACAATACCAGTAAGCGCCATCGCGCCAATAACGATCAAGAAATCAGTATTGGTAGGCAAGAGTGGTTCGCCAGTATCCATTGCAAAGACCCAGGTGATCAAGCCAAGCGGAAGCATGATGAAGTTCATGATGGTAAGTTTGGTGATGATATCGTTTGTTTTTGCGGTCAACAATGAATCATTGGTCTCTCGAAGATCGCGGAGGATTTCTTTGTGATCATCAACTGTTTTTTGGATCTTGCGGTACTCGCCAGTAACTGCTGAGAGTTGATACTCGAACTCTTTTCCGAAAAATTCTACTCCAGCCTGCTCGAGAGAAATCAGTGTTTCGTTATGAAAACGGATTGTCTGCTTGAAATCAACCAATGTTCGGTTTGCTGCTGAAATAACGCTAACCATCTGGCTTTCTTTGCCGCCAAAAATGTGTCGTTCAATATCATGAATTGAATCATTGATAGTATCGAGCTCAACTGCGAGAGAGCGGTACATTTCCTCGATTATGAAATAGAAAAGGAATCCTGCATGGCTCATGTCGATACCGCGATCAAGTGCAGAGTTGATCTCAAACAGTTTCGAGAACTCAGTAATTGCGTTTACTGGCTCATAGTGAGCGGTCAGCACAAAATCTTTGCCAATCACGAAATCGACTTCTTGTTCGACAACGCTTCCAGCTTTTTTGGAATATGAAGGGAAGTGCAAGACAAGATAAATGCAATTAGGGTAGCGATTTACTTTTGCTCGAAAGACAGGAGAGCGAAGTCCGTCAGCAACGAGATCTGGGAGCCCCAGTTCTTCTTTGAGGGCTTCAACTTCTTCTCGAGTAGGAGATTCAAGGTCGATCCAAGTGTTCTTTTTGTAGATGCATTTTGAAATCATATATCAAACAGTATATCGTTCTTTAGAAGAAAAATGAAATAATTGTTGCCGTACTTGCGAGGAACATAATAATGAATGCCGCATATCCGACAATCTTGTACCATCGCGAATTTTTGAATTCGCCCATGATGCGGCCGTTACTAGAAAGATTGACAATGAAATAGATAATGACCGGAGCAATAATTCCATTTAAGATCGCTGAATAGATCAATGCCTTGATTGGATCAATCTTGAAGAAGTTCAACAAAAGTCCGCAGCCAATCGAGAGGATAATAACGCCATAAAACGCGCGGGCCTTGCTCCATTTTCGATAGAGGCCTTCTTTCCAGCCAAAGCTTTCAGCAAAAGCATATGATGTTGATCCAGCGAGCACAGGAATAGCGAGGAAGCCAGTTCCAATGATTCCAAGCGCAAAAAGAAGATATGCCGTGTTTCCAGCAAATGGCTTAAGCGCACTTGCCGCTTGAGCTGCGGTATTGATAGTAGTGATTCCGTTTGCGTAGAGCGTTGCTCCACATACTGCAATGATGCAGAACATGACGAGGTTAGAGAAAAACATTCCTGTCCACACATCAGCACGCATCATTGATATTTCGCGAGCATTTGTTCCTTGTCGTGAAGCAACAGTAGCTTTGCCTTCCAATATCTGCTCTTCAACTTCCTGCGATGTCTGCCAAAAAAAGAGATACGGTGAAATAGTAGTACCCAGCACTGCAGTGATGATGAGGAGCGCCTCTTTGGTAAATGCAAATGTCGGAACAAAGGTGCCGAACGCAACCGCAGCCCAATCAAGCTTTACGAAAAAGAGGGTAATTACATATGTGAAGAGGGCAAGGGTAACCCACTTCAAATATTTTGCGTACGTCTGATACGAAAGAAATATTTCAAGCACGATAATCGAAAGTCCGATAATGATCATGACGAGCGTCGCATTGATCGGAACGATCAGGTCCACTGCCTGCGCCATGACACCGAGGTCAGCACCGATATTCAAAGTATTCGCAAAGAACAAAAGAATGATAACTGCATGTAAAGCTCTTTTGGAATAATGCTTTTTAATATTACCAGCCAAGCCTCTACCGGTAACCAGCGCAATTCGAGCGCACATTTCTTGTACGAATCCCATGAGCGGAAAACTGACAATTGAAAGCCAGAGGAATTTGAATCCGTACTGTGCGCCGATTTGTGAGTAGGTTGCAATGCCAGATGGATCATCATCTGCAGCTCCAGTAATCAAGCCCGGACCAAGCTTTCGAAGATATGTCCGTGTCCGTCCAACTAAGTTGCTAAGCATATATAAAAAGGCCGTTAGAAGTTTTATTCATAGGGATATTCTAGCAGGTGAGCTAGTGATTTACCACTATAGAAAAGAGTGAGCCTAAAAAGTAATGGCATGTGCAAATTGCTTTCGAGGGCCAGTAGCCCTCTCTTTTGCTTGCCGAAAGCGGGTGGTTCCGCAGGAAGCTATTTGCACATGCCATTACTTTTTAAGGTTACCGCCACGACGATTTGACTTTTCCTTTAAACTACGCTAATATTGCTCACGTTATGGAATTTGCAGTAATACACACAGGCGGAAAGCAATATAAGGTCTCTGTCGGCGACTCAATCAAGATTGAGAAGCTTAAGGGCGACTTTGCCGCGGGCGACAAGGTAACATTCGACAAGGTCCTCTTGGTGGACAACGGAACTGATACATCTATCGGTACACCGTACATCACCGGAGCAAAAGTAGAAGCTATTTTTGAAAAAGCTGGCCGAGCACAGAAAGTAACCGTCATCCGCTACAAACAGAAGTCACGATACTTCAAGAAAAACGGCCACAAGCAGCCTTACGTGCAAGTCAAAATCTCAGCAATCGTCTAAACGATTCCAAAGTCCCCGAAAGGGGATTTTTGTTTTATATAAAAAAGCCCCATTCATTTCTGAACAGGGTTTTAATTAATAAATTAATGATGTCCATGTTTTTTAAGAGGGCCTGGTGAATTTCTGCTATTTGGACCGCCTTGTGAAATAGGTTTTTTCCACCTCACTAGGTAACCATCATGCTCAACAAGTTGTAATTTGTGAGTAGAACAGAAATGTCGATCTTTTCGGAGACGTTCGGTTACTCTTACGAGAAAATACGAATGATTAATGTTAACGAAGTCATTTGGGTCAACATCTTCCTTCGTCAAATAGGTTATTCGTGGCTTCCCAGATTTTTTAAGCTGGTCATTTTCTGTCTCAGCAGTAAGGTTAAACTGACTAGGGTCAACACTAAACGCGAACCAGACATGGCTATACCACCCTCCCTCGTCCTTTACATCTACTACATGGCCTTCAAAGTTAAAATCAGGGAAGTCACAAGTACCGCAAAGGTACCGAAGATGCCAAAAACATCCAGTAGTTTCAAGCACTGTCTTAAACCCTGATTTGCCAGTTTTTTTATATGACCTGAAGCATTTTCAACAATTTCCACAACAGTGTGTGGTGTCGTTTTGCGAAGACCATTTTCTAATCCCCAAATAATAACATCGAGGTAGTTTACATGATCCCTTTCTCCCGACCTTTTTCCGGGATTAAATAATACAATAGTTTCTTGTCGGACCCCCATATGCTTGGTATCTGCATACTCACTAGCGATATCATAGATGTTGCTAGTTGCCTTAATACTCTTCGCGTCTTTTATGCCAAATAACTTTTTGCGATAATCTACACGAATCAATGGAATAACGTGAACACGTCCACCAAATTTTTTTGCACTTTCTGAAAGCCTTGCAACCCATGCATTAAATTTGTTTCCAATAATTTCTGTTTTTTTCATAATTTTTGTTTTAGTTTAAATTAAAAAATTAAGTTTTGCCCACATTAACGCAAGCGTGCATTTGGCGCATAGGGAAGCGAGAGTCCTAATCTCATATACATAGGATATTTTTGTTATTTAGGTGTTAAAGAATGTAAAAAATAAAACGACCTCACTTGAGGCCGTTTTGGAAAGTTTGTTTAGATTTTGGAGAAATTTACAAACACTCGAAGACAACCTCAAATTGTGGGGTTGTACGTCGTCGGTTTTGTGTATTTGTAATCTTTGCGAACATAGTTTGTTTATACAGGACATTAGAATAGTATGCAAGTCAAGTTATCCACAAACTGAAATCTATCTGAAAATCCTTTAAAGATAGTCTTCGTCTGTGATACAATATTCCTATATTTATGGACACCGTGACAGAAACAGAACCGAGACAAGCCTATCTCGTCAAATCCGGAACCTTTGAAGGTCCGCTGGAACACTTGCTCTCACTTGTTGAGTCGCGCAAGCTTTTCATCAACGAAGTATCGCTCGCTCAAGTGACGAACGATTACTTGGCATACATCAAAACGCTTCCAAAATATCATATGGAAGAATTAACGGGCTTCATCATTGTTGCTGCCACGCTCATCCTCATCAAATCACGTTCACTGCTCCCAGGACTGGAACTTACGCCGGAAGAAAAAGAAAACATTACCGATCTCGAAACCCGATTGATCCTTTACCAAAAGGCTAAAGAAGTGGGCGAGACGCTTAAAAAGATTTACGGCAAAAAGAGAGTGCACCTCGGCGTTCGCAGACTTGGCTCACATCCAATCTGGAGTCCGGACAAAAATGTTGAGAAAAATATTTTGTTCAACATAGCTCGTGAACTCCTCCAGAAACTCCCTGAAGAAAAAGAACCGAATCCTGAAGTGAAGATCCGTAAAGTCATGAGCATTGATGACATGATCTCGAGTCTCACGGATCGCATTAGCAACCAACTTTCCATGAGCTTTAGAGAATTCTCAAAACATCCAGGAGCTGAGGACGAAAAAGACCAGCGAGTGCATACGATTATTTCATTCCTCGCATTACTTGAACTGATCAGAGAAGGAATTATCGATGCACTACAAGAAAGCACTGCGAGCGACATCACCATTAGCAAACTAACTCTGGAGCCTGATCCAAACCCGACAACACTATGAATACCGAACAAAAAATAGAAGCAATCCTTTTTGCCCTCGGCGAGCCGGTCACCCTCCATGAGCTTATTGGGCTGATCAAGGAAAACGAAGACACCATGAAAGAGGGAATCGAGGCACTCAGAACTTCACTTGCTAATCGCGGCGTCATGCTTGTTGAATCCCACACCGGCTACACATTAGGAACAAATCCAGAAGCCTCATCAATGCTTGATGCAATTCGCAAAGACGAACTCGGCAAAGAACTTTCCAAATCTAGTTTGGAAACATTGGCGATCATTCTGTACTACAATGGGGCGACACGAAGCGATATCGACTTCATCCGCGGTGTAAATTCAAATTTTATTCTTCGCAACCTCGTGATGCGTGGATTGATCGAGCGAACTGAGTACGCACAGGATAGCCGCAAGTCTTTTTATGTTCCAACACTTGATCTTATGACGCACCTCGGCGTAAGCACGATCGCTGAATTGCCAGACTTTGCCTCAATCCACAAAATGTTTGTTGAACGAAATACGCACTTGGTAAGCACCGCAAATTCAGTTAATGAAATTCCTTCTTCGGAACCTGAGGAAGTTACGCCTGATACGCGATAGATTACATGCGGCATATACTTCACGCACATGTCCCGAAGAGAATTTTGTTGGTCATCCTCCTCGGGGTGATCATCATTTTTTCGACGATGCTAACCTTGTTGAGGGACATTGATACGCAAACCGAAGAACTGATCGCGCAAGAGCAACATCGAATGTCGCTCCACTATATTTACGCAGATATGAATCTCGAGGCGGACTCAGCCATCGTATATAACGCAACAAGTAATGAAGTATTATTTTCAAAAAATCAGTCCAAGCGCCGTCCGCTTGCATCGATTACAAAAATCATGACGGCGCTTGTCGGCCGAACAATCTTGCCATCTTCAACTCCAGTAACGTTTACCCAGAGCTCGCGAACCGAAGAACCCGATCTTGATCTTAGGTTAGGTGACACATGGACTGCCAAAGACCTCACGCAATATTTTCTTGTTAAATCATCAAATGATGGAGCGACTGCAGTATGCGATGCAGTTACATCTTTGGTTAGAAAAAACGACGCAACGCTTACGTGTGTAAAGCTCATGAATCAATATGCTCAAAACCAAGGACTTTCAAGCCTCTATTTCTCAAACCCATCAGGACTTGATCTTACATCAGGAGCACCGAGCAGTTTTGGCTCTGCATACGATGTAGCCAAAATGCTCAATATTGCCTATAACTCATATCCATCGCTCTTTACGGTTACCAGCGAACCAGTAGTCACATTCCGCACGCCAAACTATGTGTACGAAGCAACAAATACTGACAAAGTACTCGATGATATAAAAACAGTTCTAGCAGGCAAAACAGGCTATACAGATACGGCAGGTGGCAACTTGGCGGTACTCTATGAACCTCGTCCAGGCTTGCATGTTGTTATTGTAGTGCTCGGCGCTTCGCGAGAGGGACGCTTTAGTGATATGCTTGAATTAGTAAAGCGCACAAATAAGTACGTAGAAATGTACGGCATCTAACACTATGGACACGATTAAAAAATACATTTGGAGAATACTGCCAGAAGGAATCCGCAACGCCTATCATAAGTGCGATGCATTCTTGGCAGCGCTCTGGTATGGATTTCCGAGCAAGAAAATGCACGTCATTGGAATAACGGGCACCAAAGGCAAAACATCGACAGCAAATCTTGTTTGGTCAGTTCTAAGTTTTGGCGGGTTCAAAGTAGGCCTTGTTGGAACTGCAAACATCCGCATCGGTGATATTGAAAGGCCGAACACTATGCATATGACGATGCCAGGACCATGGATCATCCAGAAACTTTTTGCAGAAATGCTTGAGAGCGGCTGCACGCATGTTGTCATCGAAGTTACTTCAGAGGGATTAAAGCAACATCGTCATACCGGCATTACGTTTAAAACTGCAGTATTCACCAATTTGTCACCAGAACATTTAGCATCGCATGGAAATAATTTTCAGACATACAAAGAAATGAAGGGTGTTCTCTTTAAAACTGTTTCAAAAATCAAAGGCAGCCTTTCAATCGTAAATACAGACACAGAACATGGCGCATACTACGCTTCATTTCCTGCACAAAAAATAATTACCTACGGGCTCATCGGCGGGTCGGTGCAAGCAACGCACATACGCGAAACTCCAGACGGACTTTTGTTTGATGTCGACAAAGAACTCTATCAGCTCAATATTCTCGGAACATTCAATGTTGCCAATGCACTGCCAGCGATAATCCTCGGCAAAGAATTCGGCATGCTTCAAAGCAAAATCCGACAAGGGCTTGCGGCCATTTCGCTTATTCCCGGAAGAATGGAGCGTATCATTGCCGGGCAACCATACACCGTCATCGTTGACTATGCTCATGAACAATTATCCATCAACGCTCTTTTGGATGATGCAAACTCGTGGAGAAAAGAAGGCTCGCGAATCATTACCGTCGTCGGCGCTGAGGGCGGCGGACGTGATCCCGCAAAGCGCGAACACATGGGACGAGCAGCAGGAGCAAAATCTGATTACGTTATTGTTACTACGACTGATCCATATGATGACGATCCTCTCATGCTCTGCGAGGCAGTTGCAGGATTTGCCGAGATTGCGGGCAAGAAGCGAGATGAGACATTGTTCGTAATCGTCGATCGCAGAGAGGGCCTCAAGAAAGCGCTTTCAATAGCACGCGAAGATGATATAGTGCTCATTACCGGCATGGGCGCGCAGGAAACGATGATGGTAGCTGGGGAAGCCCTCCCATGGAACGAGCGATTGATTGTCCGAGAGCTCGTCCAAGAATCACTTACAAAATAAGTTTACAAAATTCATGATACCAGACGTCGTCAAAACAATTTTACCAGCAGTGCTTGCGTTCATCGTAGGTATTTTGGCTACGCCGTTTCTCACAGACTGGCTCTATGCAAACAAGATGTGGAAGAAATCTAGCGTCAAAAAAAGCATGGACGGTGGAGACTCATCAATCACGAGCAAACTGCACAATGATGAGGAACGAAAAACTCCTCGCATGGGCGGCATTATTGTTTGGGGAAGCGTACTTGTTGTGGCAATTATCTTGGCGATTGTAAGCTCTGTCTCTGACAATATAATTCTACAAAAAATATCATTCCTTTCCCGAAACCAAACATGGCTGCTATTTTTCACACTAACAATCACATCACTGATCGGCGCCTTTGATGATTATCTTGTATGCAATGACAAGGGAACCTACCACGGTGGCGGACTTTCACTGAGCACTCGAGTAATACTCGTCGCACTTGTCGGTCTAGCCGGTGCATGGTGGTTCTTTGCAAAGCTCGGCGTTATGAGCATCTTCATTCCAACGATTGGCATTCTCAACCTCGGATTCTTTTTCATTCCAGTCTTTATTATTTTTATGATCGGGCTGTACTCTGGCGGAATCATCGATGGGGTAGATGGCCTTGCCGGCGGAGTGTTCGGTATTATGTATAGCGCGTTTGCTATCATTGCGTTTTACAATAACCAGATCGATATCGCTGCGTTCTGCATGGCGGTATCAGGAGGACTGCTGGCATTTCTATGGTTCAATATCCCGCCTGCACGTTTTTTCCTTTCAGAAACAGGAACGATGGGGCTCACGACGACGCTTGTTGTCATCGCATTTTTGACCAACTCCGTTTTTGTCCTTCCGATCATCGCACTGCCGCTCATTGTCACGACACTTTCAAGCCTTATTCAAATAATCTCCAAAAAATACCGCGGCGGCAAAAAAGTCTTCCTTGTTGCGCCATTACATAACCACTTTCAAGCCCTCGGCTGGCCTGCCGCAAAGGTCACGATGCGATACTGGGTCATCTCGCTTCTATGCGCGATTACCGGAGTTATCATAATTCTGCTAAAATAGGGGAATGAAAGTAGCTAAGGCAATCAAAGGGAAACCAGTAGACTCATTTTTTCTCGGACTCATTGTAGTCCTTTTGATCGTCGGCATCGTTGCGTTTATTTCCGCCTCTCTCGGCGTGCTGGCCAAGAACGAAGTAAAATTTTACAGCATCATATTTACTCAACTCGCGCTTGGACTTGGTGGAGGATTGGTTGCGATGTTCATCATGTCGCGCATCCATTACTCATGGCTCAAAAAATACGCTCTCCATATCCTCATCGCAACTATTGTTGCAATGATTCTCGTTTTTATTCCTGGGCTCGGATTTGCGCACGGCGGCGCACAGCGCTGGGTTGCTTTGGGTCCAATCACATTCCAGCCTGCGGAACTTCTCAAAATGGGATGCGTCATTTATTTTGCCGCCTGGCTTTCGTGGGCAAAATCCCGCGTCACTGATTTTCGTTTCGGCATTCTTCCACTCTTGGTCTTGCTTGCAATCTCAGCTGCGCTGTTATTTGTACAGCCCGACACCAAAAGCTTCATATTGATACTCGTGGCCGGAACTTCAATGCTCTTTGTCTCAGGTGTTCCGATCAAATATCTTATTGGAATCGGCCTCGTAGGCACTGTCGTACTCGGTAGTTTGATTTTCTTTACGCCGTATCTTCAGGCCCGAGTAAAAACATTCATCGACCCAAGCCATGACCAGAGCGGTTCCTCATATCAACTCAAACAATCTTTGATCGCAATTGGCGGGGGAGGCATTGCTGGACGTGGGCTAGGACAGAGCGTGCAAAAATTCAGCTATCTCCCCGAACCGCAAGGTGACTCGATTTTTGCCGTCATTGGCGAGGAATTCGGATTTATTGGTTCTACTATTGTAATTCTGCTCTATCTCATGTTTGCTTTTCGAGGATTCCGCATTGCAACTCGCGCAGCAGACCAATTCGGCAGATTGCTGGCGCTCGGTATCGTCATATTGATCACCTTCCAATCATTCCTCAATATCGCTTCGATCACCGGAGTTTTCCCGCTGACAGGAGTACCGCTGGTATTTATGAGCCAAGGAGGAACATCGCTGTTATTTTCGCTTGCGGCGGTGGGGATTGTGCTTAACATTTCAAGATATCAAAAAACTATTGCGTAACTATTTTTATACATATGATCACAACAATTATTTTCGACTGGGATGGAGTTATCGTTGATTCAATGCCGATTATCGCGCTTGGAATCGTTGAAACAGCGGCTTCATATGGCAAACAACTGACATTAGAAGAAGTCCTCGATGGATATTTTCAACCTCGATTGGCATACTACAAAAGTATTGGCATCGATATAACGGACGAAGAAGAATTAAACAAAAGACACTGGGCAGCTATCGAGAAGCATCATCGACCTGCTCCATTTTTTCCTGAGTCGGCAGCAGTATTACGGTTCCTAAAAGATCGAGGATTGAAATTAGGTGTCGGTTCAACAGCAAAAACAGACCACATCATCGAACAGCTCAAATCAGCTGGCCTTGAAGATATTTTTGAAACTGAAACGATCATAGGAGGAGAGCTTCACAAAGAAGAGAAGCTTCGTCATCTGATTGGTCTTTTTAATGTTCCACTTGATGAAATATTGTATGTCGGGGATCTGCCTTCAGACATCACTGCCGCACATGCGGTTGGGGTTCAGGCGGGAGGCATAGAGCGCAGGGAAGTTGCTCGGCAAAAACTTGCAGCCTTACATCCAGAATTTCTTTTTACATCGCTTGACGATCTAGCTCATATTTTTAAAAACTGATACTATAGTACTACCCATGAAGATCCTATTTACCGGAGGCGGCACTGGCGGACATTTTTACCCCCTGATCGCCGTTGCAGAAAAAATCAACAAGATTGCTGACCGCGACCGTATCGTGGATTTGAAAATGTACTACATGTCAGATTCTCCATACGACAAGGCGGCTTTGTTTGAAAATGGCATCACCTTTGTCGAGGTTACCTCAGGCAAAAACCGACTCTACAACTCATCCAAAAATATCACCGACATGTTCAAAGTAGCCCTCGGCTGCATTTCAGCAACATTTCAGTTGTTTGCAATGTATCCCGATGTCGTTCTTTCAAAAGGCGGCTACGCGAGCGTTCCGGCACTTTTTGCAGCACGGTTGCTTCGCATCCCAATTATCATCCATGACTCAGATTCTGTTCCAGGCCGCGTAAGCCTCTGGTCAGCAAAATTCGCTACCCGTATTGCTATTTCATATCCTGAAGCAATTGAATATTTTCCAAAAGAAAAGACAGCTCTAACGGGACAGCCAATCCGCGAAGAAGTCTTCAAAAAAGCAACCGAGGGAGCATTTGAATATTGGAAGTTTGATCAAAACACACCTACTGTTTTTGTTTTCTGTGGCTCTCAAGGAGCACAGACAATCAACAATACGCTGCTCGATATTTTGCCGACGCTGCTCAATACATACCAAGTCATCCACCAAGTTGGCCCAAACAACATCAAAGAAAACGAAGAGCGTATTTCCGTCATTCTCGACAAGCATGCCTTCAAGGATCGTTATAAGCCGATCGGCTACATGACGCCGCTTATGGTAAAAATGGCCGCTGGTGCTGCAACCGTTATCGTCTCTCGCGCCGGTTCGTCGATATTTGAAATCGCCGCATGGGGAATTCCTTCTATTATTATTCCTATTCCTGAAACGATCAGCCGTGATCAAAAACACAATGCATTCAACTATGCTCGTTCTGGGGCATGCGATGTCATCGAAGAAGTTTTTTAATGATACGGCGACCACCGAGATCTACACAGGCGAAGACACTCTTTCCCTACACGACGAAAAGTCATGTCAGAAAACGCGCTCAAATTTGCACAAGGGGATGCGGCAGACAGCATCGCAAAAGAAGTAGTTCGCATGGCGCTTGAACACGAGGAATAATAGCCAACTTCTGAAATCTTTTATTTTAAAGCTTTTTTTGGTATAGTCTCCCTATGTCAACTAACAAAGTAGTAACTCGTTTCGCCCCGTCTCCAACGGGTTTTATGCATGTCGGCGGTGTCCGTACAGCACTTTTTGCATGGCTTTTTGCCCGCAAACATGGCGGTACATTTATTCTTCGTATCGAAGATACCGACAAGGAACGCGAGGTTGCTGGATCAATGGAGCACATCATTGAGTCACTCAAATGGCTCGATATCGAGTGGAATGAGGGCCCTGACGTCAGTGGACCGCACGCGCCATATCTGCAATCACAGCGCCTCGAATCATACCGAACATACGCACAAAAACTTATCGAAAAAGGTTTTGCATACCCAGACCCATACACCAAAGAAGAACTCGAATCATTCCGCCAAAAAGCAAACGAGGAGAAGCGCGCGTTTTTGTTCCGCGATCATCGCCCAGAAAATCCAGGAACATGGGATGGAACTCGACCGCTTCGATTCAAAGTACCAGAAATAAAATCTTACGAATGGCAGGATGCTGTTCGCGGGACACTTTCTGCTGGACCTGAGGCGCTTGATGATTTTATTTTGATCAAAGGCGACGGCTATCCAACATACAATTTTGCACACATCATCGACGACCTTGAAATGGGCGTTACACATATTTTCCGCGCGGATGAATTTATTTCTTCAACACCAAAATTCTTATCGCTCTATGATGCACTCGGAATCGAGCATCCTGTCTTTGTTACACTTCCGCCGATTCTTGGCGAAGGCGGCAATAAAAAACTCGGCAAACGAGATGGCGCAAAAGACATTCTTGAATATCGAAAAGAGGGATATCTTCCACAGGCAATGATGAACTTCATGGCGCTTCTTGGCTGGAATCCAGGCGGCGAACAAGAACTTTTCACATCTTCAGAACTTATCGAAAAATTTGAAATTGAGCGAGTACAAAAATCAGGTGCACAGTGGAATGAAGAAAAATTAAACTGGATGAACAAAGAGCACATCAAAAAACTCTCGCAGGATGAGCAGGTTTCTGCTGTGGTTACCTTTATGCCAGAAAAGATAAAGTCCATGCCTGGTTTTTCAGACACATTCGTCGCCAAAATCACTCCAGTCATTACTGAACGTCTAGAAAAATGGAGCGATCTTTCAACCATGGCAGATGATGGGGAATTTGATTATTATTTCATCAATCCTTCATACGACTCTGCTAAATTAGTTTGGAAGACTGAAACAAAAGAAAATACTTTCACACATCTAGCAAAAGCAATTGAACTTTTAGGGGCAGTAGACCAGGCGACCTGGAACAAAGACACTGTCAAAGCTGCGGTATGGGAATACGCAGAATCAGTTGGCAGAGGAAACATTTTGTGGCCAATGCGATACTCGCTCTCAGGAAAGGACAAGAGCCCAGATCCATTCACATTGGCAGAAATCCTCGGAAAAGATACTACGCTTGAGCGACTTGCTATTGCGCAGAGCCTCCTTGCCAACTAGGCAATACGACATGGTACAATAGATCCGTGTCACACAGATTTCTTGCAAAAATACTTCTCGTTGCAACACTGATTATATCAGGAGTATTTTTTGCTAATGCCTATGCGCAAACTGCGGACGAACTTCAATCTAAGATCAATACCACGCAGAGCCAAATCGCTGCACTTGAAGCCGAGATCGCCAGCTACCAAAAACAGCTTACTTCGGTCGGCCAAGAAAAAGACTCACTTTCCAAAGCAATTTCAGAACTCGATCTTAATGCAAAAAAACTGGCCACCGATATCAAAATCACTCAGAAAAAGATCGATGCCGCACTGCTAGAAAAGAAAAAACTTTCTGACTCAATCACAGTGACTTCCCAAGGAATCAGTCTTCAAAAAAACGCCATCGCCGCACTTTTGCGCAAGACCCAAGAGTCAGATAATACCGACCTCGTTGCGTACCTAGCACAACCAGGGACATCACTTGGTGAAGTCTGGCGAGAGATGGATGCAATCCAAACGCTCAACGATACATTCGCTCATGCTGCAGAAAAATTGCACAGCGACAAGATCATTCTCGAAGACCACAAAAAAGCCGTCGAAGAAAATGAGAAGACCCTCCGCGACCTTTCAGCAGGACTGAACAATCAAAAAAAAGTAGTTGATGCTAACGCACGAGACAAAGCCAGCCTTCTCAAAGAAACCAAGAACAAAGAAGCCAACTACGCAGCCCTTCTCAAAGATCGCCAAGCCAAAAAGCAAGCATTCGAAGCGGACGTACGAAACTACGAATCTCAGCTCAAATTCGTACTTGATCCAAGCGCCATCCCAAAGGCTGGAAGCTCTGTTTTTGGCTGGCCAGTTGAATTGGTTCGCATTACTCAACTATTTGGAAAAACAAGCGCCTCGGGCCGTTTATACGCTTCAGGAACCCATAATGGCATCGACTTTGGCATGCCAACAGGAACTCCAGTACACCCGGTAATGGCTGGAACAATTGTAGGTAGCGGTAATACAGATCTTACCTGTCCAGGAGCATCATACGGAAACTGGGTGCTAGTAAAACACGACAATGGACTATCGACTGTATATGGACATCTTTCACTGGTTACCGCACAAACAGGTTCACGAGTAACGCCGGCATCTACTATTGCGTATAGTGGCGCTACTGGTTACGCAACGGGCCCGCATTTGCATGTATCAGCCTTTGTTTCTACTGGCGTGAAGATAACCACGCTCAAAAGCCAGGCATGCACCGGCAAAACATACACCATGCCAATCGCCGCTACAAATGCGTACCTTGACCCCATGCTTTATTTTCCTGCTCCAACAAAAGCTATGTTACAATATGCATCATGAGACAAATGCAAAATAAAGGCCTTGTCGGAATTCTCGTTATCATTATTCTTGCCATTATTAGCTTGAGCTATTTCAATATCGATCTGGAAAAAGAACTCCAGAAACCTGAGACGAAGCAGGGCATTGAGTACGCAAGCAAAGAGGGAACAACATTTTGGAAAACATATCTCGAAAAGCCGCTTACTGATGCGTGGAACAAGATTATTGTAGGTGGATTATGGGATGAATTCATGAAAAGCGTCAACGAAACGTCCCTACCTCCAATGCCAACAATCGAAGCACCTGAACCTACTCAATCATAAATATTTTATTCTTTTTTTATCTTTTCTTCATCTTTTTTACGCTACAATTACAGTGTTACTCATAAATCAAACTTATATGCCAACAACACAAAAAGTTCGTACACCATATATGATCAAAGACACTGCATCAATCATGAATCATGACGATTTGTTCTCATCGTCATTTCCTACTGAGATCAAAAAATACAATCTCAAGATTCGCGATCTTCCTGATAACGACAAACCTCGAGAAAAATTATTAACAACCGGACCCACATCTCTTTCAACAGCAGAACTTCTAGCCGTCATACTTAACAGCGGCACCAAAAAAGAAGGCGTCTTGCAGATGTCTGAACGCATCCTCAAGGAATACGGCGAAAAAGCTTTGATCAACCATAGAGACGCCTCAAAGGTAGCTGCTGATCTTGATATTCCGATTATACGCGCTGCACAAGTTGTTGCCATCGGAGAACTTGGCCGCAGGTTCTACCAGAAAAAGGGCAGCAACACTATGGTTCGCACAGCCAAAGATGCTTTTGAATACCTATCCGATATGCAGAACCTCGACAAAGAACATTTGCGAGGACTATATCTCAATAGCCACTACCGCGTTATCCATGATGAGGTTATTTCTATCGGGACAGTAGACTCCAACCTTATTCACCCACGTGAAGTATTCAAGCCTGCATTTGAGTACGGCGCGGTCGCCATCATCCTCGCGCACAACCACCCATCCGGCATTATCAAGCCATCAGAAGCAGACAGGGAAGTCACCCGTCAGATAATTGAAGCTGGCAAGATTATGGGGATTACCGTTCTAGACCATGTCATCATCGGCAAAGGCAAGTTTGCAAGCATCGAACTGCCCTACGATTACTAATCTCATCTGAGTACTTATTTATGCAAACAAACAAAACGTACGTATTATCTCCATACGCTCTTTTGCTGCGAGATAAGCCAAACCTTTTTGCTAAGCGTCTTCGAGGAACCACTAACGAAGAAGCGATCAAACTCGAACAATACGTTAACGATCTCTACCATCATTTTCTATACAAGCTTACTTCTGAAATGCAATCTGCCGACGCCCCAAACGAAACGAAACTCCGCGCATTGTTCGACGAGTTGATAAAAAGCAAAAAAATTCTAGAGGAAATCCAGTAACATTTTTATTATGCTGAGTTATCCACAACTTTCTTTTCTTTTTTTCTTGCATGTGAACGATCGTTCACATATACTTGTAACAGGTCAAAACAATAACAAGTATTCAACAAAACATATGTCACACGAACAATACATAAAAATACTTCGTCAGGAACTTCAAAAGGTCAACGAAGAAATCGATATCAAAATCATCAAGGGTGAGATGTACGCCAGCCAGGCTCACAAACACCGCATGCTCCTAAACCGCATGAGAAAGCATGCCAAGAAAACATTCACTGATCGACTTTTTGGATCACTAACATCTATGTTCCGCCATGCTTAACGACTACAAAAGCAAACTGATAGCGTTCTACCGAAATGAAAAAAGAATGCCGACATATACAGAAATGATGAAGCTCTTCGGATTCAAATCCAAAAACGCCGTCTATCAGGTAGTGAACAAGTTCATAGAAGCAGGCCTGGTTGCCAAGGATCACTTGGGCAGGCTTGTTCCTGAATCTGCTCTTAACGACACACCGATGCTTGGTTTGGTCAAAGCAGGTTTTCCATCTCCAACAGAAGACATTTTAGAGACTCGCATCAATATCGATGATTTTTTGATACAAAAAAAAGAGTCCACATACATCCTCGAAGTTGATGGCGATTCAATGATCGATGCACATATTGCCGATGGCGATATGGTTATCGCTGAACGCACCAAAACTGCCCGCGATGGCGATATCGTTATTGCCCAAGTAGACGGCGAATTCACTATGAAATATTTTAGACAAAAAGGGGACAAGGTATGGCTTGAACCAGCAAACAAAAACTTCAAGCCCATTTATCCAACTACTGGGCTTGAGATTGAGGCCATCGTCAAAGGCGTGATTCGCAAATACTAAGTTTTTTGTATAATTGCGAAGTGCCATTACCTCCATACACATTAATACGGGCAAAACGGCGGACACTTTCTTTGTCCGTTTCTTCTGATGCAACTCTTATAGTTCGCGCTCCACTGCGTGCTCCTTTGTCATTCATTGAGCAATTTATCAATGACAAAATAGATTGGATACAGGCGACTACTGCAAAAGTATCTAGCAGGCCACGAGCAAAGAAAAAAGAATTTGTTTCTGGCGAGCTTTTTTTATATTTAGGAAAACAAATTCCATTGCAAGTAAGCAATGATGTGCCAAAAGGCGTAAGCTTGCGAGCTGATACTTTTTATTTACACTCAGCGAATCTGCCCAAGGCAGAACTCTCGTTTACCAATTGGTACAAAGAACGCGCCAAGGAATATTTAAACGTGCGCACAGCTTTACTTGCGCACAAATACGGCTTCGAGTACCGCTCTATCAAGATATCGAGCGCGCTTCGCCGCTGGGGATCATGCAGCGCAAAAGGCAATGTAAACTTCACCTGGAGGCTTATACTGACTCCAGAATCGATCATTGACTACGTTATTTGCCATGAATTGGCTCATTTGCGCCACCACAACCATTCAAAGCGATTTTGGGATGAAGTGAGCAACATGTATCCCAAGTACGCCGAAGCTAGAAACTGGCTGCGCACCAATGAACAAAGTATTAAGATCTGATTAGTTAAAGATATCAACTAAATAGCCATCTATGATTCGCTGATCGGCGTCATAGAAATTTATATTTTCTTGATGTAGTTTTGCAGCAAGCGCCGTACCGACAAAACGCCAGTGCCATGGCTCGTATTGGTAGTACGTATTATTTTTTGGATACGAAAGAATAAAGCCAAACTTGTATGCATTTGCATTGAGCCATGCAAATGCTTTTGTTTGATCGAAACCAGCCAAGCCTCCACCATTTTCAACAGAAGTAAAATCAAGCGTAGTACCAAGCTGGTGTTCAGAGTATCCTTGCTCTGCAGAAAATTGATTGGCAGTACCAGCGCCATACAACACTTTGTAGGTTGATTTCAATACTGCCTGCGTGCCAAATGATCGATATGCGGAATCTACTTTGAGCGATACTTGATCTAACGTTGCTGCATCAAGCATGGCTTTTAGCTTTGGATACACGCTTGCATGGATCTGGAAAATTTTACCAGGCGAAATAACATATGCAGGATCGATCATCGAAAGCGACAGCGGAACATAGTGTTCATTCAAAAAATACACCTTTGAATATTTCTTGAGCAATTCTGGGTCTGTCTGAGCGAGTCTTGTTAATACAGAAACTGAACTGGTGATATTACCAATCTGCTGCGCCACAGAACCGCTTTTTTGCTGTTCAGTGAGTAATGTATCTGCGAGATATTTATTCTGCGCCTGAAGGTCTATAATGATCTTTGCCAATTCATCCATGCGTGACTGCGATTGAGTCTGAACATCAGCAAGCCTGGTATCGATTGCATCGATTTTTGACTGGAGCAATGTATTAGTATGTTTTCCAGTGAAATACAGCGCGCATACTAAGCCCACTAACACCACAAATCCTATAATATTGAGCACAGTGGCAAGCCACGGCCGATTAGTGAGAAAATGTTCCATATGGATATAGTACCATGCAGATGAAATTTTCCTGAAAAAGATATAAAATCGAGTTTAGAAATCTGTTAAATACTATTTGCTACATTTTTCTTGAAGAGAACGTTCAAAAGCCATTATCAGGAACAACCATAATAATCATTTATATGAAAAAGCTACTTATTTCAACCTTGATACTTGGAAGCTTTATGATGGTAAGCCCGCTGGCTCACGCCGCACGGCCTACCGCTGTCTGCAAAGACGGCACATATAGCTACAGCAAACACCGTCAAGGAACCTGTTCGTGGCACAAAGGAGTGCGTTACTGGATGAAATAATGCCAGACAGATCAAAGCCGTGCACAACCACGGCTTTTTCTGTACCTAATTTTCTCTGTACGTATACTTGACACTATTACTACATGTGTTCTTATTTGTAATCAAACAGGGGATGCAAAATAAAAAAATATTGATGGTCGAGTGAGGGATAGAAACGTTATCTGTATGTCGAAGAGCATGCACAAACAAAACAATACAAAACAGGGCAGCAGGGACTCAAAACCTCAGAATGCAAAACGAGCCAAATTCAGAAATCCTTATTTATAAAGGTATTTTGCAGTATATAGTGTCGTAAAAGATATATTGTGCGACATTACTATACTCAATTCCCCAATAGAAAAACCAGCCTATTAAGCTGGTTTCCAATCTTCTAGTATAGATACAACTGAGTATTTGTATCGTGTTACTTATCCCTGAACGCATGCATTGTACGCCTGGACCTGATTGTTGTATGTCGATATCTCCGTTTTGGTGGTTCCAACCAAATCATTGAATTCTCGAACCAAGGCGTTATATTCGTTTACTCGATTATTGTATTCAGATGAAAGCTGACTGGTGCTGTCGACTTCCCGCTTTTTTGCTTCGATTTGAACCTTGAGTTGATCGATTTTGGACTGATTGGCTGCAATGGTATTTTTGAGGCTTTCTTCAACTATTGGACAAGCGTTCTTTGGCAATCCAAAATGCTGCGTTGCGATCCAAACTGTACGGCCCTGATACGTTCCTTGGCTCACGCCAATACCGATCTCAGTGTACCGATCGTTCAGGATATTTGCTCGGTGGCCAGGACTATTCATCCAAGCATCTACAATGGCTTCACCTGAAGCGAAGTTTCCGAGGGCGAGGTTCTCTCCGATCATAATGTACTCATACCCTGCACCCTGAGCCTGAGTTGCAACCGTTACTCCGCTCGGTGAAGTGTGTTCAAAATAACTTTTTGCAAAGAGGTCGTTTGTTTTTGCTGTTGCAGTTCCATTTAATACTTTATTTTCTGTCAGTGGAGGCAGATTGCCGTTTTCCTTGCGTGCCTGATTGGTCCAATAGATAATGCTTGCTTTAGTAATGCCTGATGCTGGAGTTTCGGT
Source organism: uncultured Candidatus Saccharibacteria bacterium (assembly GCA_964450735.1). Lineage (GTDB taxonomy): Bacteria > Patescibacteriota > Minisyncoccia > Phycocordibacterales > UBA9973 > DALYCO01. The sequence goes on along the minus strand of CAYVDC010000003.1, from coordinate 52,462 downwards.
TGTAGTTGGAGGTGTTTTTACTTCAAGCGGTCCCGGAGTGGCTATTTCTTTCTCTGGTTGTTTGTCGAGTTCTGGCAAAGCTTTCTTGAGTCCATACTCATTTTGGAATGTCACAACTGCTGTGCTTACATACGTGCCAACTTTTTGTACCACTGGAGCAACTACTCCACGTGCTGCATAAATTACAGCAAAAAGAAAAACGATAAGAAATAGGTTACCAATTGCTCGTATCATGTTAGAAGTATATCATTTTGTGACACAATTGTGCGCTAACAATGAAGAAAAGTGCCGTCAGGCGTGGTGATATTGACATAGGGTATGTTTTTGTTTTGTGGTAAGACTGAAATCCTACCCAATAGGTAGGCAGCCAATCCGACCAGTAAAATAAGGGTTATTATGAAAATGTACTCCCCTGCCCTCCCGCTCTTGATTTTTTCCCAGTTTTCATGTATATTCATGACATCTCGATTATACGAGGGGCTCGATAAAGCAACTATAAAGATTAAATAAATCATATTCTATGGCACATCGAAAAGCCGGCGGAACCGCCAGTAACCTGAAGGATTCAAATCCAAAATACCTTGGAACCAAGCTCTACGCTGGCGAAACTGCAAAAGCAGGATCGATTCTCGTACGTCAGCGCGGAACACGAATCCTCGCAGGTAAAAACGTCTCAATTGGAAAAGATCACACTCTCTTCGCACTCAAGCCAGGAATTGTGAAATTCACCAACAAGCGCAAAGGAAACTTTGACGGTACGACTTCTGTAAAGAAAGCAGTACACGTTATCTAATAAAAAAACTCCCAATGGGAGTTTTTTTATTTTAGAGAACTTCTTTTTGATAACACGATTCACAGTATACTTTTTCTGTCCGGTCTGGCGCGTAGGTCGTTTCGAATTCGTTGGGGCATGTACCGGAATGGTCGTGGTTTTCCATATCACAGGCACATGACTTTTTCCAAAGTGTCAGCGGATTGCAAAATCGTTGCAAGCGCTTGAAATATCTACAGTTAGGACATGCTTCTGGAAGCGGTATGTTGAATCGATTATAAAATTCCAATTCTTCCGGCAAGATACGATAGGCGCCACTGCAAAGTGTGGTTGAATCGCCATTACATTGAACGGCTTTGCTTGTTACCGAAGCAGCATCGGTACGATCAAGTTTCTTCAACTCTTCTACTGTGAGCAATGTTCCATAGTCAGTCTTTTCACGATCTTTCCAATTGACCCCAAAGTCACTTACTTCACTTTCTGATTTAGGAAAGTATTCTTGAGCTGCTGTTTCGTTATATGCAAACATGGAAAATTCTGGCGGAAAAAACTCGCCGTATCCAAACGCTCGGCCTTTCGAATCAACATATTTAGATTGGTCCATATGTTCGCGAATTTGTGGAACCAATTCCTCATATTGTTCTTTAGAATACTGTTTATTTAAAATACAGTATTCGGCACTTTTGACCGAAATGCAGCCGAAGGCATGTGATGTGGTTCCGCAATGGTCAGAATACTCATTATCCAAATTACCTCTAAACATGTTAGTACAAAACCGCAGATCGCTGCTTCCCTGTGCTCCCCCGCTCGAATACTCATAGCCTCGGGCAGACCACATCATGTTGTTCACATCCATGCTGTCTTTTAGTCCTGGCGTTCGGTGGCAATAGGTAAGATTTTCGCCATCTGAAATACTAAAGCAATAGTTGCAGTCTTTGGTATTTTTCAAATTATCGCCTTTTGAATGTACAGCATTAATGTTGTTCGCGTATCTATGAATAGAGTTTCGAGTAAGTTCATCAAATTCCTTTTTCAAAGACTCGTCGGAAGATACAGTCTTTAGAAATTCAACATATTCCTCTTTGGTCAGCTGCTGATTTCGCACGCAATATTGCTTATTGCGCAAGTTAGAAGACATGAAGCAGTCTGAGCAATTTTGACAGTCAAAAACATACTGCGAGCTGACGCAGTTTTTTGAGTTCACCGCAAAAGCGCAGCCGTAGTTGCTGGTGCAGCCAATGTTCTCGTAGCAATTTTCACAGGTCAAAGAGTCCAGACAATCATAGAGATTTGTGGAATGAGTAATATTTTTTGAATAGTAGATATTCTCTGAATGATCTACCACTGAAACCGAAAGGTATGCGTTGTTGGTATGACCAATGAAGTTAGCATACTCGCTCTTTGTTGATTCATATTGATACATCGCAACGCGAGGTACCTTTGAAAGTAGTACTTTGTACTGCGCGAAAAACGGCTGAGAGAAATCGTATTCCATCCCATGCTCGAATCGGTCCCAATTGTCGCTGTTGTAGCATTCGTGACAATACACAGGAAACGTATTTTCTGGTGCATACAGCGAAATAATATTCTTCTGACAGAGCCCGCAGGGGCGCTTGTAATACGCGCGCTCGTTGCGCCACATGAGACGGCGAATAAATCGGCATTCGCGACACCAGGTCGGAAAAGGAACTTTCATCTGGGAATAAAAAGAAATATCTTCGGCTGTAATCTGAAAATCTATTTTGCAATTTTCGCAGTTTCGCTGTTCCATAAATCAGTTATAGCACATTTTTCTTATAATATTCCTCACTCACGATCCGTTCCGGCCGGCCTGGTGCATAGGCTGTCAAAACTTCAACTTCATCTTCCGTTGTTCGCTTGAATAGCTTTCGGCTCGGTTTGAGTGCAAGCCTGCGTTCGTATCGTTCATCTGGATGCAGTTGTGGAATTGGGATATTGTTCTGTCGGTAAAATTGTAGCTCTTGTGGAACAATATTATAATTTCTGCCTGTTTTGACTGAAGTAAGAATTTCAGCAAGAATCGAATCAGAAACTTCACTGATAGTGTCCGGCAATTCATCGGCTGTCATTGTTCCTTTATGAAATGTTCCCGGCAATGAATCCTGCCACTTCAATCCATATGTAATCGCTTGTTCCTTAGAAAGCGGCATATGTACGTTGCCCTGAGTTTCATTGTATCCAAACGGAGAATGGGCGGCTGGGAAAAATTCGCCGTACTCCCCTGCCTCTTTCATGCGCTCGATTATTTTCGGAACCAATTCTTTGAACTCCGCTTCAGAATATTTTTTATTTAAAATCATGTATGAGCCTTTGCGGACAGAAATACAGCCGAAGAGATTCTGCGAGTTGTGGCAGGTATCACAATAAGAAATGAACGAATTGTCGTACGACAGATGACAGACAATGACTGAGTTGCCTCCGCTGATCGCATGGCTCTCATACATCAACGAAGAACTACCGCCGCCATAGTGATAGCAATCCATAATATCCTTTGAATCTGTCGAAACGATCGTGTACTTCATGTCTTCACAATTATTCGCTTCAAATCCATTCTTGACATTCTTTGAATTGTAAATAAGGTTACCAGTACAATCTACCGCCTGTTCAATGACCGAAGACCGGTGCAGAGCTTTTTTCTGAATAATCTCAACCCAAAGCTTGTATAATTCTTCTCGGACCTTGCTTGAACCAAGATCGTATTGTTTCAGGCGCTCAAAATACTCTTCACGAGTTAACTGCTCGTTCATGAAGCAGTACGACTTGCCGCGGAGGTTATATGAAAGAAAACAATCAGTGCATCCTTTGAGATCAAATGAATAGTAGCAATCAGATGAATCATGCACCTGATAACAATACTGGCATTTGTAGCAGCGATAGCAAGTCATGCACTCATATAAACGCTCATTTGAGCCTTCCTCTGTGCGGTAACAATCAACGCAATTTTTTCCATTGAGGATGCTTGACGAATACAGCAAATCTTCAGACTCCCAAGCAACAAAGCTCATATAACAGTTCTTTGAATTTGAAGAATGATTCACATAGTCTGAATTGACGCAGTTCTTTGACATCAATCCTACCCTTGGGACTTTCATCCTCAATTCGTTCATCTGTTCAAAAAAAGATTTTGAAGGATCATAGTCCTGTCCATATGATTCAGAATCCCATCCATCGCTCCACCAACAGGATGGACAATAGACAGTATATGGGGAATCCTCTCGGTAGATAGAAACGATCTTCTTCTTACACAGGTCACAATCGCGACGATACAAAGTTCGCTCATTTCGCCATGCATAACGGCGCATCTGACGACAATCGGGACAGAATGTCGGTGGTGGAACTTTTATTTTTTCATAAAAGAAAAAATCCTCACTTTCAATAACGAAATCAATCGAGCAATTCTGGCACTGTTTCGTTACAGATTCCATAGAATGATTATTGTCCGATCACTTTAATAGTCAGTAAAAATTCTTTTCCTAAAGTCTTGCCGCCGATCTTTGCTTTGAATTCTCCCGTAGTTTTCATCTCAGGAATATGGATGTACTCTTCTGCGACAGAAATCTTGTGAGTAGATTTTATCGCTTCCCGAACATCGCTAATATGAATGCTGCCAAAAAGCGCACCGGCAGAGTTTACCTTGCGGTGAAGTTCGATTTCCGAACCATCAAGTCCGCTCAATGTTTTGATCGTCAAATCAGTATGAAGTTTCTTTTCATCGATTTTAGCCTGCGCAGAATTTTTGATTTTGGCGATCTTTTCAGGAGTCGCAACCTCGGCCAATTTCTTGGGAAACAAGAGATTTTGAGCATATCCGTCGCTCACCGTTTTGACCTCCCCTGCTTTGCCGATCCCCTTTACGTTCTGTAATAGTAGTACTTGCATAATGTTTCTCTGTTATTTTCCTGTAGTAACGTATTGCAACGCTCGATCCATCTGCGCGTCAGCCTTGCCAATCTGATCACCCTTGTTTGATTTAACAACGATATTAGGAGTAAGACCCTTTTCAGAAATCGAAACGTTGTTCGGAGTCAGCCATTTCGCAATGGTGACTTTGACATACGTATCATCAGTAACCGGAATTAATTCCTGCACTGAACCCTTACCGAACGTCTGAAGACCAATCAACTTAGCAATCTTGTGTTCCGAAAGCGCACCAGCGAGAATCTCAGAAGCAGATGCAGAACCACCGTCAACCAAGATCGCCATTTTCAAATCCTTGCCGAAAATATTGTACCCTTTGCTCTTCAGAACATCTTGCGACTGTTTAGTGCCGTAGTCTTCTTTGACAACAGTGGTACCTGCAGGCAAGAACCAGCTCGCCATGTCGACAGCAGAATCAAGGTAGCCGCCAGGATTACCTCGGAGATCAAGGACCAGCTGCGTAGCACCGCTTTGCTTAAATGAAAGAATTTCATTTCTAAACAAATTTGCAGAATTAGCATCGAAGCTATAGAGGCTAATAACATGGACGCCGTTTAGTAAAATCTTGTGATCAATTGTGGGAATCGAGATCGTATCGCGTACGATTGAAACTTCGCGAGATGTTTCCTCACCTTCACGAACAACAGTAAGTTTGACGGTAGTACCCTTGGTACCGCGCATCATTTCAATCGCTTTATCAAGCGCCAAGTCAGCGGTAGAAACATCGTCAATCTTGATGATCTTGTCGCCGGTTTTCATGCCAGCACGTTCTGCTGGAGTGTTTTTGAGCGGGGCAACAACAGTCAGCAAACCGTCCTTGATGCCGACTTCCATGCCAACGCCAGTAAACTCACCTTTGATCTGCTCATTAAAGCTCTTGGCATCTTTTGGAGGGAAAAAGACTGAATACGGGTCTTTGAGCGAGGACATAAGACCCTGCGTAGCGGCCCATACGCGTTCCTGGTCAGTTGCAACGTCAGGAGTTGGGTATTTCTCGTTTATGATGTTCCAGACCTTCCAAAACGGCGCAAAATCAGCGTTTGTCACCACCTGTGGCTCTTTATTGGTAACGGCCAAGACGCGATCGATCCAAGGTCTTCGTGAGTAACCGGCCAAAGCGCCGGCGGCAAATACGAGGACTAGAATTCCGACCCCTACGATATAAAACTTAAGATTTTTAGTATGTTGCATATAACTGGCTTATTATTTCAAATATAGACGCTAGGGTCAATGATACATTATTCCTCGGCAAGTGCACCTCTAGTATAGGTATTGGCAGCGCTCCACATGAGCCATGATGTCAAACCCGCATCATAGGTGCCTTTGATCTGAGCTTTGATCATATCAGAAGTGTACGTTGCGCCCATATTAAAGTCCTGGAGCCACGGACGAAGCTTGAGCGGATCCTGTCCCATTGCCTTTGCTCGTTCAACAGCACGAGCCATGCTTTCATGGATAACTTCATATGGATGTTCTGCGGGATTTTTGTAGCCATTCCAGCCAGCTCCGAAGTGAGACGGATAGACCATTGGGCAGATGAAATCAAAATACGGCAATGCTTTTTCGAGGACTTGGCCAATGCCGAGATCATCATTTGATGTCGTTACCAAACCAAAAAGGTCAGCTGAAGTAATAATACCTGTGCCCGCCAGCGACTCATGTAATTCTTTGAAGAAAGATTCAATAATATCAGCTCGCGTTGTCGTACCATTTACATTCGGATATGCAATGTCAGAAATTTTTCCATCTGATGGAAATCGAACATAGTCGAAATTGATTTCATCAAATCCATGGGCATACGATTCCTTTGCGATTGAAACAATATACTTTCGTACATCTGAATTTGATGGATCAAGAAAACTTAATCCCTTAAAATCTTTCCAGATAGCACCGTCGCTCTTTTTGGTAATTGCCCAATCAGGATGTTTGACGGTCATATATGGATCTTGGAAAACAGCAATGCGGCCAATCACATAAATACCTTTAGCGTGGAGAGATGCGATGAACTCATCAAGATCGCCTATGCGGTTTTCTGTTGAACCGAGCGCAGTAAGTGCAGGATCATGAGCAAGAAACGAAACTTTTCCCGTAGCGTCCTTGATATCGATAACCAAAGTATTAATCTCAGTCTCCTCTGCGATCTTTACAAGCTTTGCGCGAAACGATGGAGTTCCAGCAACCCAGCTCGACATATAGAGAGCTTTTACGGACGATGGAGTTGCAATATGCGTTACGGCAATACTCGAACTTGGAGCGCCTTCTGATCCAGTGTCTATACCGGTACCGCCATTATCTGAAGCTTCCGGAAGCGTCTCTACAAGAGCACCTTCTTCTACTACAGAAGCAACGACTGCTGTTTTTGTATCATAGGTGTTTTTAGACATCATTGGAATAGCAAAATATGCTCCTCCGGCAAGAAGGATTCCGACCAGAATGACTGGCACCATGATTCGTGTATTCATAGTTATACTCGCGGTACTCGAGATTCGTCTGATGCCTCAAAAGTGCTTTCAGTATATGTTTTGGTTCGCTCTTCGCGAGCAAGACGGTGGCGTTCAGCAATACGGTATTCTTTGTAGCCGAGATACAACAAGACTATGCCGGCAATGATGCAGACGCCCATCTTCCAAGAAGTCGGCAATCCCAATGCGGGCAAAAGAACGAGAATAAGTCCTGTAATGGCTGTTGTTCGTGCGAATATCATGGGTCGATTATATCACATTTTCCCCTATAGAATGCAACATGTGCAGTATTATCCTTGCGCCGCCACTATTAGCACAAACTCCCCTTTCTGCTTCACTGGAGTTTTAGTCAAAATTCCTGCAATTTCTTCAGCGCTTCCTTCAAGTACTTCTTCATGCATTTTGGTAATTTCTCGGGCGATCATAACCTTTCGTCCTTCCTGTAGGAGTTTCGCGAGTGAAAGAAGTGCTTTGACGATGCGGTGCGAAGATTCATATGCAACGTGCGTATTGATGACGTCATCGCGAATTTGTTTAAAAAGTGTCTCGCGGCCTTTCTTGTGCGGAATAAATCCATGGAACAAAAATGGCGCTGCCGAAACGCCGCTGATAGACAATGCGGAAATCAGGGCCGAAGCTCCCGGGACTGCGACAATATTCGCTTCGGCCCCAAACGCATCTCGCACCTGTCTGACCAACAACATACCTGGATCTGAAATCCCCGGCGTGCCTGCGTCTGAAATCAAAGCCACATTCTTCCCTTCTTTCAAAGCATCCAATACAAAATCGGATTTTCCTGAAGTACTGTGCGCATTGTAGCTGGCAAATTTCTTTGCTTTGATTTTGTGGTACGCAAAAAGTTTTCCCGATGTTCGAGTGTCTTCACACAAAACGATATCAGCCTCTGCAAGCACGCGAAGCGCTCGAAGCGTAATGTCTTCCATGTTTCCTATTGGTGTTGCGACGATTGAAAGGGTTCCCATTTGCATGTGGCGAGTATACCAAAATTGGCTTGCCCGCGCATTAAGTGTATTACGACTTAGGATGATTCATATGATACGGTATTACAATTGTTCTCATATACCAATACCCTATACTTGCTTCCCAATCTCGTAATTTATTTTTAGAACAAGACATACTGCCCATTCCATCTATTGGATCAATTTGAGAAACGCATGTAGTACGCGTAAGTAGACCGTTTAAAATAAAAAGTCCTAGAAAAATCCCGAGACCTATGAAGATTTTTTTCTTGATACTCATTTGAATAATCCAGTAACCTCCTGAATAATTTTTTGCCCCAGTGTTTCAGTAATTCCCATTTTCTTGAGATCTGAAACTGAGTATGTTGCAAGATCTTGCGCGAGAATTATTTTTCGCTTTGCCAATTCTACCAGCAATTGCTGATTGATCGACGGCAACACGGTAACTGGATATAATTTCTTCTCGACGATCATGTCTTCCAATCCACCTTGATCAGGATAATTCCACCCAGACAGTCGAATGCGCTTGCACTTGGCGTACTGCAGTGCGGTATCAGTGAATTTAGTATTGGTAATGAGCCACATGGCATTCTTGTATTTCTGCCCAGCTTTTTCATTCTGCGCTCGAGACAAATCGTCAAGCCGCGCGTAGGCATACATGATCACGGGAACGTGCGTCTTAATTCCCTGCTCATTGTGATATTTAAGTTCCATAAAATACTGCGTTCCATCCTTTATGGCAATCAGATCTATTTCATGACTGATGCATGCACCCTTTACGTAAATGTCCCGCATCGTTTTGTATCCATGAGCCTGGAGCACTACCTCAATATATTGCTCGAACAAGAAACCTGCGGGTCCCAGTGCTGCAATACCTCGATACAGGCTGTATCGAGCAGCAACATCTCGATCTTCCTTTACCAAGTATCTCAGCGCTTCCCTGTATACTTTTGAAGTTGAAATTCCCGGCGTTACTTTTTCTTCTACTTTTGCACACACAGCATTTGCCATATCATCCGGCGCGCCTGAGCGCTTGAGGGATACGCAGAGTTTAGCCTTGTTGAATGCCTGTTTTTCACCGGTGGATTTTACTATTTGCATGATGGAATTAGTATAGCAGAAAAAGGTACAGCAATAAAAAAGAGGCAGTCGTCATTTTTTGACCAACTGCCTCGAAACTATATATTGTAGTTATTTTTGTAGCGACTTATAGCTGCGCTGAATATATGCCGGCCCGAAAGTATAATAGAGGAACATCTCCCAATAACCTTGGTATGAGCCAACTGTTTTTATCATAAAATCAGCTTCATCTTGATAAATGCCTCCACTCATAAATGAATCTACTGGGAATTGTATGTAGTACCTTTTTCTCGCAGACAAGGCATCGCGTTTTTCTGGCTCAAGTGAATTAACCCAAAGATCGATCTGATATTGCCAAGCTTCGCTTTCACGAGCAAAAGATTCCTTGTTCCGCTCCGCAATATGCTGAGGTTTTTTCAACCATTGCAATACATGCATCAGTTCATGGAGATATTCTAATGCACCAACCTTATCGTCTTTGGCAGAAAATGTTTGCCAATCCGCCATTATATAGAGGATAGTATCCCCTTCAACCAAACTTAGTTCAGGAGCGACAAAAAGCATTGAAGCATTCTCGTTTCCAAATTGATTGGTAGTTTCGCATTGTGAGTTAATGTACCTGCGTGCAGCAGTATCAATTATCACCAATGCCACCCCAATATTAGGCTGTAACATTTTCAAGTTAAGGTTATAACAATCGGAAACGCTATCGAGCCAGCCAGAAGAAACTTTTGCTTCTATCGCCTCAATTTCTCTACTGCGTTTATCCAAAGACTGTGCCAGAATTGAGCGCGCAATTGATCTCACTCTAACCATCTTGTCTCTAGCTTGCTCAGGAAGCGATGGAATATATACCGGCTGAGGTTCTGATTGTTGTTCTTCTAAAAAATATTTGTCATATTCTTTGTTTTGATTTTGAGAATAGTTGCAGCTCGAAAATCCAAGTACTGCTAGTACGAACGAGTAAAAAAGTATATTTTGCATAATGTATTTTTGCTTACATTAGAACATAAATACACCTTTGTCAATATTTGCTCTTAGAGACTAATTATCTCCTCCCATGGCAATCCATCCTTCCCAAAATGTCCGTACGCCGCAGTCTGCTCAAAGATCGGCAATCGCAACCCGAGTCGCTCAATGATCGCTCTCGGACGGAAGTCAAAATGTTTTGTAACGAGTTCGGAGATGTCTTCTCCCTTTTCATTGAAGGCAAGAACCTGTACCGGATCAACACGACCGATTGCGTACGAAACTGAGACCAATGCTTTCTTGGCCAATTTATTTGCAACGATATTTTTTGCCGCAAAGCGAGCCATATATGCAGCAGAGCGATCAACCTTGGTTGAATCTTTTCCTGAGAACGCGCCTCCGCCATGCGGAGCAAGTCCGCCATAGGTGTCCACCATTATTTTTCGTCCAGTTAGTCCCGCGTCTGCGTCGAAACCACCGCTTGTAAACGAACCAGAAGGATTAATTATTAATTCAATGCCGGAAACATCGCCAACCAGAGGAGCGATGATTTTCTGAGTTATTTCTTGGATGATTTCTTGCTGAGTAATTCCCGGCATATGCTGTGTGCTAACAACAATTGTTTGCAGCTTTCCATCGACGATCGTAACCTGAGTCTTTCCATCAGGAAGCAGCCAAGGGATTATTTTTTCACGTCGGGCTTCTTCCAAACGTTTTGCAAGCTTGTGCACGAGCACTACTCCTGTTGGCAAAAATTCTTCTGTTTCGTCTGTCGCAAAACCATACATGATTCCCTGGTCTCCTGCTCCGCCAAAGTTTACTTCCTGTGCAATTTCCGGTGACTGTGTAACGACACGGGTGACTATTTCCAGAGGATTCTCATAACCGATTTTTGTATAGACGTTACGAGCAATTTCCGCATAGTCCACAACGCCGTTCGTTGTAACTTCGCCGCCAATCACAAGGAGTCCGTGACAGCCAAAAGCTTCAACGGCAACACGGCTGTTCGGATCCTGTATTAGGAGTGCATCCAAAATAGCGTCAGAAATCTGATCGCATACTTTGTCGGGATGGCCATTGGTAACGCTTTCGACGGTATAGGTTTGGAGAAGAGTGTCTGTAAACATGGAATCAATTAACTATAGCTGAATAAAAAATAAAACTCTCCCATACGGAAGAGTTTGCGACTAGCTTATCTCCCCAAGCGGGCTGAATGGAGCACCATGTCATTTGACTGGTTGCTGGCGGATCGTAGAGTCAGTACTCTCCCCGCGCTCTTGATAATTGCACTTATTTAACTGTATATAGTATAGCATAAAAAACGCCGGTCTGCAAGCAGACCGGCTATTCTAAATAGTATTTATCTCTTCTGTTGTGTCCTCTTTTTGTTCGATGTAAAACCGAAATACAAGTTTTGATAAACGATGTGATTCAACACAAAATAGATAAGTATCATTCTCGTTTTTCTTTGTAAGTGGCTTTTCATCCTTTAGCATATCTGTCTGATTGGTCGCAGTATAGTAGGCATGAATATCTTTCCATCTTATTGAAAAAATAAAATCCCATTCACCATCCGAGTTTTTCCGGCTCATTGCCCATTTATGCAATTCATACTGCTTCGAAGAAAGCCTTCGTAAGATTATTTTTTCTTCTTCTCCATATACATCTGTGTCAAGCTCAATGACATCAGCAAACACGATTTCTTCCAGCGAATATATGTCCGTTGTGGGAAATGTAGAGAGCATTTCGAAGAAAAAATTAGAATTCACTTCGAGGGAATATTCCTGGGATTCATCCGTAAGTTTTTTCATATCAACTCCGGTAATGGTATATTCTGGCCCAAGAAGTATAGTTTTACCCGAAACAGTAAGACCATGCTGCATATGTTTTAATGATTCCATCATTTTGGAAACATTCAATGGCAATCCTGGAAACTTAGACCTAAATGTATGCGTTATCGAGCATAATGCCCCATAGACAGGATCGTCGCTCAGAGCTTCAATTATTTGGACAGAAAGGTACTCCATAGTTTGGTATTTTTATTCAAAATACCTTTTTAAGTACCTAGTGTCAAACTTTCTATTTATTGATTACTTCAGCGTCCCTAATGCCGAGAGACTGGTCAGAAGCATCGGAAAATTTTTTGGTGCGTTCTTTTGCATTTGTTACAGCATTTCTAATTGCAGAATAAATAGAATAGATAACCAAACCTCCGATTGTATACACAATCAAAAGAAGCCAGAAGAAGAATCTGGCGATACCATATGGTCCGCCCAATAAGTGTGTATATGAAAGTATAAAGAGCAATCCAAGAAAAAGAATCAGTCCAAGTACCGGAACGATCAACGCTCCGATGATTGCATCAAGAACCTGGCCCTTGGCAAAGCCCTTTGGGTCAGTACTTCCCTGTTTCCACATTTGATACAAGCTGAATAATCTAAACATGAAGATTTTTATAGGATTGCTTTAGCGATAAAGAATACGATGACAGAAACTGCTCCTGAAAGTATTGCTCCCCAGACGATATCAATAGGAACGATCTGCCATGCGAAGCCTTTAAGAACTGCCCAGTTGGTCAAATCGTATGTCATGTATGCCATGAAGCCGAAGAGCGCGCCGTTTCCAAGCGCCATTGTCCATGAATCAGCGCGAAGCGAAGGATTAATCACAAAGTACAGCAATCCGAAAGCGTAGAAGAGGTAGAACAAAATAACTGCTGGCCAAACGATATCGCTTCTCATAATTGGAGCTAAATAGCTTGCGTAGAGCTTTTTTGAAATTACTCCAAGCCAGACGAGGTCAATAAGGGTTAAAATTGGCAATGTCAGCACGTACAAAATGATGTTTTTCATACCAAAAGTATAGCATACGGTCGCATAGAGACTAAGCCACTAATCAAAAAATAGATTGACAATTTAATTGAGATATGATACTATATCCCTAGCAATGAATTGTCGGGAGTGTCTCGTTCTAAAGTCGATTCTCAACCAAATCTTTGTCTTATCAATCTAGAATCAAAAATCATATGACTGGTGTAGTAAAAAAACTCACAGACAAAGGTTTCGGTTTCATCTCAGGTGAAGGCCTCGCGAAAGATCTTTTCTTTCACAGCAACTCACTCGTAGGCGTTTCGTTTGACGAACTCCGCGAAGGTGATGCTCTCACTTTTGAAACAGAAGAGTCTCCAAAAGGACTCAACGCTGTAAACGTACAGCGCGCGTAAGCGACTGAATCGCAAAAAGAACCACAGCAATGTGGTTCTTTTTGTTTGTGCCTAAACGATTATTTTGAAGGAGTTGCAGGAGCCTTTACTTTCTTTGGCTTCTTTGTTTCCTTGCGGCGGCTTTCATTTCCTTTTGCCATATGTTTTTAAAATTTATATTTATAATATGCGTACTCAAAAAGTATAGCATACTTTATTTTTTCCATTCCTGAATTTCCCCAGCTTCGCGCTCGATCTTGTCTGCTTTGCGAAGCAGCTTGAGGTTTTCCTTGGGGGCTATATCAAAATGCTTGATCTTGTCGAGTTCGCGATCAACGCCCCAGAGATTTTCTTCAGACATTTCCCAGCCCTCCTCAAATGTACCAAGGTCGAGCAGTTCTGAATATGATCGAAGCGTTTTTGTTCCATCATTCAAAAAATATTCGTGGAAATATGACATAACAAGTTCGCGGATCGTTTCATAGACCGGCTCGCGATAGCGCAGTACCGAATGATTGGTCTTGGAGATCGCGCCCCAATAGCCGTTGATTTGGAAGGGCGCGATGATGTGCTCAAAATCCTCTTTGGTTGTTTTTAAATGAAGCAGGAGCGGCTTGAATCCATGAACAGACAATATATATGCCGCGAGTAGAGCGCCTTCAAGGCAGTGTGCACTATTTTCGCGCAGAACTCTGATCGGAGACTTCACAACGTCCTTGCCATTTTTTTCAAAATTAAAAGGCACAGAATTGATAAAATCCTGAACCTTGGCAGGAGTGTCGAGTTTGCGGATGATTTCCAGTTCTGAAGCAGTGAATGAAAGCATTTATATCTTAAATTCTATCACATCTCCATCCTTCACAATATATTCCTTTCCTTCTGTTCGCACTTTTCCTTTTGAGCGGGCTTCGGCGTATGATCCTGCATCAAGCAAATCTTTCCAGAACACTACTTCTGCGCGGATAAACTTGTCTTTGAAGTCAGTATGAATGGCCATGCCGGCAACCGGAGCAGTGCTGTTCTTTTCAATCGTCCACGCGCGAGTTTCTTCAACCCCCGTTGTAAAGTACGTTTCAAGCCCAAGGAGCTTGTATCCTTCTGAGATCAGATCATTAATACCATCGTGCTCCCCGCCCATTTCTTTGCGGAACATATCTTTTTCTTCTCCTTCAAAATCCTTGAGCTCATCTTCGATCTTCGCATCGAGGACTACGAATCGTGCGCCTGTCGAAAGGATATAGTCACACAGCTCCTTGAACTGCTGTGGGTTTGATTCATCGAGATTGGTTACGCCAGCGCGTTTATTGAGACCATAAAGAATCGGCTTGATAGTAAGCAAATTGAGCTGCTTCACTTTTGGAAGTTCATATTCATTGAGCGATACCGTATTGGCCATTTGTTCTGCCTCAAGCGCGGTCTGTACTCGAAGCAACGCGTCGTGTTCCAAAATAAATTCCTTGTCACCTTTCTTAACTTCCCGCTGAATGTTTGAAATGCGCTTAGCGACAGTTTCCATATCGGCGATGATCAATTCCATGTTAATGACTTTGATATCGCGCAATGGATCGATGTCGCCATAGACATGCATAATTTCTTTTCCTGTCGCCGCTGCGATCGGGAAAATTCGCACCATTTCAAAGATTGCATCTGTCTCACGGATATTCGAAAGGAATTTGTTTCCCAACCCTTCACCCTTGGAAGCGCCTGCAACAAGGCCGGCAATATCGACGAATTCGATGGCCGCTGGTATAGTCCGATTTGTCTTGGAAAAATCTGCGAGCTTGTAGAGACGTTCGTCAGGAACAGCAACAATGCCGATCGAAGGATCGATCGTGCAAAATGGATAGTTTTCTGCTGGTACGCCTTTTTTGGTAAGCGCGTTGAAAAGCGTTGACTTGCCAACGTTTGGAAGACCGACGATGCCGATTGCGAGTTTCATATAGATTATTTCTGCATGAGCGTCATAAGTGGCGCCAAGAGATCGCGATATTTGGTGAGCTCGTTTTTGTATTTCATCATAACACCAGCTGAAGCCATCATGTTGTCCATGCCGGTCGCTGTTTTTGCTTCGATTTCTTTCTGGATTTTTTCCATGAGAGCCTTGAGTTCAGGGTTGGCTTCGATAGCCTTCATAGCTTCAATAAGCTCAGGATTTGCCTCCAGTTTCTCTGCCATTGCGTCTGCTTGGTCTTTTGGCATGCCTTTCATGCGAAGGGCGCTTTTCATTAAGAATGATTTGATTGACATGCGGCTACTATAGCAGAATAAGGTGATTTTAACAATCAAGACCCTTTACAAGGGGGTCATAAAATGCTATAATATTGACATCATTCTTTAACCATTGAATAAATTTAAGTACAAAAAAAACACATTTAACTAATGAGAAAACTTTTAACCTCGACCATGTTCACCCTGGCTGTAATTGTTGTATTTGCTCAGGAACACGAAAAATTTGAAATCCCAAAACAAGAAGACTCGATTGTGCATTCCGAATGCCATTCGTATCCCGCCTCTGAGGTTTCGATACACATCACCAAAACCGGTCTGAAAACCAATAACACGATCAAAGACTGGGCACTACGTGTTTGGGCATTACATTCGTTCAAAAAAGGCTTCGAAATGGAAGCCCATGGCGGCTTCAATTACGAAAACACATTGAATGTTAACGCAGGTTACAACGTCACCCACAAAAAAGGTCAGCGTTGGTTTGTACCAAAAGCGGGCTTGATGCTTGGGTCTCATTGGGGCTTATCTGTCGGATTCTTGAACCAATTTGAATACAAAAGACTTTACGTATTTAATACCGTAGAGTTTGGATTCAATTTTGTTCACCCTGAGGACCAACTCTTCAACTTTTTAGAACTTGGATATGAAGTTCACAAAAACCTGGAGATTGGATTCATTGCTGAGAATCGGTACCATTTTTATCGTGGCGATGACCACAAGGAAAAGACTGAGGACAATTTTGATATTGGCCCGGTTGTACGCGCTAAATTCGGCAAAAAAAGAAGAGTCTACATGGAGTTATGGTATGCCACCGCTCCGTTCAAACTGCATGTTGAAGAAGTATTCGTTAACGATGCTAAGTTAACATTAGGCTTCGGCTGGAAGTTTTAGATCATTACTACACATTTATTGGAGTTGTCGCTTATATGCTTATGCATATAGCGGCTTTTTTTTATTTCTGTATACTAAAAACATGAAGGATCGGAGCGAACAATTGCTGAAAATTCATGAGCGCCAAGCGGCTGCCTGTACTTGCGAGCTCAAGAAAACCGCCACCCAGCCTGTCTTTGGCGACGGCAATCCAAGCGCGCAAGTAGTCTTTATTGGCGAAGCTCCGGGCAAGAACGAAGATCTTGGCGGCAAGCCGTTTATTGGCGCTGCGGGAAAATTCCTAGCAGAAATGCTTGCTTCGATAAAAATGAAGCGCGAGGATATTTATATAACAAACATCGTAAAATACCGTCCTCCCAACAACCGTGACCCGGAACCTGAGGAAAAGAAAGCATGCAGCGAGTGGCTCTACAAGGAACTTAATTTCATTCAGCCCAAGCTCATTGTCTTTCTCGGCCGGCATTCAATGAATGACTTTTTTCCAGAACTTAAGATCGGTGATGCGCACGGAAAATTAATACACAAAAAGTTCGAAAAAATAGATACGGAATATTTCCTGCCGCTCTACCATCCAGCATCTGCTTTGTATAATGGCGGACTACGAGAAACGCTTTTAAAAGATTTCAAAAAAATTGTTCTGGCGCTCAAGAAAATTGAGAAATAAAAAACGCATGACCATGGGCCATGCGTTATGTTGTAATACAAGAAAATAAATAATTATAATCTTGCTGTAATTTCTGCTTTTAATGTTTCAGTAAATTCTTCCATACCAACCTCATCAATGGTAATTTTTGTACCCTGCTTGGTTTCTGAGTTTAGAGGAATATTTAATTTTTTCAATGTGGCTAATACTGCCTGTAGTGATACGCCGGCCAATTCCTGCCCAACGGTATTCATCACTGTACTCAATAAACCAGTACCCTTTTGCTTTTTAAGATTAGGCTGAGCTGCTACTACAGGTTTAGCTGTAGTTTTAGGTCCTGTTTTTGAACCAGCTCTTGCTTCTGCTTTGCTCGGTTTTAAAGGTTTCTGATTTGCAGCAGCTTTCTTTTTAGCGGCGGCCTTCTTTTTAGCTGCGGCTTTTTTCTTCTTTGCTGCGGCCTTCTTCTTTTTAGCGGGTTTATCTTTAGCAGGTTTAGAGTTATCTGCTTCAATTACAGTTTTACCTTTCCCTTGCTTCTTGCTGTGGGCATACCTTTTGGTGCCGTCAGCAAAACCTTGCAAATCTTGCTCGCTAAATTGTTTCATCCCCTCGGCATCAAAAATAAAGAATACGCCCTTATTCACTATTGTATAGTCAACTTCGGGGAATTCTCTTTTCATAATGCTTTTTACCACAGCAAGGTGGGTTGGATTATTGAACCGGTATAGGTCAAACGGCCGGTTTGGGTTAGTGTCGGTTGGGTAGGAATAATCACCGTCTCCTTGCTTATGAGTTCCCTCAAGCTCTGCACCTGAATTTCTAAAGGCCTTGCGGATTTTCGACATTAATTCTTTTCTGTCGTCTTTCTTGTTTGTTTTTTTCGTTGCCATTGCTTCTTCGTTTTTGTTTTTGTTGTTTTTGATTATTGAAATTGAATTTGAATTATTGTTTACGTTTTCTTCAGTACTTCCGCCAGAGATAGAGAGATTTACCGAGCTTGGTGTTGCAACAGGTAATGGTTTGCTTTCAGCAGCAGGTTTAGGATTTTCTATTTTCTGAACTTGTGCATTTCCAGTATCTTGTACTGGGATTTTTCGCTTGTTAAGCTTGCACCATTCAGTAGTTAGCAAATCATCTGCCTTGTAATCCGTTGTACCGTCAAGCACAACGATAAGAAAGTTATCCTTTACCAGAACTTGTTCCTTAAACTCTTGCAGAGCCTTATTTCCAAGACTGGCCAACTCGGCGTTTTTAAAAATAAAAACCCTGAAAGCAGGTACCGGGTCACCATCAGTATGGCAATCAGTTACATAGCTCGCATCTTCTATATCGTTTATTGCAAATGACATAGCGGCACGAGTTAGCATGTTTCCCATTTCTGTATAGTCTGGTTTTTGCTCAGGCTTCTCATCGCTTGCTACTACACCCTTCCTCCTTTTAGGGATTCTTTTGAACAGTGGCAGTTCATTATCATTCGGCTTCTTTTTCACAACCGCAACTGCTTCCTGTTTATACACCTCATTCACGGTTGGAAAGACAATAAGCCTTTTTTCAATGAATCGCGCGGTATCATCCTCAGTAGCTTTACGAATGTTCAGCTCAGGGAATGTAGTCTGTAAGTAATCGATGTTCTCAGAAAGTATTTTATAACTTTCAAACTCAATGAACGTCTTTTCGGCAAAATCAGTTCCATTTACAATCCATATGGCATTTTCTGACATATGGATTCGATCATTGGATGAGCATGCATACAACGAGTGGCTTCTGTCGTTCAAATTTTTAATGAGATTGTAAATCTCTATTAAAAAGCCATGGCTATCAATGTCTAATGTGTTGTCTTTCAAGGAAGTTATTATCATAAGGTAGTTTTTTGTGTATACTACCTTAAAATTGAAAAATGTCAAATAATACCACGGTACTCTATGGTATTACTTACTGTTTCATTAGTCTCTTTTAGTCTATAAGTATCTCCCCTTTCTTCAGCTTTCGTTTTGGAGGTGGCGGCAATTTTGCCTGCAAAGCCTTGATTTCATCTCGCAAAATCGCAGCTGTTTCAAAGTCGAGTTCTCGAACTGCTTCAGCCATTTCTTCTTCTTTTAGTTTGATCAGTTTCTTTGGGTCTTTCTTGAACACTTCGCTGTCGATAGCCAAATTAAATGCAACTGACTTCTCGTGTTCGCTTTCCATTTCTTGAGAAATATCTTTGATGGCTTTGATGATCGTTTTTGGAGTGATGCCATGCTTGGTATTGTAAGCAATCTGCACGTCGCGGCGACGATTGGTTTCGCCAATCGCGCGTTCCATCGAACCAGTCATCTGATCTGCATACAAAATTACCCGGCCTTTGACGTTACGCGCAGCACGTCCGATGGTCTGGATGAGCGATGTTTCTGAACGCAGGAACCCTTCTTTGTCTGCATCCAAAATTCCAATAAGCTCAACCTCAGGCAAGTCCAATCCTTCTCGAAGCAAGTTAACACCGACAAGACAGTCGAAGTCTCCTTTACGGAAACTTGTCAGAATCTTGATACGATCAATTGTCTTGATATCGCTGTGCACGTACTCAGACTTCATTCCTTTGTCCTTGAGATATGCAGCCAAATCTTCGGCCATTTTTTTGGTCAGTGTTGTGGCAAGCACGCGTCCGCCTCCCTTGATCGTTTTCTCAGCTTCGGCAATGAAATCCTGAATCTGTCCGGTGTATGCGCCTTTCTCGAGAATTGGGCGGATAATTATTTCAGGATCGATCAAACCAGTTGGTCGAATAATCTGCTGAACAATTTGTTCGCTTTCAGTTCTTTCAAGTTGGCTTGGAGTAGCAGAAACATACACGACCTGTCCGATGCGTTCTTCAAACTCTGGGTATTTGAGTGGACGGTTGTCTTTTGCAGACGGCAAACGGAATCCGAATTCTACAAGCGTATTTTTTCGTGAAGCGTCGCCGGCAAACATTCCATGCAATTGTGGGAGGGTCACATGCGATTCATCGATGAATGTCAAAAATTCTGGTGTGCCGTCTTTGGCATGCGGGAAATATGAAAGCAATGTTTCTGGCGGCTCTCCAGCTGCTTTACCGGAAAGATGCCGCGAGTAGTTTTCAATTCCAGAACAATATCCCATCTCACGGATCATTGCCATGTCGTAGGTTGTTCGTCGCTTGATACGTTCTGCTTCGAGCAGCTTCCCTTCTTTTTCAAATTTCTTGAGTTGCTCTGCGAGTTCCATCTTGATGAGCTTGAGCGCTGTTTCTTTTGTCTTTTCGTCAGTAATAAAGTGCTTTGCTGGGAATATGAAAACTGTTTTTTCTTCTGCTAACACTTTTGAAGAAACTGGGTCTATTTTTAGAATACCTGAAATTGTATCACCTGAAATCTGGATCTGGTAGACGAATGTTTCTGATGTCGGCATGATATCTACCTTGGAACCGATTGAGCGAAATGTTCCTGAAGTAAGATCAGCATTCGTTCGTTCAAATTGCACATTGATCAAGCGCTGCATGATTTCCATACGGGAAATTTTGTCGCCAACAGTAAGTTTCAAATTTTTTGCTTCATATTCTTTTGGAGATCCCAAACCATAGATACAAGAAACCGACGCAACGATAATCACGTCTTTGCGGGTCAGCAATGCCTGAGTGGAAGCATGTCGAAGACGATCAATTTCTTCATTGATCTGCGCGTCTTTTTCGATGAAAGTATCAGTTGTCGGCAGATAGGCTTCTGGCTGGTAGTAGTCGTAGTACGAAACGAAATAGTGAACCGCATGACTCGGGAAGAATTCTCGGAACTCTTGAGCAAGCTGGGCAGCCAAGGTCTTGTTGTGGGCAATGATGAGGGTCGGCTTGCCCCATTCCTGGATGACATTGGCCATCGTAAAGGTCTTTCCCGTACCGGTAGCACCAAGAAGAGTCTGCTTGCGCAATCCCTTCTCCAAGCCCTTCATAAGGCCTTTAATAGCCTCTGGCTGGTCGCCGGCAGGCTTATATTCGCTTTCAAGCTTGAATGTACCTTTTGAACCTTTAGACATCTCTATAGTGTAGCATACCTGTCAAACTTGTTGAATTTATAGTTTAAAAGCCGTCTAGATTTCTCCAGAACGGCTTTTCTTTCAGAATCAGAAATTATTGTAATGCTCGCCCAAGGGTCCGAATGGGTCAACTTTATTGGGATGATGTGGCGGCTTTACCTCCAAATTCACTTCCCAATTCACTTCTGAATTACGATGAATTGGGTGTTGCTGTCCACAGCTACATTCAACCCTAATAACCGTATCTCCATGCGACCTGGTGTGTAGTTTAATAACTTCATGTCCTTTTTCCTTTTTTTCGTTGATCTTCTTTATTAGAAGATCTTTGTCTGCTTTTCTCATAATAATTTGTTTTGTTAGTTAAAAAATATAATCAATATTTCAAAGAACGAAAAAGTCCTCCACCGAAAAGTGAAGGACTTTTTACTGATTCCGCCGATTAGATTTTATCTAGATACAGAAAGCAGCCCTCCACTGGTTGTGAAGGTAAAGAAGAAGCTGCTATTGTTTGTGTATCTTGAATACATATATTATGTATAGCAGGTATATAAATTGTGTCAATAATTATTTCTTTTCCAAATTTTTCTGCCACTTCCACGCAGACTCCATCATTTCTTTCAATCCCAATTCCGGCTTCCAGCTCAAAACTTTCTTCGCTTTTTTGGTATCAGAATACACCGCCTCAATATCTCCGGGTCGTTTTGGACCGATTGTAAAGTTTAATTTCTGGCCAGTCGCTTTTTCAAACGCGGCGATCATTTCTAACACCGTGCTTCCCTTTCCAGTACCAAGATTGATGACGTCATATTTTGGAGCAGTTTTCATTTCGAGGTAATTGAGCGCGAGCACGTGTGCTCGCGCGATATCTGAAACATGGACATAATCCCTAACTGCACTTCCATCGCGGGTTTTATAGTTGCCTCCGAAGACAGTCATGAACGGACGCTTTCCAATAGCTGTTTCAGTAATAATTGGAACAAGGTTATCCGGCTTGCTGCTTGCAAGTTCGCCGATAAGACCGCTTTCATGAGCGCCAACTGGATTGAAATATCGAAGCGCCAAAGTTTTGAGCGTGCTATTTCCTTTGGAAACATCTTCAAGAATCATTTCTCCCAGTTGCTTTGTTCGTGCATACGGGGATTCTGCTGCACCAAAAGGAGTTTTTTCTGAAACCGGCAATTTCTTCACTGTCCCATACACTGCGCATGACGAAGAAAAAACGAGTGTCGAAATATGACACTTTTTCATACATGCCAAAATAACCATCAACGAACCAAGATTATTGGCAAAATACTTCAGCGGCTCGTTCACTGATTCACCGACAGATTTCAATGCGGCAAAATGAATAATGCCGTCAAAATACTTCTCTTTTTTAAAAACTGCTTCTACTTTCTTCTCATCACAGAGATCAACATCATAATTCTTCACCGATATACCAGTGATCTTTTTAATTCTTAAGAAAGTCTCCTTAGTGCTGTGTGAGAAATTATCAATAGAAACAACCTCATATCCCGCATTTAAAAGCTCAATAATAGTATGTGAGCCAATATAGCCCGCACCACCAGTAACAAGGATTTTCTTAGTCTTTATAGAGCTCATTTCGAATTGCAATAAGCTGATCAATAATCGCCTGATCGGTGATTTTAGCAAAACGCAGGAATTCCTTGCCGTCTTTGATTACCGGTTCAAGGAACATGGTGTACGGGCGTATATCAAAATGCTTGCCGACCTTGTACACTCCAGCAGTATCATACAAAGGCGCATATATCACCATTTTGCTTTCTTCCAATCCATCGATCTCGGTGTGGTGGCCTATGTTGATAATCTCATAGGCATAGTTGTTCACCGAACCCTGCGGATCATGCTTGTAGTGATAATAGAATGTACCTTTTTGTGGTTCCATATTGTTACCCGTTATACTTTTCTAAAAACGACTTTTTAAATTCAAAAAATGTTCCATTTGCTATCGCTTCACGCATTCGATCCACGAGATTGCAGAGGAAATACAAATTGTGCGTTGAAGCCAATGTCCCAGCAAGCATTTCCTTTCCATGGAACAGATGCGCCACATATGCACGAGTATAGTTCTTGCAGGTATAACATTCGCAGCCTTCGTCGATCGGCGTAAAGTCATCACGATATTTCGTGTTCAAAATACTCACTTTTCCTGATGAAGTATAAATAGTTCCATTTCTTCCCTGTCGGGTTGGTGCAACGCAGTCAAATAAATCAATGCCGTTTTCAACTCCCATAAATAAATCTTCCGGTTCGCCAATACCAAGCAAGTGGCGAGGTTTTTCTTCTGGCAGTACTTCATTAACCCATTTTACGGCAGTACCCATGTCTTCTTTGGCGAATGACCCACCAATGCCGAAGCCATCAAAGCCTTCTCCATCCACTGTCATATCAGAAATAATTTTTGCAGATTCTTTGCGCAATCGTTCTTCTCGTCCGCCTTGCACAATACCAAAGAGTGCTTGGTAGTTTGGCTGGCTAGCGTTCAATTTTAAATGTTCTTCGAGGCATCGCTTTGCCCATCGGTGCGTTCGTCCCAGGGCTTCTTCTTGGTAGCGCAAATCTTCTGCCGGCGATGTGCATTCATCGAAAGCAAAGATCATGTCAGCACCAAGTGCATGCTGAATCTGAATCGATTTTTCTGGAGTAATATAATGCATGCTGCCATCGAGATGTGACTTAAATGACACACCATCATTGCCGATCTTTGCCAAACTTGGTGCGGACGCATCATCAAAACGCTCTGGAATCATCATTGATGGATCAGTGATCTTCACCACTTTTGAAATTTCTTTTCCATATGCTGCTCCAAGGGAAAAAACCTGGAATCCTCCAGAGTCAGTCATTGTTGGGCCTGACCAGTTCATGAATTTTCCAAGGCCGCCTGCTTTTGCGACGATTTCCTCACCAGGCTGTAGGTAGAGGTGGTAGGTGTTCGCAAGTACTACTTGCGCATGCGCACTAGCAACCGCTTCAGGTGTGAGCGATTTCACGGTAGCCTTTGTTCCAACAGTTACGAATGCTGGAGTTTCAATATCTCCATGTGGCGTATGCAAAAGACCGGTTCGCCCAAGTGAACCGTCGATCTTTTTTGTAATTGTAAATGTAAATGGTTTCAAATTAAAAACTTATTTTACTACTTGCACCCAATTGAGCTCATTGATGTTGATCGGCGAAGTGAGTATAAATGTTTGTACTGGATCACGGGCGTCAGTAATGCTTTTTGCGACAATCGCAACGACTGCTGGTTTGATTCCTGGGAGTAATACTTCCATATCAGGCTCGAGGTTTATATCACGAGGAACTTTTAGTTCAAAATTGCCTCCGCCGCGTCCGACGAGCTCGATATCAATATTTTTGCCTTCGATGCGAGTATTGGTAATCTGGCCAGCAGTTGAAAATAGCGTAACAGTGGCGGTTTTAGTAGATGCTGAAGTGATAGTGCCTATCGGAATTGTCCCGTAAGCGTATACAAGCGCACCATTTTTTATACCAACATCCGTTCCTGCATCAATGATAAGCGTGTCGTAGACTGAACGGTTTGGTTTTACGAGAACAGTTCCAAGAACAAAAGTGTCGCTTCCCTTGCGGCCCAGCAATTCTTTGAGAGCTTCATTCTCGTGCATGAGAGCATCATGATCTGCCAATCGCGCATCGCGCTCTGAGAGCTTTGATTTGAGATCAGTATTTTCTGTATTCAATGCTCGCTTGGAAGCAAAGTTCGCAAAGAATCCTTTGGTATTAGTGCTTGCGTTGTTTTCAAATTTCCATAGTGGTGCAAAGAGCTGTCGAAGACCTCTTCCAAAACTTGGGAAAATTATTGGAGCAAGTATTAAAAGAAGCACCAAAAAAGCCAAGCTCGCGCCGACTTTTACCCGTGTATTTTTTGTGCGGTTTTTATCTCGGAGAGATTGCATCTTCGTTTTCAATCAATACTTCACGATAATAATCAAGATCATCAAGGACGACGCCTGCTCCTCGAGCGACGGCAGTCAATGGATCTTCAGCGATAAATACAGGAATTTTTAAAACATTCTGCAAAAGCACATCGAGGCCCTTGAGTAGCGCGCCTCCTCCAGAGAGGATGATACCGCGGTGCATAACATCGCCAAGAATTTCTGGCGGCGTGGTTTCTAATACTTCTTTGATACCGTCGATAAGCTGGTTAACAGATGAGCCAATCGCCTCGCGTACATCAGAATCAGTAATAATCACTTCACGAGGAAGTCCTGAAACCATATCGCGTCCGCGAACCTGTGCTTCAAAATAATTGCCTGGAATAACAGAGGCAACGGCCATTTTGACGCTTTCTGCGGTCTTTTCGCCGATAAGAATTTTGAATTCGTCTTTGAGGTAGGTAATGATATCGCTGTTGAGTTTGTCTCCAGCAACCTTGAGGTTCTTTGAGCGGACGATACCTGAGAGCGAGATAACTGCGATATCAGTTGTTCCTCCACCAATATCAATAATCATGGAACCAACCGCCTCTTTGATCGGCATTCGAATACCAATAGCAGCAGCCATAGGTTCTTCCACAAGATATACTTCTCGCGCGCCGGCAGATTTCGCAGCGTCATAGACGGCGCGCGATTCCACGTTTGTCACTCCAGAAGGAATGCCTACAACAACACGAGGTCGGAACATCTTTTTGGAAATCTTTTCAGTCTTGCCGATGAGGTATGCAAGCATTTCTTCGGTTACTTCAAAGTCTGAGATAACACCATCCACCAAGGGTCGGATTGCTTTGATATGTCCCGGAGTTCGTCCGAGCATCTGTTTTGCTTCTGCCCCAACGGCGACGATCTGTCCGGTCTTTTGGTTAACCGCAACAACAGATGGTTCGTTAATGACAATGCCGTGCCCTTTCAGGTACACCAAAGTATTGGCCGTTCCGAGGTCAATGCCGATGTCGTTTGAAAATAGTTGGTACAGCTTGTTAAACATGGTTTATTTTAGAAAACTAACAATAGATTCAAATGGGACAATTTCGCCTTTTTCAGCAGTTCGCTTTTTGAGTTCAAATCCGCCCTCCTTGAGGCTTCGCTCAGAAACCACGATTCGGTATGGCATACCGAGCAAATCAGAGTCATTGAACTTTTCACCGTTTGATACGCCAGCGCGATCGTCAAAGAGAACTTCGATGCCTGTCTCGTTGAGTTCCATATACAATTTTTCAGCGCGCATTTTTACGACTTCAGAGTCACCGAGCACGAGCAAGTGTACTTTGAATGGTGCAACAGATTCTGGCCAGACAATTCCTTTGTCGTCGGAGAGGGCTTCAACGATCACACCCATAAGACGTGTGAGGCCGATACCGTAACAACCCATGATCGGCTGTTTTTCAGATCCGTCCGCTGTCTTGTAAGTAAAATTAAAATCTTTTGAGTATTTCTGTCCGAGATCGAAAATGTTTCCGACTTCTGAAGCTTTCGCTACAGACATTGTTCCCTTTCCGCATTTTTCACATGTGTCGCCTGCTTGTTGTTTTGAAACTTCAACGTTTGCGCAGTGAGTGCATTCATTACAGTACAAAATATCATCTTCACCTGCATCAGTGAGGACCATGAATTCATATGAAAGTTTTGTTGTGAAGCTACCACCTGATGCTTCTGTTGCCTTTGCAACAAGACCCATACGCGTGTAGAGCTTGAGGTATGCCTCTTTTGCAATCTGGTAGAAACGATCGAAGTCTTCCTGAGAATCATGGAAGCTATACATATCTTTCATCAAGAATTCTCGTCCGCGCATGATACCTGACTTCGCACGAAGTTCATCGCGGTACTTTTGTCCTATCTGATAGACAGCGACTGGAAGGTCTTTGTATGAGTCTACATATTCCTGAACGATTGGCGTAACGATTTCTTCTTCGCTTTGTCCAAGTGCGTATTCTTTTTCAGTGCGGCTCTGAATTTTAAAAAGCACGTCTACATTATCCCAAGCTCCTGTCTGCTTCCAAGGTTCGCTTGGATGCAAAGTAGCCATAGTAATTTCCTGTCCACCGATGGCGTTCATTTCTTCGCGGATAATTGCTTCGATTTTGCGGAGAACTCTCCAACCGAGCGGCAAATATGAATACACCCCTGCCATCTCCTTGTGGACAAAGCCGGCACGTATTAAAAGCTTGGCATTCTTGGACATTTCGTCCTTTGGGTCCTCTCTTTTTGTCTTGGTGAAAAGTTGTGATTGTCTCATATATTGTATACGCATACTACAGGAAAAATGGGCTTTTTACAATCTAACTTAATATTTAAAGGTTTTATTGACAAATATAGATTTGTGATGTAGTTTAAAGAAAAAAATAACCTATGAGCGAACTACTCTTTAACAAATCTGGACTGTTACAAATGAACCGCGACGAAAGAAACCAGTATTTCAAAGATGCTGTTTCAGAGTTTATGAACCTAGGTACAAGAGCTGCCCGGGAATCTCAGCACAAAGTGTATGCCAAATCAATAAAGGAACTTTTAAAAATAGATATTGAGGTCAATCCTGATCTCGATCCGTATAAAGAAGTTACTGGCTTCCCTTTGCGTACTTTCTACCTTGATAAGTATAAAGCAGGCAAAGAAGGTATCGATATAAGCCTTGCTCAGACCGATTTTATTTCTGCCGCAGAAATTTTACCATTAGGCAGTTTTAAAGGTGTGCCCTTGGAAGAAGATATCTGGGGCGAAAAAATTGTAACCAAAAAAGTATCAACCACGGCTTGTTTTCGTTTAATTGGCCCAGTATTAATCAATGAGGAAAATAACTGGCAACTTAATTTTTCTTTTTGCGATCTATCTGTTTACAATCTAAATAAGAATGATCCACGCCGGATGCATATTTGGAAAGGCATTATAGTTCTTGAACAAGAACCGTTAGATAAACTACGCGCAAGCGCATATTTCCCTACTATATACAAAATGCTAGGTGATGTTGCAAATTGGTTCAATCACGACATGCCCGGTCACGGCACGCTCGACTTTCATTCTGAAGGACCCGAAGGTACTTGTTGTCATGGAATAAAGCACACTGCTTTTTTACCATTCGAACAACCCTATTGGAATATTCGAACGCTTAGAAAGAGCTCTATCCAAAGATTCAGCAAATCAATTTGGCTTGAAGAACGGAGGAGAGAAAGTATTCAGTTTGAAATAATCGAAGCTTGTATGAGACGTCGCCCAGCACTTGAAAAATTTATTTGCATCCACATGTATAAATTTAAAAAATTACTGCGAGCAGCAAAAAATCAAGATACCATCAACAACAAGGAGATGAGCTACTTTTTAGGGGTATATGTGTATTGTTTAGCCCGGATCATTCGATTTAAAAAATTGTTTGACATGTGCTGCAAAACAGGAACCATTGATTCTTTAGCAAAAATTGTTGGTTACAACAACAATGAGGAGCTCATCTTACGCCACATACATGATCATTACACAGGAACACCGTACGTCAATCGTGATATTTATAACTCTACAGAACATATGCGTTTTGAAGACTTACAATTCATTTCTCACAAGGATTTCTTTAAACAAATTTATTCACGCATGTTTGTTTAACCAAACATTCCATAAAATACAAATCGGTTGCTCCACTAAAGAGCAACCGATTTTTCTTTGAACCTCGTTGTTTTACTAAATACCGTAACCAGGATTGTTAAAATCAGGCTCTAGGTAATCAAATATTCCACTCTGTTGATATGCGTCAAAAACTTCGAACAAGTTTTTAGTCGGGTCTGGCTTAATATTATACATAGTTCCCTCTCTATAACTTCCATCAGAAAATGAGCTATTATATTTTTTGTTTAATTCTGCAAGATCATTCAATAAACCTGACTGTTTAAGCTGCGTTCGAAAAGTACCGAAGAAATATGCAGTACCGCCATCACTGAGAGCGAACTTTGCGTAACCTTGAGCGCCTGAATCACCATCTTTTTCATACCCAAGAAATGTAGCTTGTTTTTCAGCGCCACGAATTGAATAAGTATAAACTTTATTCAAAACATACGGATACGGTTCAGGCTCTTTCTGTCCAGGAACTTCGACTTCCATGTTTTTTTCTATAGTGGAAACTTGTTCTTTTTTATTATCAAATAAAATATATCCTAGTAACAAAACAATAATTAGGACCAGAACACCGATTACTATTTTAATTTTATTATTCATATATGCCTACTTTAATTAATAACGTTTATTTTCTTAATTTTGCAATTTCCAAACACATAAACATCGGAAATTCCTTTCTCGCCTTATCCTCTGCTTTTTGTCGTGGACCTGCTTGTGAAGCTTTATGAGAAATCCATTCTTCCAGTCTTGTCACTGCAAAATTGTTTTTGCTGAACAGCTTGAAATAATACTGAAGCGGTCGGTGAAATGAAACCGTTTTCTCGCTTCCCTTTTTGCCCGGATGCATTTCGATTGAAATAGTTTTTTCTGACATGTATGAATCCATTCGGCGATACTGCAGTGCTTTCTTTTCATCAAATCCCCAATCGCTTGCTTGCGGAATTCGGAACGCAGGATGATTCAAAACAAGAATGATTTTTCCATCGTCTTTCAAAACACGCGAAAGTTCTTTCATTACTTCTGGAAGATTTTCAATATTCTGAAACGCCAAAACGCACACAATAGTATCTACTGAGGCATTCTTCAAGAATCCAAGTTTGTGAGCTGGGCTAACATGGTATTCAATACCGCGCGCGCCGCTTTTCTTTACAGCAAATGCGATCAATTCCTTTGAAATATCAGCGCCGATAGTTTCTGCCCCAGCTTCGCGGATCATGCGAGTGAAGTATCCTTGTCCGCAAGCAAGATCAAGTACCGTTGTTTTTTTTGCATCACCGAGAAGCCGAAGCAAGTTTGGTCGGATGACTTTTGCCTGATATGAATCATCAGAATCAAGCAGTTTGTCGTACCATTCTGCTGCCTCTCCCCATGATGTGTTTTTAGGATTTTTCGTTTCCATATATAAATTAAGTTAATCTTTTGGAACAATCGAACGGTAACGCCAACCTTCGAAGAACAAGCTGATAAGTTTTCGAGGAGAAAGTACTCCAGCGAAATACACAAAGTCGATAGCGTGGCGGAACCAATACGCAATGCGGCCATAAATGCGGATATTTCCAATAACGAACACTCCCCAATCTTCGCCCACCGGGATCGAGAACGCTGTCGGCTTTGGGACATACTGCTTGAGCGTTTTGCCGCTGATTGTGCGTCGAATATTTTCTGCGATAAATGCACCATCATAAATTGCAGTCTGTGCAAGTCCGCTGTATGCAGTTGATGCAGCGTCTCCTGCAACAAAGACATAGTCGAACCCGACTGCACGCATTTGTTCATCTACCAGCACTCGCTTTTTAGGAGAAAATGAAAGTCCCTGGATAGAAGAAAATAATCGATTGATCATTGTACCCGCAGTCCAGATAAGTGTCTTGGCCTTCATGCTCATATCCTTGAGGTAAATCTGCTCAACCTCTTCAGAAACTAGCTGACGATTGAGAAATACATTCACTCCAAGCTTTCGGAGCTGCGCTAGAATTTTTGCAGATGCTCGTGGATCAGTTGCAACAACGAGTCGGTTGTTTGACTCAATAAGGTCAATGGTTACAAGTGATGGATCTACTCCATAGTGAGTCGAAAGTTTGTGCATATACGCAGTCAGGTCTCCGGCAACTTCTACGCCAGATGGACCGCCTCCCACAATGACAATATGAAAATGAGAAACGAGATCGCTTTTTTCGGAGTGACTTTCTCCTTCAAACAAAAGATGAAGGTGTTTTTTGAGAGCGACTGCTTCTTTGACTGATTTGAATCCATGCGCGAGATCAGGAAGTCCAGGCAAATTGAAGAATGTTGTTTCGCTTCCAAGCGCCAAAACAATGTAGTCGAATGCATATGATGTCCCGCTTCCGCCAACAACTGTTTTGCCGGCAAGGTCGATCGTTGTCGCGGTATCAAGAACAATTGCGACATTTTTGGGAATCATGTCAGTCAAAGGAACACAGACTTCGATCGGAGAAGCTCCGGTAACTACACGATAGAGGGCTGGGTAGTATTCAAAATAGGACTTATTGGAAATAAGGGTAACTGAAACGTCCTTGAGCTTCATATGCCCAAGCTTACGAGCTGTTTCAATACCGGCAAATCCGCCACCAATAATAAGCACTTTTTTAGTTGGATTCATGCCAATAAGTATACTATATGCCTGTAAATACGCCTATAAATCAAGC
The DNA here is from genome assembly GCA_964450735.1 of uncultured Candidatus Saccharibacteria bacterium. Lineage (GTDB taxonomy): Bacteria > Patescibacteriota > Minisyncoccia > Phycocordibacterales > UBA9973 > DALYCO01. The sequence continues at coordinate 21,041 of CAYVDC010000003.1, read as the reverse complement.
ATATTTTGACAGTTGTAAGATTTGGTGGCTTGGTGCGTCTCTATACATGAACCGACAGATATATCATTCTTTAATTAAACCCCAAACCAAGAAACATGGAACTTTTCCTATCTCTGCTACACGCCATAAGCACATTAAAATTTGCATTATTGGCATTACCTGAACGCTACACGTATCCAGCTGCATTTTGTTCTGCCATCGTTATTTTTGGCGCTCCATTTGCAAGACTTTTTTGGAACCATTACAAAGCAAAATGACCAAAGCAATTAGCGCACATCCAAAGAAAAAAGTAAGACCTGAACCAACGTATTCGGGTCTTTTCTCTTTTTATTTTTGCTTATTTACGTTAAGATGTAAGAAGTAGATTAGACCTCCGTCTACATATATGAGCGTACCTGACACACAATCTGCTTTCATGCAGGCATATGACACTTACAACGATGCGATCTTTCGCTATTGCTTGTTTGAGACGTCCAATCGCCAAGTCGCTCTCGACCTGACCCAAGATACATTCATCAAAGTATGGCAGTATCTCGAAGAAGGCAAAGAGATCGAACACATAAAAGCATTCCTCTATCGCGTTGCAGGCAACCTAGTCATCGACTACCGCCGCAAGAAAAAGAGCGGCTCGCTCGACAGCATGATGGAAGAAGGATTTGATGTCGAACACGACGAGAGAGAAAACCTCATGAACGGATTCGATTCAAAGAAACTCATGGGTCTACTCTCCGAAGTCGGAGACACCTATCGGGACGTAATCATTATGAGATTCATCGACGACCTATCGATCAAAGAAATTGCCAAGGTCACCGGTGAGAGCGAGAACAACATTTCTGTCAGAATACATAGGGGCACCGAAAAACTACGGCAACTCTATCTCGACCGAGAAGAAAACCCAAGTGCGATCAAATAAAAAATTATTATGGATGATATATTCAAACAACTGAAAAAGGCCCAAGTGGTAACAATGACCGACGCTGAGCGTTCGGCTATTCGAAGCACGTTGATGAATGTATCAGCTGGTGGTTCGACGAGCGCGCCGCAAGCGGCCCAAGTTTCTCCCTACGCGTCTTCAATGAGCATGATGGGCATTTTCGCCAAGGCTGCTATGTTTGCGCTTGTAGGATTTATTGTCGGAGGCACTTCCCTTACCCTCGCCTCGGTCAAAGCGCTTCCTGGTGATAGCCTCTACGCAATCAAAACAAATGTTACCGAGAAAGTTGCCGGCGCGTTTGCATTCTCAACTGAAGCAAAAGCTCGAGCACAAGCCGACCGTGTCGCCACTCGCGTAACCGAAATCGCCACCGTCCGACAAAATGGAGCGATCAACGACAGTAGGGTCGCTCTCGAAACCGAAGCATCTTTCAATGACACGTTCGCTTCATACACCGAAAGCCTCACAAAACTTCGAAACGAAGGCCGCATCGCTCGATCAAATGAAATTGCCGTAAATACTCTTACCGCTATCCAAACAGTTGCTCCAGCACGACCTACAGCAAAAATGATAGCTCCGGTTAGCGGCATGGCAGCTCCTGCTGCAAAAACAGCAGTCATGATGTCAGCAACCATGGGTATAGAATCGCAAGATACTGTGCAATTGACTGGCCTTGAAGCATCACTCTCAAAAGCAGTAGATGCAATTGAAGCATTAACTGCGCCAGCAGTAACACCGTCCCAAGAAGAATTAACTCCAGCTGCTACAAATACTGAGCCGACCCAAGTTCAAGAATCCACAAAAACCACTGTTGAAATCCCTACACCGACACCAGTCCAAGAAACAATCATTAATGATACTACCGAGATCCCAACACAAGAGCCTGAACCAGCACAACCGGTAACAAAAATTCAGACAATACGAAGATAGAAAGTTATTGCTCCAATATAGAATTTTCGGAAAGAGGGATTAATTCCCTCTTTTTTGATTTTAGAAACAAGACTGCAAGTATTGCGACCACAAACAAACTACCAAGTCCCATGTAGACAAGAAGAGTATGTGGCGGCTGTTTGGATTCTATTTGCTTTGTTGGAATGGGTTTTTGCGTCTCATTCGAAGCAGCCTGAACTGCAGTTGGAGCACTTATTGTCTTTATTGTTTTTGGGATAGTAGTCTTTGATGGCGTACTTGTTGGTAATTCAATAATTGATCCAGAAGGATCAGTTAATGTTGGCACGAGAGATCCTTTCCCCAGATGCGTACGGCTTTCAGTAATGGTGAATTTACTTTTGGGTAAAAGAATCGTATGGCTTGGGAAAGTGTATGCCAGACCAGAACGAGCAAGGCTCCATCCTTTGAGATCTACTTCCTGACTGCCAGTATTTGAGATCTCGATAGAACCATCACTTTGGGTATTTGTTACAACAACCATGCCTGCATAAACTTTGATTGTTTTTCTAGATACAGCAAGCGGTTTTTCTTGGTTCGAATACTGAAAATATTCAACATACACCACATACTCTCCGGGATACAGATAAGTATATTCAAACTCATTTTTGTCTGAGCGACTTACCATTCCTCCATCTCCAAAACTCCACACAAATATTCCTGAATATAATTCTTCGCCCAATGTTCCTGACGCTTTGGCTGAAAAAAGTGCCGGGACGCCTACGGTAATCTTTGCAGGAGCTGCAATATGAACTTTGAATGGAATTACTTTGGCCGCTGCTTCTTTTTTGGTAGTTGTGCTAGTGAGTTGGCCGCCACCTTCGCCGCCGGCAGGTGTCTCTACTGGGTCAGGTTCCTCTGACTCAGACTCAGGAGATGGAGTATTTTCGTTTTGATAACCAGGCGTTGGCGGGCGTGGAGAAAGTACATCTGAGGCACTACGAGAAAGAGCGTTACCATCACTACTTGCACCAAGACCGCTTGTATAGCTGATTGAATCCACAACTGCACCGCTGGCATCTATAATTGAAAGTGTTGCGCCGGCATTGTTAAGAGACATGACAGTATCAATCACTGTTCCGGTAAATCCTGGATGATCAGCAAGATATGTTGCTGCATTGCCAGACAAGATGACATATCCATTGGGCTCAATTGAAAGCAAACCTTGTCCGCCGTTTGCTGGCGGAGCATTTAAAACATGGCTCGAACTATCGGTGAATTTCCAGCCCTGGAGAGAAACCGTTGCCGAAGATGCATTGTACAGTTCAATCCATTCATGATCAGTATCTGAAAGGTCTTTGAGGTCATACATGATTTCGTTAATCGTGACAGAGGCTGCGGCGCGGGCGTAGCCCGCGCCGCAGCTAAAGCTTGCATAGACTATGCAAACCACAACACCAATACGAAATATACTCACAGCAATCTTTTTCATGCTGTGAGTATATTTCTTTGCGCTGAAATAATTGTGAAATTATTCTAACATTTGCTTCAAGAGATCCTCTGGAATTTCTTTTGCTTTTTTCGAGCGAGGAGGTTCTTCTGCAGCTTTTGGAGCAGGAGAAACCTGGCGAGAGTCTTCGATTGCACGCAAGGCTTCTTCTTTGGCTAATCGTTCTTTTTCTTCTTTTTCCTCAAGCTCTTTCATGTCACGCTCTACTTTCTGTCGAGCTTCTTCGGCTTCACGTGCTTTCTTTTTTGCCTCTTCAACTTCGCGAGCGCGAATTTCTGTCTGCCGCAATTCTTCCTTGAGTCGGTCGCGCTCGCGCTCAGCCTCAATTCGCTCTTGTTCTGCTTTTGCCTGGACTTCAGCCAACGCCTTTTTGCGGACTTCTTCTGCTTCTTGTAACCGCTTTTTTTCTTCTTCGATTTCTTGTTGAATTTTTTCTTGAGCCTCTTTTTCCATCTTCAATCGAGCTTCCTCAAGTTCTTTTTGTGCTTTTTCTTTTTCCAATCGTTCTGCCTCAGCACGAGCTTTTGCCTGCTTTTCTTCTTCCTGTCGTTCCCGTTCTGCGCGTTCTTCAGATTCCTTTCGTTGCTGTTCTTCTTGGGCTTGCGCTTTTTCTTTTTCTTTTTCTATTTTTAACTGCTCTTCTCGTAGTGCATTAAAAGCTGCTTCATCCTGAGTTGCTTGTAGAACATCTGTTTTGTCCTGGACATCTTTTATATCTTCTGCCACAGAAGCAACTGCGGTTTTGACGTCTTCGACTTTTTCTTCGACGGCTGAAACTCGTTCTCCCATTGCAAGAGAGATAGCGTCTTTGAGCATATTCTGCCGTTCAGGGAGTGCTTCTTTTGTTGGTGTAATGAACTGAGTTGGGGCTTTGTTTTTGAGTGAATCAAGCGACATGCTTGGACGAGGAGCTTCTGCTTGGCTCGGTGCTTGCTGTGATGTCGCAGCTGGTCGTGGTGTTGAGGCATTTCCCATTACTCCGCCAAGTGCATCTTTCAAAAGGCTCTGCAAGCCACTAGTGTCAGGCATTTTCCGTTCTTTTCGTATTGGAGTTCGCACGACGCGAGGATTTGGAAGGGACACATCGCTCTCCGGAGCCTTACGTTCTGACATTGCTTTTGCAATCGCCATGTCACGCGAATCTGCACGGATCATGCCTTGCGGAGGAAGATTTTCATCCTGCGGAGTGCGTACAGGTGCCGTAGTACGTCCTGGCATTGGCCGAGGAACAGTTGGACGGACAGCTGACGCTGGAGGTCGTATTGGAGAATTTGCCGGAGCAGAACGTGGAACTGGAGCTGGAGCTGGAGCCGGAGCTGGCACAGGCTTAACTGCAGCCGGTGGGGTCGGAGTTGGAGTTGTAACTTGTGTAGCAGTAGCAATAGGAGCTTGCGTAGGAACAGCTGCTGGAGGCTGTATAGTAGCAGGAGCAGGTCGTGGCGTGAGCGGTGGCGGAGCAGAACGTGGAACAAATCGAGGAGCACTGGTTGAGCCGCTGCCTGTAAGCGTAGGACGCGGAGCAGCTGGCCGATCAAAACGTGCTGGTGGTCGAGCCTCGGCCTTGAATTCAATACCCAAGCTTGCCAATGCATCATATGAAATATTGTCACGCTTTTCGCGTGGAGGACGGAAACCTGCTGCAGCATCGATCTCGCCGTTTTTGATTTTGAACAAGCATTCCTTACAATAAATTGGTCTTCCAGCTTCAGGCTCAAATGGAACATAAATATCTTTGCCACAGTTTGAACATGTGGCCTTGAATTTACCTTCAACTTCTTCACCATCTGGACGAGTTGTTCCTGGTACGGTTGAGCTCCATTTCTGGATTTCAGCTTCAACCTCGCTTCGTCGTCGGGTGTAATTATTTCGAGATGTCTCAATGACCATGTCTCGAATTTCATTAGAGCTCTGCACTGCTACTGGCGGCAATGTTTTTGCAGAAAATGGGCGAGATGTCACACCATCCACCATGAGCTTGTTATAGATATGATAGTTCGGTAGGTTTACGAAATCTTCAACGACGAATTCTGGCTCGAATTCTTTTTCGAGAGCATCAGCATCATCGGCACCGACGCGGAAAATAATCATTGTTCCAACGTTACCGAACACAGCGTCCTTCACGGTTTTCGAATCCGCAGTTTCGAGCTGAGCGATGTATTGGTGGGCGATGATCAGGCACAAACGGTATTTGCGGGCCTCAGAAAGAATTGAGGCAAATGAGTCGGTCACGAAGTTCTGGAATTCGTCCACATACAAGTAAAAGTCTTCACGCTGGTTTTCAGGAATACGAACACGCTCCATGGCAGAAAGCTGGAGCTTGGTGATCAACATACCTCCAAGGAGCGCAGAGTTGTCTTCACCGATACGTCCCTTTGACACGTTCACCAAGAAGATCTTCTTGTTGTTCATGATATCAAAGATGTTGATCGTTGATCGTGTTTGTCCAACCACGTTACGCACAATGTTTGACGACAAAAATTGTCCGACTTTGTTTTGAATCGGAGCGATAGCTTCGTTACGGAATTGGTCACGCCATGCTTCGTATTCGTGCACCCAAAAGGCTTTCACCACTGGGTCTTTCAAATTGTTGATGATGTACTGGCGGTAGTCTTTGTCCACCAACATACGAGGAATACCCAACAGCGTTGTGTCGGGCGTATCGAGCAACGCCAAGATGGTGTTGTTCAAGATGTATTCCATTCGAGATGACCAGGCATTGGCCCAGATTTTGGTGAAGATTCCCATCAAACCGGATGCAACCAAGTGCTTGTATCTTGGATCGTCGAGCTGCAAAACGTTAAATCCGATGTTGTGATCAGTGTCAGCCGGGTTAAAGTAAATAACATCCCCTGCTCGTTCTGGCGGGATTGTCTCCAATATTTTCTCAACCAGTTCTCCGTGCGGGTCGACAACACAGACACCTTCACCTTGGTGAATGTTCTGGATGATCATGTTTTCAAGCATTACGGATTTACCGGTACCGGATTTACCGAGCACATACATGTGCTGGCGTCGGTCTTTTCGCTTGATGCCGAAAATTTGATCTGTTCCACGGAAGTTTGTCTTCGCGTAGAACGTTATGTCTTTGTTGAATGGAAAATCCATCTGGTGAGTATGTTAAGCAACGGCCCATCGGGCTTAGCTAGAGATATTATAGCAAGGAATGAAAAATATACAAAAAACCTAGCGATTTTATGCAAAGGCTTGATTGTAGCAAGAATCGCAATAGAGAATTTCAGGTCGGTCTTTGGAATATGACGACTGGACGGCCGTGCCGCAATTTGAACAGGTTCGATCAAAGAGCATGTTAGGGCCGCGCGCCGCGAAGCGGCGCGCATGCCTGCAGTCCGGACACAAATGAGGCAATGGAATTTCCAACCGCTTATAAAACGAAAATTCGTTAGGGATGATTCGGTAATTTTTTGTACATGACTCACAGGCAAAAACTTCTTTTGTCGGATCGAAAGACAACTCTCCGATCGCATCTTCTGCTTCTTCCCATTTCTTGGTTTCTTTTCCAAACGTTCCGCGCGGAGCATCTTCCCATTTGAATCCCTGCGCTAGCGCTTCTTCTTTCGAGAGCGGAAATTGTTCCTGTGCGGCAGTTTCGTTATATCCAAAACACGAAAACTGTGCTGGAAAAAATTCACCGTATACTCCTTCCTCTTTCATTTTAGAAATAATTTCAGCCCGTAATGGTTCATACTCTTCTTTGGTATATTGTTTGTTTAGAATACAATAATCTTTTTTTCGCAGACCTGCACCACCAAAAACATAATTGCAGTTGAAACAATTCATGGAATATTCGGCGAATGTCGAGGTCCAGGCCTGGGCGCAACAGATACAATTGCCGACATCTATTCCGGCGTTGATAGAGTTATAGACCATGCTTGCATTTCTTCCGGCAGTGGAAACATCCATGCAGTCTTTTGCATTTCGCCAAACGTGCTCTGCGTTCTTGCAATCTTCAGCATCGTAACAGTGATAACAATTCTCACAGTTCTTGGCATTCTTAATATAGTTTCCAGATACATTCATCGTATTCACGATTTCCGCGTACTTTCTCGGCTGAGTAAGCAAGAATTCAGTAAAAGCAGTTCGGAACGCTTCCATTCCTGAATGTGTATCGAGTCGCATTTCTTCCAACTTCTGGAAATACTCCTCCTTGGTATATGGCTGGTTAAAAATGTGATATTGCTGCTGGCGTAAATTTACGCAACCCAAAGAGTCAGCGCAGCCCTTGCAATCGAATAAGAAAGCGCTCTCACGGCAGTCATGACAGCCTTTCGAGTATTTCAATTTATATGAGTTATAACAATCATCGCATTCATAACATAGTTCACACTTTGACGCAAAAGACGTATCAATGACATCGCGACATTCCTGGATCCAGAATGAATGGATTGAATCTTCGTTGTTCGAGCTTTCAATGATGAAGTAGCAGTTTTTATTATCTGCAGAAATATTAGTGTATTCGCTTCCCGGGCTACGGACGTAAATCAAGCCGATCTTTGGGGTTGTTTTCCATAGCTCTTCAAACTGTTCCATAAACGGCCGGGATGGATCATATTCCTTTGCATAATCAGTCCCATCCCAATCGTCACCAAACCAGCAATCGTAGCACCAGACAGTATATGGCTTGTTTGGGCTGTACATTGAAACGACGTCCTTTTTGCATTTGTCGCAGGCGCGCTTATAAAATACGCGCTCATTGCGAAAACTAAGTCTGAGCTGTGCTCGGCATATTGGGCAAAGGTCTGGCGCTTCGACATTCATTTTTTCATAAAATGAACGGTCGTTATCAGTTATTTCGAAGCCAGCATGGCACTTTTTACAGGTGGTATTCACCCGCCAAGTATACCAATTTTGAATAAAAAAATCCGCTAGCCTTGCTAACGGATACAAATCTTATATTCAATTATATCAACTCCTGCTGATAACATTCCTCACAGAAAATTGGTCTTGGTTCGCTGTCGGTGAAAAAGGTTTCGAATGTATTGGAACACCGGTCAGTATGGTTGGAATGATTTTTCGCACAATCACACTGACGGGAAATCAAATCATATCCGCCGCGCATTCCCTGTCGTCGCACATGTCGGCAAAAGAAACACTCTGTTGGAATCGGAACAGCAAGCCGTCGGTACAGCAAAAGCTCATCCGGTAAAATACGATAATTTCTTTGGCAGCTTTCGCACGCAAGAATTTCTTTTAGAATTTCATCAGTTACATCATTGATAGAATCTGGCACCTGTTCTTGAGAGATTGTTTCCTTTCCTTTTGTCTGCTGAATTTCATCCTGCCACTTATATCCCTTCGCCAATGCTTCTTCTTTTGTTAACTGTAATTCCCAATTCGCGCGGGTTTCATTGACGCCGAATGGAGAATGACTTGAGGTGAAAAACTCTCCCCATTCTCCTCTTGTTTTCATATCTTCAATAATTTTTTTGGAGAGTGCCTGGTAGTCTTCTTTTGAATAACGTTTGTTCAAAATAACATACTCGCCTTTTTTGATGCTGGTGCAGCCAAGAATATTGTTGCATCCATGGCAATCAAATGAATATGACGCGAATGTATTTTTCCAACATTCAATAGTAGAGAGGCTTCTCGACGACTGATCTGGTGTAATGCATTCATAGGCAAGCTCGGTCTCACCGCCCACTTCACAGTCGTAGCACATTTTGAAGCTTACGCCGTTATGGGTAAACTTTGAATCTTCTGAAAAAGAAGCGAACGCAGATGCCTTGGTATTTTTGCCGCGAATAATATCCGAACCTGTACAAGCTACGCTATTTTGGAGTTCAGCAAACTTTCTTGGATATGAATGTATCCACTCCTTGAACTCTTTTCGAGCACGATCGTAACCGCTTCGAGTACCTAGCTTGTACGAAGCAAGAATTTCCTGATACTCTTCTTTTGAATATTGCTGATTCTTAAAATAATATTTTTTATTACGAAGCCCTGTAGACATGAAGCAATCCTGAGAACCGCGGCAGTCGTAACATAAAACGCAATTTATGCAGGTTGAGCACCAATATACGCTTCTGCAATTAGAAACTCCGTTCGCCGCAACACCGTCATAGAGATACTGCGATTCTTCGGCAATGATCAACGTATCCGACATATCTTTTCCAGCAGCAAGTGAGACAGAATTGAAGACATTTTCTACTCTCCAAGCAATAAAAACCATTGCGCAATTTTTGGCAAAAGCGACATCGTTTGTATATAGACAATTCACGCTGGCAATGTCATTATCATTCACAATACCAAGCACGGGAGTCTTTTCATTGAGCTCAATTGCCTGCTCAATAAACGAGCGAGTTGGATCGTATTCAACGCCGTATTGATATGGATCCCAATTGTCACTGTGAAAACATTTCGGACACAGTACGGTAAATCCAGTATTTGGCGCATAAATCGAAATAAAATTTTTCTCACAAAGGCTGCAAGATCGTGAATAGAGATTGAAATCGTTTCTCCAAGACAATCGACGAATACGACGACAACGCGGGCAGAGCGTTGGAGCTGGAACTTCGATCTTTTCGTAAAAACTCAAATCATCGGCTTCAAGGGTAAAGTCGGTTGAGCAGTTCTTGCATTGTTTGGTAAGTGGTTGCATTAGACGGTTTCTTTTTGGTAGCAGCTTTCACAGTATACAATTTCAGGACGGTCAGGCGAATAGCTAGTCTCAAATTCATTTACACATTTTTCAGAATGATCATGATTCGCCTTAGTACACATACACGAACGATGCCATAGCTCGAGCGGATTGCGGCGCGCAATTCGTGCCATATGCCGACAATGGAAACATCGTCGCGGAACTGGAATCTTCATCTTTTTATAAAAAACGAGTTCGTTTGGAATAAGCTTGTAATTACGGCTGCATTCAATACAAGCGAGAATTTCATTAATGAACGTATCAGGGACACTATCGATTGATTCCGGAATTTCTTTGGATGTAATAGTTTCCCTCCCTACTGTCATCTGAAGATGATCCTGCCATTTAAATCCTTTCGCCGAAGCTTCATCGCGTGTTAACGGAAATTCCACCTGTGCCACTGTTTCATTATATCCGAACACTGAAAGCTCGCTCGGGTAAAATTCTCCGTAGCGGTATTCGCAGCCATTGCCATCAACATACGGCATAGTATTCATCTGCTCGATAATCTTCGCCACCATCTCTGCGTATTCTTCTTTGGAATATTGCTTGTTCAGTATGCAGTATTCGCTACTGCGAAGCTGCGAGCATGCAAATAAATGCTTTGACGAGTGGCAATGCTGGCAGTAGCGAACATCCTGATTTTTCACTGAGAAAATTCCAAACAAATTCAATTGCGAATGATCTGCAACAATACACTCATAACATTCGGAAAGCTCGCCGGACATTGTGATGTCCTGGCTGTCTTTTGGGCCGGTACCATAATCATAATATCGGCAATTTTCGGCATTATGCATGCCATATCCATTCTTAATATTTTTTGAATTCGTTATGAAGTCACCAACCACATTTTGGCTTTGAGTAATATACGCGTATTTGCGAGGATACGAGAGGAGAAATTCCTTGAATTCCTTCGTTGCCCGTTCCATTCCTTCGAATGTATCTAACTTATAACCAGCCAAAATTTTCTCATATTCTTCCTTGCTGTATTCCTGATTTTTGAAAGAATATTTTTTATTGCGCAAGCCTGCACACATAAAGACATTCGAGCAAGCGCGGCAATCATAAATGAATTGCGAATCAACGCAGGAAATGCAAAATTCGGCGTATTTTACTTGATAGCATTTCTCAACGCTGATGCATTCATAGACAAAATCACTTGGCTCATACAAATTGAGACAATCAACGATATCTTTTCCATTCGTAATCAAAAAACTGTACATGGCATTTTCCATTCTCCAGCCCGAGAAAAGCATGTAGCAATTCTTTGCAAACCAACAGTCGTGCGTATATTCGCAACCGACACTGGCGGTTCCATTATCATTCACGATAGCCATGTGCGGGATTTTTTGCACCAACTCTTTGTACTGGGTGAAAAATGGCTTGGTAAAATCATAATCCATCGCATATGATTTTGGGTCCCACTTGTCGCTCCACCAGCATTTATTACAGTACACAGTAATACCAGAATCTGGCGCATACAATGTAACCACAGATTTTTCGCATAATCCGCAAGTACGATTATAGAGAGAAATATTATTACGCCATGAAAGGCGGCGCTGACTGCGGCACTTTGGGCAGAATGTTGGCGGGGGAACTTTTACCTTTTCGTAAAACGAAAAATCATCAGGTTCGATGGCGAAGTCAGTTTTGCAGTTTTGGCAATTTCTGGTTTCCATACAATTACTATATCACCTCTTTCTGGTAACATCCTTCGCAATAAATCTTCTCATTTCTCTCTGGTGAATACGTCGTTTCGAATTCATTCGTGCATATTTCCATATGGCCGTGTGACTGGATATCGCACATGCATGCGCGATGATACAGCTTCATTGGATTGCGCTGCACGAGACGATTATAATGCCGGCAATTGTAGCAGTATCTCGGAAGAGGAACTCCGATCTTGCGATACAATGCAAGCTCAGTTTCAGTAATCCTAAAAGCTCCCGTGCACTGAGTCAGTTCGCTGCCGCGGTTGGCGCATTCGATAATCTGGTCAACAATATTTTTTTCAACATCAACAATTGATTGTGGAATCTCATTTGTTTTTATGCTGACCTGGTAGTTACGATCTTCACGGTCATACCAACAAAATCCATTTTGAAGCGCGGCTACTTTGGTTAATGGAAAATACTCTTGGGCCACGGTCTCATTGTAAGAAAACGGAGATAAGATATATGGAAAGAAATCACCGTATGAAAATACGCGTCCTTTTTCATCAACATATGGTTTTTCTTGCATGTGAGCGATTATTTTTGGAATTAACAATTCATATTCTTCTTTCGTGTATTGCTTATTCAAAATGCAATACTGTTTATTGCGAAGACCATGACATCCAAAGAGATGCGATGAACCGTGGCAATTGATTGAATACCGAATATCAAAGGAGTGATAGACAACACTCGTCCAATACACTTGGCTCACTTGAAGCGCAGTGTCAAAAGCATCGTAGATAAGTTCACTTTGGATTCCAATTCCAGGACCAGCATCTACACAATCTCGCATGCCATATCCGCCCCAGACAACATTAGTACAATGTTCCGCATCAAAAATATCGAAGGCGTTTTTTACGCTATTGGTATTTTCCAAATTATCACCAGTACTGTCTACGGTCTTGATATTATTGGCATATTTATGAATGGAATCTTTTACGAGTTTTAGATATCTTTCTTTAACGGCCTGAATGCCGTCATATGTGTCCAATCGCAATTCCTCCTTGCGTTTGAGATATGTCTCACGATCAAGCTGTTCATTGAAAATGCAGTATGACTTGTTCCGCACATTTACGCAGCCGATGCAGTCAGTGCAGGATTTGCAGTTATACATATAATAACAATCACTCGACTCATGCGTCGCCTCGGCCCATCTGACTTTAAAATTATTGCTGCAATTGACCAACTCATATGAGAGTTCGTTTCTTGTGGCAATATAGCAATCAACCACTTCTTCATTCTCAGTCACGCGGTTTGAATAAAATGAATCCTCATTCTTGTTTGATGCTGAAAGCATGTATGATCCTTTGTCGCCTTCTGACACATTGCAGTATTGGCAATTGACCATATTGGTAATAGAGACGTTGATAAGCGGCATTCGCTTATACAATTCGTTATATTGTTCAAAAAACGACTTTGAAAAATCAAACTCGCTCCCATACTCCATAGGATCCCACGCGTCGCTCCACCATGATCGATCGTCATAGATAGTATACGGAACTCCACTTCGGTGAATAGAGATAATCTGCTCTCCTGCATGCCCCGGAGCGTTATTCTCACGCTTGTACAGCGTACGTTCGTTGCGAAACATCATGCGTCGCTGCAGTTTGCATGGTGAACAATAGTTAGAAGGAGGAACCTTAATGCGTTCTAAAAAACCGATTTCTTCCGGGCTGAGAATAATTTCCTGTTTGCAGTTTTGGCAGGTCCTGGATTGCATATTCGAACTATAGCACTTTTTTAATTGTTCTATTAAAAATTCTAAGATGCTTTTTTACATAGTCTTTATAGTCAATTTCATTATCGGCAATAGTATCTTGAACCGATCCCCAGAGGGCTTCGCGAAACGAGATTATGCATTTGCCTAGTAGAATATCTTGCAAGGAAATGGATTCTTTAGTTTGATAGCACTTTAGAAAATGCGCTTCATCTTTGGCGTTCCAGCCAAGCTCCAGTGATGCCATAGCGATATCAATTATGGGGTCTGATTTTGCAGAATATTCCCAATCAATAAATTGGATTCCGCTTGAACTTAAAATCATATTTGCTCGCATGAGGTCCACATGGCATGAGACCTGTTTGCGTTTTGAAACTGAAAGCCTATTCAATACAGAATACCCATCTAGAATATCTTGAGAAAGCGCATGTTTCTTTCTCAGAAAGGCGATTTGTTCACGAGCAATTTTTTTAAAATTATATGTACCCTTAAATGCTTTTGTTGTATGTAAAACGCTCAGAGCCCGGGCAACTCCTTGTATAACTTTTTTTGTACGGCCACTATCTTTGGATATCAGCGTACCCGGTAAAAATGAATTAATGAGCAAGTTATGCTCGGGGTAATACGCCACAGCCTGTGGCCCAATACCAAGTATGGCTGCTTGATTGGTATTCCATACTTCCCTTTTTTTATCCAATCCAAGAAGCGGCATATTTACTGGTCCAAATCTACATACAAAAGTTCCTTGTTCAGTACGCGCCACATACGAGTGGTTTGTAAGACCGCCATGCAACTTATTAATGCTTTTTACTTCCTTTTTAATTAAAAAAGGAAGATTGAGTAACATTAGAATTTTAGGATCTTTGTTCGGCATTATAGTATTTCTCGCTGATAACATTCATCACAATACACCTTCTCAGTCCGTTCTGGAGAATAGGTGGTTTCAAAATGATTTTCGCATTCACCAGCATGATTATGTGAGGCGATATTACAATTACATTTTCGGTCATACAGCTCTGGTAGATTCACCATACTAAATCTTCGTAAATGACGGCAATTGAAACAATTTCGAGGAAGCGCAATACCAAATCTGCGTAGCATGCCAAGTTCTTCAGGAACGATTCGATACACCTTGCCGCACGTAGCACAGGAAATTATTTCTTTAAGAACTTCATCAGTCACATCATGAATATCATCAGGCAAATCAACAGATTTGATAGTAGGCGTAAAATTTCCTGGGATTACTTCTCGATACTGCCAGCCTTCGTTTTTTATAACTTCTTCGCTGAGCGGCTTGTAATCCTGTGCTATCGTTTCGTTGTAAGTAAACGGCGAAAGTTCAATTGGGAAAAATTCACCATAACCATACGTTCTTCCGGCCGTGTCTGTATATTTCATATCATTCATTTGCGCTCGGATTTTCGGAACAAGTTCTTCGTACTGTTCTTTTGTATATTGCTTGTTAAAAATGCAGTACTGTTTTTTGCGCAGACCTACGCAGCCGAATAAATTGCTTGAATTGTGGCAATTAATACAATATTCCATATCGTAAGAATTCCAAACTGCGATGCAAAAAAACAGTACAGCCGCTGTATCTCCGCAATCTACTGATTCATACAAACGTTCGGCATTTACGCCAATCCCATATCCATCATAGAGATCATACGAGTTCACTAATGTATTTATTATGTATCTCGAGTCTTTTATTCCATCAAAAACACTGAAACCATACTTCACATTGAAACAGCTTCGGAGATTATTTCCCGTAGACCCTTCAGAGTTAATGAGATTGGCAAATCGATGAATAGCAGTATTTTTTATTTCTGAAAACTTTCTTAATCCTTTGATAATACCTGAATATGAACCTAAATCATATTCTTTTATTTTTTCTGCATATTCTTCTTTGGTGTATTGGATATTATCAAATACATACTGCTTGTTCCTCAAGTTTGTAGATAAAAAGCAGTTATCGCAATTTTTGCAATCAAAAAGAAAAGCGGAATCAGTACAAGCAGTTACTTGATCTGAAAAAAAAACTCTATTTGACTTGAGCAAAGAAACGGATTCGTAGCAGTACTCAGAATCAGTAATCGCATAGCAGTCCATAAGATTTTTTACTTTGTTAGCAAGAACCGAATACAAAACATCTTCCGCGTCCCAAGATGCAGAAACAAGATAACAGTTCTTGGATTCTCCCACATGATTGCCGTATTCAGTATTAACGGATTTACCAATAAAAACAGCGGCCATTGGAGTATCATTGAGTAATTCTCGAAACTGCACAAAAAATGGTCTTGAAAAGTCATAGTCTCTCGCAGAAACCATCGTGTCGCACTCGTCTCCCCACCAGAAATCTCTCTCTACAATATTCATACCTGCCTCTGGAGAAAAGCAGGAAATAATTGATTTACCCGTAACGCTTGAAGTAACACGATGCAACGTTCGCTCATTTCTGTACGCGAACCTTCTGATCATGCGACACTGAATGCAGAAAGTCGGAAAAGGCACTTTGATTTTAGCGTAAAAATCCTGATCGACTTGATCAATGTTGAATTCGTTTTTGCAGTTTTGACAGTTTCGGGTTTCCATAATTATAGTACTTCCTTTTGGTAACAACCCTCACAATACACTATTTCCGAGCGATCAGGAGAATAGCTGCTTTCAAATGTATTTGGACAATTTAGTGCATGCCCGTGCGACTCTCGTGCGCACATGCACTCGCGCGGCCAGACCTTGAGTGGATTGCGCTTTGCTAGGCGTTCATAGTGGCGGCAGTTGATACAAAGTCTTGGTAATGGAATTCCCATCCGCTTGTACATCTGAAGTTCAGATGGAATAACTCGAAAAGCATTCGTACACTGATGATTGCATGTTCCTGCATGAGCGCATGAAATAATTTCATTAGTAATAGTGTCTTCAATATCGTGTATTGAATCAGCAACGCTTGAAATATCCTTTGTCGGCGAATATGACTTATCCTCCAATTTCCTCCAGACAAATCCCCGCTTTTCTATCTCTTCTTTCGTCATCGGAAAATATTCTTGTGCGATCGATTGGTTATATGGAAAGAACGACATTTCTTCTGGAAAAAATTCGCCGTATGTATATGTCCGCCCACCTTTGTCGACATATGGCATTTCAGTCATATGTGCGATAATTTTCGGCAATAGTTCAAAATA
Source organism: uncultured Candidatus Saccharibacteria bacterium (assembly GCA_964450735.1). Lineage (GTDB taxonomy): Bacteria > Patescibacteriota > Minisyncoccia > Phycocordibacterales > UBA9973 > DALYCO01. The sequence continues at coordinate 4,446 of CAYVDC010000003.1, read as the reverse complement.
TTCTTCTTTGGTGTATTGCTTGTTCAAGATGCAATATTTTTTATTCTTGATACCCACACAGCCAAAACAGTCTGAACAATTTTTTATAAAGTAATTGTACTGGCAAGAAAAGCTTTCCCAGATATTTGCTGAAAAACAGACATTCTGCACGTTGCTGCCGGAATCCATCAAGTCATAGCTGTTTTCAATATTCACGCCGATAGCATACGCATCGTGGACGCTCTTCATATTCGTTACGCCATAGACGCAATATTTCAGATCTTCAGCCGGTCCTTCGATATCAAAGCATTCCAAGCAATTCTTGGCACCATTCAAATAGTCACCCGTTGAAGTAACTGTGTGGCGAGAGTTTGAATATCGGCGCGGATATTTCGCAAGCAATTCCAAATATTTTTTCTCAAATACTTCCCGACCCGATACTGTACCAAGCTTCAGTTTTTCTACCTCCTTCGCATATTCTTCCTGTGTGTACTGAACATTCAAAATCTGATTCTTGGCATTTCGTAGACCCGTACAGCCGATACAATCCTGGCAATTATGGCAGTCATAGCAAAATTTTGATTTGATGCATGACTGGCAGAGCTGCAACGCATCGCTATCGTAGCATTGTTCGCAGTCCACCATGTTTTGGCACTTTTCATTTTTACGACAGCCAAGCATGTCGAAACAATCTCTGTTTTCAATTGAGTGATACAAATATGCAGTGTCTTCGTTCATGTCACTGGCGAAATTCAAATAACAGTTTTTTGACTGGTACGTGAAATTACAGTAGTCGCTGTTTACATCCTGGAGATTGATGAGCGCCGGTGCTGGTACTGAATACAGAAGCTCTTTGAATTGCTCAAAAAACGTTCGGGAAAAATCATAATCTCGAGCGTGATCCATTGCATCCCACTCATCGCTCCACCAATATTTCTGATCGTACACTGGAAGCTTCAGTTCAGGCGGATACATGGTAATGATCATCTCCTCATGCCCTGGAGCGTCGCATTTGCGCTTGTAGAGGCTTCGTTCATTGCGCCAAGCCAAACGGCGCTGCAATCGACAATCAGGACAAAATGTCGGTGAAGGAACATTCAATTTTGCATAAAAATCAAAATCTTCAGATTTGATCTGAAATGATTTCGCGCAATTTTGGCAATTCTTTGTTTCCATATTAGGCAATTTCTTTGAGGTAGCATTCTTCACATGCTACCCGTTGATATCCCCACGCTTTTGGATAATACGCATTGATATCTTTCGAGCAAAACACGCATGAATACTGCTCAGCGTTGCTTGGAGCCAACTTCTGCATGCGTTCTTTGGTACGAACATCAAAGTGCACTCTTGGTGCAGCGATATTCATTCGTTTCAAAAACGACAGTTCATCTAGAGAAATATTAAATCGCCAACCAGTGACAGGACAAATAAGAGCCTGTTTGGAAAAGCTTTCATCAAGATCGTGGATGGAATCTGGAATTTCAGATGTCGGCATTCCCTCTGATATTGTTTCTTTACCTTCGTCCCAATAACCTCCATGCTCTAACACATAGTCTTTTGTTACTTCAGGGAAATAAATAGAAGCCGTTGAGAGGTTGTAAGGCAGAAGACCAAGTGAATACGGTGGAAATGCTCCATACTCTCCTCGTGCCTTCATATCTTCGATGATTTTCCCCTTCAAAGACTCATACTCTTCTTTGGTATATTGCTTGTTCAAAATACAGTACTTTTTCTTGCGTAAACCAACACAGCCAAAACAATATTCACTCTCGAGACACAAGTCACAGTATTCTGAATATCGAGCTCCGTCGCACCAAATTGAATATCTAAGATCGTAAGCATTCGTACAACAGCTATTGTTTCCTGAAAGTTGAACATCCCAGCATCCAGTTTGATCAATGCAATCTTTGTCGTTTTTGCCGCGCAGACAGTTGGTGCAATTTTCTGAGTCTTCGATGCCAAAGATATTGATGCAATTGTTGCAGTTCGACATATAAGTACCGACTGAATTCTGTGTCTTGGGACTAAAGTTTTCGCGATGTACGGCTTGTGTTCGAAGAATTTCTGCATATCGAGCTTTGCATTTCTCCAAGCCATCGTACGAACCAAGGTTATAGCTTTTTAACTTTTCAAAATAATCTTCTTTGGTATATTGCACATTTTCAATGCAAAATGATTTGCCTCGAAGATTCCATGACATAAAGCAGTTTGTTGAATTGCGGCAATCAAAAAGAAAGGCGCTGTCGATACAGTCCTTACAATTCATTGAGAAAAATAATTTGCTGCAGTTAAAACAATAGGTACAGTTGTATGATTGATCAAGATTAAATACGTGCGAAATATCAATCGAGTCTTTGCTGTCGAATGCACGGTATCCATACATCAGATTTTCCCCCCGCACCATTGAACGGCATAGATACGAATTTTTGCATTCCCACAAATCATCTGCCCAGTCAGAATTGATATTCATCGCCCCAGTTTGGTGCGGCCGCGGAACTTTTTCCTGCAGTTCTTTCAACTGATCAAAAAAGGGACGGCTTGGATCATAGTCCATTCCATATGAAGTCGGATCCCACGCGTCACCCCACCATTCTTTGGAAGTATAGATCGGGTAGCGAGGATTTTCTGGAAGATTAGTTATAAACTTTTCACCGGTGAGGTCAGATACCCCTGCTCGAAATTTACCAAATGGCCAAAACGCCATATGCTGTTTCCATCGGCATTGAATGCAAATATTCGGCACAACAAGGCCGATTTTCTCGTACATTCCCATTTCCCTCTCTGTAGTCTGAAACGAAGCGTTGCAAGAAGTGCAGGTATTATTCATATAGGTAAAGTATAGCTATTTAAGGAGCTATATCAAGCGTCTTTATTAGATCAATGGCTCAGCTGCTTTTTCCTGCACTGGTGCAGCAGCTTCAGATGATCCGCGTCCGCTGTGATTGATGGCAGCCTTTTCCTGGGCAGAACGGATGATGGTTGATTCTTCTTCGGCAATCAATTTCTTGGCCATGTCAGCTGGAATTGAAAACTTGCGGCGCGATGCGTCGATAACCTGTTGTCGATACGAAGGATGCGTTGGAGGAAGCACCTTGAGAGTTTCCGCAGAAAATGGGTCGTATGATTCACCATCGATGGTCATCTTGATATAGAACTCTCCCACACCCAAGTTGATCAAGTCTTTGGTATCAAAGACCGGTGCGAATTCTGCCTTGAGTTTGATTGCGTCGTCACCTCCCAAACGGAACGAGATAATGGATCCCACGTTACCGAGCACGGCTTGCTGCACTTTTGGAAGGAGCTGTCCCACATATTGGTGGGCAACGGTGAGGTTCAATCCGTATTTGCGGGCTTCTGAAAGAATGTTTTCAAATGTATCGGTCACCACGTTTTGAAACTCATCCACGTACAAGTAGAAGTCATAGCGCAAAGCGTGATCGAGTTTTGCGCGGGCCATTCCGGCCTGCTTGATCTTGGTCAAGAACATCGCTCCAAAGAACGACGAGTTTTCTTCACCGATCTTTCCTTTTGAAAGGTTGATCATGAGAATCTTTTTCTCGTTCATCACTTTTTCGATATCAATGCGGTTTTCTTTTTGTCCGAAAATGTTACGCAACATCGGATCTGAAAGGAATTGTCCAAGCTTGTTAACGAGCGGGATGATCGCATCTGTATCGAATTTTTCTGACCAGTCGGCGAATTCGATTGCCCAGAAGCGCTTTACCATGTCGTCTTCGATATACTCCACCACTTTTTGACGATAGTTACGGTCGGTCAGCATTGAGATCATTCCGCGCATAGTCGCGTATGGGTAGTCCAAAAGCGCCAGTGTCGTAAATCGGAACACGTGCTCAAGACGAGGCGTCCAGTTGGAACCGAATTGCTTTTCAAGCACTTCGATCAAACCCTGAGTAAGTTGGTGCTTGAATGTTGGATCCACGTTTGCAAGTGGATTGAATGACGCCGGAAATTCAATGTCAGACGGGTCGATAATACAAACATCCTCGATACGGTTCTCGGGAATGAAATCCAAAATGTCATCGATGAATTCTCCGTGCGGATCGATAACACAAACGCCGTGGCCCTGCGCTATGTCCTGACGAACCATAAGCTCCTGCAGTTTGGATTTGCCCACGCCGGACTTTCCGATGATATAGAGGTGGCGGCGGCGGTCTACGCGCTTGATGCCGAATACGTAGCGCTTTTCTTCGAGCGCAGCCACGTAGTTGGTACGCCCAATAAACGAAACTTCTTCCGTCGGCACTTTTCCATACTCAGGAAGTTCCGGAGGTGGAGGCGCGTATTTGATCAGTTGGATTTTATTGAGCTTTGCCATTTCTAGTTGAAATTATAGCATATGTTTGCACACAAAAAAGAAAAAAACCGGTATTGTCCGGTTTTTTTCTTTTTTGTGTGCTTGGGACCAGGGTCGAACTGGTGACCTATCCCTCTTCAGGGGAGCGCTCT
>CAYVDC010000002.1:0-131987 GCA_964450735.1 uncultured Candidatus Saccharibacteria bacterium | reverse complement strand
CAAGGCATTGGCAAATTCGATCTACTTCTGAATCTATGAATACTTCAAATAATGGGTGGATGCTATTTTCTTCAAACATAAGCTTCTTTTTTCTTTACCATAGCATCTGTGTACTTGAAGTCAACAAAAAACAAAATCCGCTCGGCATGAGCGGATTTAATTTATTTAAAAACTAGATTTAGGCTTTTTCTTGAAAATGCTTTGCAGATCTTGGAAAGCGTGCACCGCTGCTTCAGGGGTTGTTGATTCATTTACTGTAGAGATCAGCGCTTCAATCGTGTTCTTGGCATCGGGGTATGAGATCAAGTCACGCGTTATCTTTGTATAGAGATCCTGGTTTTGCGATTTAACTCTTTCTATATATGAATTGAGCGATTCTAATTTTTCATTTGAAAGGTGTTTGAACAAGCCTTCCTTTCCTTCTTTCTGGAGAATAAAACTAAGGAGTCGCAAATTTGAGATGTAGTCATGCATCCCTTCAAACGCATACGCAGCAGTCTCAACACTTGACGGTTTGGCGTTCTGCTCCTGTAAACCTCCCGCAGGTTCATGCGGTTTGGCTTCTGATGAAGGTGGTCTGTATTTTTCCATATAGTAAGTATAGAGCATACTGATGATTTTACGAAGCAATCGTCGTTGTTGACTTCTTGCTCGAAAAAGAGCAAAGTTAAGAAAAACACATTGTATATGAGAAAACTATTGATGCTCGCCATAGCAATTGGCACCGCGTTTTCGGCCATTGGCCAAGATACCATTAAAATTGATTTGAAGCTAACGGAGTTTAAAAAGCACCGACTTCAGACTTTTGAAGCGAACATTACTGAGGCAAAAGAAGCTCAAAAAGCGGCCTCCTTGCCCATGGTAGAAAAAATATCATTGCTCAAACAGCTGCAAGATTCGCTCAATCAAATACATACAGCGATACAAGACTACCACCGTTTAATCGATTCGACGTACCAACTGAGCCGAAATTCAGAAGCCTGGCAATTTGATGCTAACCAGCTAATCAAGCAACGGGACTCATTGCGCAGTGAAGCAAAGGACATTCAAAGGTCCGTAGATCAACACTACGCTGAACTCAATCCGCTTGTAGCAGAAGCCAATAGGACACGCGAGGCAACACTTGCCCTATGTAATGACTTTTATGAATGGCTTGTCCCTGTAGATGAGCGCAAAGAAGTTAGGCCCAATCAAACCACCATTGTCATTGTTACAAATAATGTAACGAAGAAACGTTTTCAATTTGAATTCGAATAATCTGTTTCACACATTGTAACTATAAAGCCCTCCGACATACTGGAGGGCTTTTTTCTATCTTCATATCATCTTTATCTTTTCTTCATAGTTATTTCATCTCAAGATGTCTCCTGCTGGTAGCAACTTTCGCAGTACACTATCGCCCCCGAGGTTGGTGAGTAACCTGTTTGGAAGCTTTCACGGCACGGACCATCGCCATGCGGGTGTGAAACTGAGTTTTGGTACTGATTTGTTGCATCTGATGATCCGGCACACATACAAGTTGTTTCATGCAAATCTGCGTGCAATCGATCCAACAATCTGCGCTTATGGCGACACGTATTGCATGAACGGGGGAGCGGAAGCTGTTCTTTGCGAAGGAAGGTGAGTTCTTCGGGCATGATGCGGAACGCAAAACCGCAGGATTCGCATTCAATAATGTCCTTGAGGATGGTATCGGACACATCGCCGATAGCTTCCGGCAGATCAGCTGCTTTCACAGTGATTGCATATTCGCCACGATCCACCTCTATCCAAGGATAGCCCTTTGCTTCAGCTTCTTCTTTTATATATTCAAAGTGCTCCTGAGCGAGGGAATTGTTGTATCCGAAAGGGACAAAGTCAATGGGGAAGAACTCGCCATAGCGGTACACCGAGCCGTCATGTCCGATATATGGCATCTCGTTCATCTGTTCCTTAATCCGTGAAACAAGGCTTTCGTATTCTTCCTTGCTGTACTGCTTATTCAGGATGCAGTACTTGGCATTCTTCATCCCAACACAACCAAAACAGTCAGAAGATGACTTCATATGCATTGAATACTCAGTTTCACGCACATTTGGCCAGCAATCCCAGGAAAATTTCAGGTTATATGAGTTCTCTCCGCAGACGCTTGTTTCATAGTTGAGTTCGGTCTTCTCACCCCAAAATGAAGTGTCATAGCAGTCTTTGTTGCCGGGAACAAGCATGTTCTGACAGTAACGCATGTCCTCGCTGTCACGGACAAGGTAGCTGTCGCGGACATTCTTGGAGTGTGAAACATAAGGTCCGGTTGAGTTGAGGTTCTTGAGACCTTGGTGGTATTTGTTCGGTTGCGTCTTCCAGAAGGCGCGGCTGGCTTCGCCAGCCGCGCGGATTCCCGCATCCGTATCCAACCGCATCTCGGCAATCTTCTGCTCATACTCTTCTTTTGAATACTGCTTATTAAAAATACAGTACGAAGATTTTCGAAGGTTAGTACATCCAAAACAGTCAGTACAACCCAAGCAGTCTCGTGAGAACAAGACATTCTGGCAGTCTACGCTCATAATGGTGAAGTAACATCGGTAACAATTCTCCAGCCAGAATCCTTCGTACACCCGCTCGCATTTGCTCATATGTGAATTGTCTACGCAATCTCGGCAGATATCAACGGAGTTTCCATACATGCAGTTTTCCGAAGTGTTTGAGTTGCAGAGCAGGTAACAATTTTTTAGATATGAAGCATTGGCGCAGTACGGACTGCCAATCATTTGCTTTACGTTCAAGTTATAGACGGGCACTTCCTTGTGAAGCTCGAACACCTGTTCGAAAAAGTTTCGTGAAAAATCATAATCTCGTCCATAATCAAGGGCGCTCCATGAGTCGGAAAACCATTCTTCTTGAGTCACCACTTTATTTCCAGCTTGAGCAGGAAAGAGCGAGAATATTTTTTCTCCAGTAAATGCGTCTTCGACGCGGAACATCTTTCCTTCATTACGAAATGCAGCGCGACGCTTCCATCGGCATGATGGACAAAATGTCGGAGCGGGAACTTTCATTCGTTCGTAGAATGATTGGTCATCGGCATTAATCAGAAATTCTTTTTTGCAATCTTGGCAGTTTTGGTTCATATGAATTAGTTTAGGGCAATAATAGTTTCAGAATCTTTTGATACAAGCACTGCTTGATATTTTGCTAGGGCTGGGAACGGTATATTTGGAAGGGGAGAGAAAAGCACTTTTGCTGCATATGCATGATCAAGGAAAACTTTCTGTTTTGGGTTCACTTCAACATCACCAGAAACAATAAATGGGTGTCTCGATAGTTCTGCAAAAATATCTTGATCAATAGTTTCAATATTTTTTACAAACACAATTCTGTCAGTTGCTTGCGAAAGTATTTTCATAAACAGATCAACATTGCCGCTTTGAACATAGATGGTCTGAAATTCTTTTGCTTTTTCAAAATCGTTTTCGGATTCCAGATAAAACACTTTGTCTACTGTCTCCGCAACTTGATTCAAAAATTCTTCTTTTGCCATTTGAAAGGCAGTGAAGATAAGCAGCTTGTTTCCGGCAGCGTGAAACTGAGCGGCTAGCGAGATAGTAAAGAACGACGCACCCGAACGATCCTGTCCGTGGATCATAAGAGGCAAACTATCCTGATTGATAAGCACTTCCTGGTCGGTACTCACATCGATGATTGTTTTCATATTGGTAAATCCATTATCCCATAATCAGCCAGCGAATGCTCGTATAGAATTCGTGAGCTGAAGAATGGAAGTAATTCGCCTAATGACGAATTACTTCTGTATTTAGGAAAACAAATATCCACCTATCATAAAAAACAGACAAAGAACTAAGACAATACTGATACCGATCAAGGCTGGTAAAAAATAGCAGCAGAGGGCGATAACGAGCATAGCCATAGATGCGTAGTAATAAATAGTGTCGCGGGGTTCTACAGTAATTTTTAGGGTAGGGGCAAAAAAGCTGGTCCATTGCATGCAGGCAAATTTGATAGCAGCGTCCATGCCTACAACTAAAGAACTATAGAAACAACTACATTCAGGATAATGCCACTTATGTAATACCAGTAAATTTGTGCCTAGTAGCATTACTAATAAAAGAGGGTAGTCTTTAGCTTTCATAATTTATAATTTTATTGAATGAATTTTCTTCATTTAATCACAAAACTACATTATGTCAATAAATATATGACTAAAATAACCTTATTTATCAATATAAAATCCATATTTCTGCAAATAGTGTTGGCAGTTTTTCAACAACTCTGCTACAGTAAGCCTATATGGAACAAATCCTCTCCAAGCTTGGGCTCGGAAATAAAGAGCAAATCATCTACAAATTGATACTCGAACGGGGCAAGATTGCTCCAGCTCTTGTTTCTCGTCTAACTAAAATAAATAGAACTACTGTATATAGTGTTGCCAAGGAACTTCAAGAAAAAGGCCTGATCATCGAAGACCTCGGCGGCAAAGTGCTCTATTATATGCCTGCCCGACAGGAAGAACTTGAAAAAATCATTGCTCGGGAAAGGGAAGCATTGAAAGAAAAAGAAAATTCCATTCACGAACTCCAAGATGTTCTCAAAAACATTCCAGAATCCAAGACGTTTTCAATTCCAAAAATCAGATTCGTTGACGAAGCGGATCTTGAATCATATTTCTATGAAGCGATCCCACGATGGCACGACAGCATGATGCTGCATGATAAAACATACTGGGGTTTCCAGGATCACACCTATGTCGAACACTTCAAGCATATTATTGATTGGGAATGGAATCGAGCGCCAAAAGAAATCATATTGAAATTATTGAGCAACAAATCCGCAGCCGAAGACATGATGGAAGGTAGATATGCAGAAAAACGATTTATAAAATTTTGGAAAGGAGAGAATCAATTCACCGGAACACAATGGGTCTGCGGAGATTACATCATTCTTGTAGTAACAGGACAGCGGCCATTCTATCTCGTAGAAATTCATGATGCGGTGCTGGCGCACAACATGCGAGAAGTATTTAAAAAATTATGGGAGGTAGAGAAATAAAAAATCTGCCGCTTTTTTTGAAAGCGACAGATATGATTGATGCAGAAATAATCTGCAATAGGTTGGGTTATGATTTAGGGACAGGCCGTCTACCAATGTGCTTGTTGTGTAAAGCAATTATGGTTTCTGAAAATTTTTCACCTTCCTGTAAATGCAGTGTTACAGCTTCGTCAGGCAAAACTACCATGATTGGTTTTGTTGCATTCTCTTTGGCAAAAGATTTTTTGGTCTCATCTGAGTATTCTTTTCCACAAAAAATAACTACATCGATTTCCTCAATAATGCAATTTTGCTCAAAGCTCGGAGTCCCCAGATTGTGCGGGGGAATTGGATGCGGTTCGAGGTTAATTTTTTTGTCCGAGGACAGGAGCGTAAAAAGTTGGGAATAAAAATTTCCTTGGGTATCACCAAGGAGCATCACGTTCTTTCTTGCCATGTTGTCAAAAGTTAAAAGGGTTTTTGAAATAAGTATCACTTACTTAATACCATAAAAAACAGGATACCGCAAATAAAAAAGTCCCTCTTGGTAGAAGGACTACATAAAAATATACGTTACTGTTGTAGTTAGCTCATCTTAATTTTCTCGCTTTTGCAGATTTTTTCTAATGCTTCTTTGCCTGCAGGACCATCGCATACGATTTTCATTATCTCCTGAATTTCTGCAGGTTTTTTGTGATAATTAACATCATAGGCTGGTGATAGCGCGACAATCGGACCACCGTCCACTTCGGTTGTTACAATGTGGATAGTAGAACGCATTTGCTTTACGCTGCGGTTGTACGCTTTGGCAACAGCATCTGCTCCGGTAAATAACCGTTCACCGGTGTCCAAGTCTTTTACCGACAGGTCAGCCGGATGTACGTTTAGTATGCGGTTGGGGAATAATTTCAAAAACGGCTCCGGAATTATTTTCATAAACCCCGAGCAAAGAATGATATGCGGATCGTACTCCGTTTTAATCTTTTTGCCGTAATACAGAAAATATGCGATTTTAAGATCGACACAGTCGGGAAGCGACTCTGGATTTTCTGCAACATATTTTCCTCTTGGGGCAACGATTATGGGAATATTGTGTTCAGTAAGGAACGCAATTCCTGAAGCATCTGCTTTGTCGCACAATGCTCCAACGAAAACATATAGTTTACCGTAGTTTGGATCATTGATGATCAACCAGCGTATCAAGCTTGCACCGCCTGAAAATAGTATAAAAATTTGTAAAGGAACGGGTACTGGAGTCGGGATTATCTCGTGGTAGATTGGTCTCATATATTGTTTTTCTTTTACCTTAACTACAATACGGAGTATTGTCAAATAGGGGTCTTGGAATGATATACTATATGCATAGCAGTAATTAGTTGAACATACACATGAAAAACAACACCCTTATGGGAATCCTCGTGGTCATCGTCATTATTCTTGGTGCGTACACCATCATGCAGCGTAGAGCAGTAGCCCCATCACAAAACGATCCAATCGTTTCAACAACGGCGGGACAGCAGCAGCCAAGCTTGCCTGTTTCACACTGCGGACTAACTGTTAACAGCCCGCTCGCTGGCAGCACTGTTTCATTCCCACTCTCAGTTAGCGCGACAGTCGACAATACCCAGTCGCAATCACTTGGCTGTTCATGGACAGTATTTGAAGCGCAGGCAGGAAGCGTTACCGTCAAAGACGCGAACGGAAACGTACTTGGCCAGTCATACCTAAAAACGACTGGCAACTGGATGACCACGGGACCAGTAGTATTCACAGCAACGATCGCAACTCTTACAAATCCTTCATATACTGGACCGCTCACGATCGTATTTGAAGAAGAGGATGTTTCTGGACAAGGAAATCCGGATACGCTTTCGGTTAACGTGATGAAGTAATAGTACAAACTAAAAGAGCGGCGCCGTAGGCGCCGCTCTTTTAGTTTGTATTTTTAGAAAATTATTTCTTTCCTTTTACTGCAGCCTTTGCTTTTTTGACTGCTTTCTTTGGAGAAAGCTGGCTCTTGATGCTCTTCCAGTGTGACTTTAATTCCTTTGAGAGAGCTGCGAGTTCTTCTGGAGCAACTCCTTTCATTGCTGCGTACTTGGTGAGTGCGCCATCAACGATCATGTGGTAGTTCTCTTCTGAAACAACTTTAGCTTTTTCCAATTTGTCGATAACGTCAGCTTTTGCACGCATTGCCCATGTCTTTACTGCCTTGCGGTTCTTTGCACCGTTCTTGCCGTAAAGGAAATATGCGCCTGCTGCTCCTGCAACTGCGAGAGCTGCCAATCCTGTTCCAACCATTACCTTTGTGCCTGTAGACATTGCTTTCTTTGCCATATATATAAATGAGTATTACTGCTAATCTCGCTTTGACTTACGAGTACGTTTACCTCCTGTGAAGAATGAGATCAGAGGAAGCGATGCTATCTTTTCTCGAACAGATCGAGATGCTTCGACATATTCATGCGCTTCTTCTTTGACCTCGTTGGAAATATCAGATAGATTTCTGATGAATTTTATCCCGTAGACGAGGAGAATAGCTAGGAGTATGGTGATGACCACCACACTGATCGCAGTGATAAAGAAGAAAATATTCGCATGCAGAATGTCTTGCATGGGTAAAGTATATCACATTAAGAAACAATAAAAAAAATCCTAGTGGCAAAGGACTACTCTTTTGCTATACTTTCCCCATGACCGAAACACAGATCCTCATACAAAACCTGAGCGCATACTCATACCTCGGCATATTCATTACCGCCATCCTCGCCAATGTCGTAGTGCCATTCCCAGAAGAAATCGTCATTCTTGCCATGGGATACGTCATCGGAACAGGGCATATCAACGCACTTATTGCATTTCCCATCATTCTTGCCGGACTTATCTTGAGCGATACAGTTATGTATCTCTTCGCCCGAAAGGGAGCAAGGCTTCTTACTGCCTTTTATGACCGCTTCTTTGCCAAAACCCTTCAATCAAAACAAGCTTGGATCGATCGGCATCCCGGACGAGTTATTTTTTTCACAAGGTTCATGATGCAGTTTCGATTTCTCGGACCATTTTTGGCAGGACAAAAGAAGATGCCGTATCTCAAGTTTCTTGCGTACGAATTAGCCGCACTCCTTATCTATGTACCAGTACTCTTGGTCCTTGGAAATTATTTTCAAAACCGTCTTGAGTATATTGTCAGCGGAATTGGAACTGTCCGAAACATCATTCTTATTGTTATTGGCATCCTCGCACTCATTGCCATTTCCAAATTCATTCGAGACATAACATTTGGAGAGTACTCATTGTCACGAACGGGGACCAAGGCTGAGCGCACATGGATACCGGGAGTATTTAAAATAAAGAAGAACTAAATAAAGAAATAGCCCTGCATCGAAAGATGAGGGCCATTTTAAAAAAATCTAAATGCAAGTTAGTTACGTGGTTTGCAAGCCGGCTCCTCTAAAAACAGTTACACCCTGAAATGATCTTTGTTTGGTGAAAATTGACAAAGCAAGGTCGCCTGATATTTTGGTTAATTTACGGTGAACTACCTGTTGTCTGGCAGTCATGGTACAAAATTCAGGGTCTGTTAACTCTTGCAGCATCCGTTCATATGTTTCGGATTTCGTGGCAATCGCTGGCAGGTCTGTTTCTGAATCGCAATCTTTAAGTTCTGTAGTTAAAAGTGCAAGATTCTCCTGTAGCTTCTCCAAAGTAGTGCCCACATTATTTTCAACAGCTGTACCATCCATCTCGGGGTCCAGTTTTTTGTTGTGTTTTGTTGGCCACTTTGTTAAGAATAAAATTAATCCTAAAACTGATACTGGCACGATTATTGCAATCGCGATTTGGTGGCCTACAGCTATCGCTGCGGTCACCATTAAAAGTATTACGTTCATAGTAAAATAATTTGTTTGATTAACAATACGCCAAATAAAACCCCGTGTCAATGCGTAGACACAGGGTTTTAGTATTGTTATTTTCCGAGTTCTATCAGGATAGGGCAGTGATCGCTTCCATAGTAATCACCAAGTATCTCTGCCTTTTTTAATTTCGGTACAAGTTTTTTTGAAATAAAGAAGTAATCAATGCGCCAGCCGATATTGCGGTCGCGGGCATGACTGAATTGATCCCAATACGTATATGCTTCTGTCTTTGTTGGATATAAATAGCGGAACGTATCGACAAATCCTGCCTTCATAATTTTATCAACACCTTCTCGTTCTTCTTTAGTAAATCCATGCGAGCCATCGTTTTGCTTTGGGCGAGCCAGATCTATTTCTTGGTGAGCAACATTCAGGTCTCCGCAAAAAACAACTGGCTTTTTCTTCTCCAGCTTTTTGCAAAGTTCGAGAAAAGCTGGATCCCAGTGATTAAAGCGAAGAGGAATTCGAGAAAGGTCTCCTTTGGAGTTTGGCGTATATACAGTTACTACGTACAAATCCTTGAACTCTGCTACGAGCAATCTTCCTTCATGCGCAGGGTCGCCGTATTTGTCTCCGGACATATCATACTTTTTCAAAATAGCTGCTGGAAAATCATATGACACTGAAATCGGTTTTTCTTTGGAATAGAGCGCAACACCGCTGTAGCCTTTCTTTAATTTAGGATGTGTAAAGTATGAAACGTAACCAGGAACATTTCGAACCTCGTCAGGGAGTTGTTCAGGCGTCGCTTTGGTTTCCTGCAAACAAAGTATGTCTGGTTTGAACTGCGTAAATAATGGAGCAAAGTAATCCTGCTTGATTGTCGAACGCAAACCGTTGGTGTTCCATGAAATGATTCGCATACTATTTTTTCTTCATTAGTGTGACAACGTATGAAACTTGGTCGTTATGAAGTGAGACAGTTTCTATGCGCTCAGAGAGGATTTCAAAATCATTTTCAAAAAGTACATTCAATTCTTCTTTTGAAAAGAAGTGGTAAAAAACTCCGTCATGCGCGAAGTCTCCGAATGGATTCTGCTTTGGCTTCCAGGTAAGATATGAAGTCGTATTTTTGGAAAGCGTGATCAGGAAAAAGTAGGCGCCTGGCTTGAGCACTCGAGAAACTTCGTTTCGGTATTCAGTCCAATCTTCTGGGTGAATGTGCTGGAGCAAGCCGACATCTGCTACGGCGTCAAAGCTTGCATCTGCAAGTGGAATATCGAGCACGTCGCCTTCGATGAATCTGATCTTTGATTCTAGCTTGAAATTTTTTACTTCTTCATTGTTCTTTTCGACGATTGCTGGAACGACATCGATGCCGATAACCTTCAATCCGTGCTTTGCGAGTTCAAAGGGGAATCGGCCGCGGCCGCTTCCGACATCAAGAACGATATCGCCTGGCTTGAGCGACTGGATCAGTTCGCCTCCTTTGAGCAAAAAGGGGAGGCTTGTCCAGTAATCGTTGCCTGTTGCGTATGAGGTCTGAAATGACTTTTTCTGTGAGGAGTAATCCATGGGAATAGTATAGAACAGAATGTATAAATAGGGAACGAACTTTGAGAGCTCATGCCTGCGCGCCCCGCGATTTATCTTGACCCAAAAACTCGCGATCAGGGCCGCTTGCGCGGCTTGCTCGAACAGTTTGGGTCTGCGAAAATCGCGGGGTGCTTCGGCGTCACGTATCTAATGTTCGTAGTGTACCTTTATCGTTTGCTATGAAACTTCTTGTGCACGTCTCGAAGCTGCTTGTCGGTGACGTGCGTGTACACCTGGGTGGTAGCAATGTTAGCGTGGCCGAGCATCATCTGCACGGAACGAATGTCTGCGCCATTAGAGAGAAGGTCGGTTGCAAATGAGTGACGAAGTACGTGCGGGGTGACTTTGCGGGAAATGCCGGCGTTGATGGCATGCTGTTTGACGATGCGTTCAATTGAGCGAGGAGTGAGACGTGGATCGTTTGTACTTCCTGCTTTCCCGTGCCGTTCAACGACGCTCACGAACATTGCTTCTTCCATATCAACTCGCTTTGCTAAATATTTCTTGATTGCGCTTTTTGCTTCATCTGAGAGAAACACCACGCGGATCTTTTCTCCTTTTCCGCGGATTGAGAACTCGTCCTTGGAAAGATCGAGATCGCGATTGAGCGAACAGAGTTCTGCGAGACGAAGGCCAGTTGAGAAAAATAATTCAAATAGCGCCATGTCGCGATACATCATAAGTTCGCCTCGAGCAATTGCTTTTGGATCTTCTTTATTTACCGAAGCAAATACTAGCTCCGGAGATTTCATTAGGCGCTTCAATTCTTCTACGGAAATGAGATCGAGGTGTCGTGCGCCAACTTTTGCGAGCTCGATCCGATCAGGAGAAAGGGTAGTGATACCGCGCTTCATCAAATACTTTAAAAATCGTCGCAAGGCGATGAGATAATAATTCTGCGTATTTTTTTTCATTGTTGCTCGCGCTTGTCCTTTGATGAACAATCCGGGGGAGCGGTTGAGATGAAGACGGAATTCTCGAACAACATCATCGGTAATGTCTTTGGGATCAGAGACTTTTGCGAATTCTAAAAACTTGGTGACATAGAGTTCGTAGTTACGAACGGTCTTGAGGCTTGAACCGCGCTCGATCTCCATGTACTCGAGAAATTCACGTTTGAGTTTTTGGAGATCATACATATATATAAGTATAAGGGATACAATGATGTCGCACAATGTTTATTGACTTTTTATATAAAATGTGTTAAAATACGGCAAAACACCTTTACCATGAGAATATACAGAACTTTTTCCTTTGATGATCAATATACAATTATTGCGGATCAGCTACTACATTTTTCAAAGGGGAGCCTTTACTTCATTCTGCCGATACCCAATCCAACAATTACAAAGAATATGTTTTTGGTGGTGGAGCTTGCCGCAGATTCAATCGGCAAAGGATTTATTTCCCACATGCGCATTGGAACAACAGATACGGTTATGCATGAACGCAGGTTCCATTCAATAGAACATCTTCAGTCTGAAAACGAAGAAGAACTATTTTGGAAAACGCAGATAGAGCACTTTGCTCAAGCATGCAACACGGATCCGTATTCCCCGAAAGGTATTTCAAAAGTACATCAGTGGATACAAAGCGCCAGCGTTCTTGTTAACATGGCACTTGCTGAATTTGCTACGGTTAACAATTTGGAATGTCGCGCGAGAAAAAGTGGTAATCCAAGATTCAGCGCTCCGCTGCGTGAGACCTTGGACCGTTACAATATCAATGTATTATCTACTTTCTTGGACCATACAACATTTACCGATTTTGAACCCAAAACGGCAATAATAGTTATTCCTGAGAAAAAACAACCAGAACAACCTGCAAGCCAGGATACTTCTAAAAAAAAGAAGAAGAAGCTGAAATTTGGTGATTTACTTGGTGAATTGATTGTTCATGATATGTTTACTAAATACATTGAGCAAGATTGGAATTTCTACCATGTATTCCACGAAGCAAAGCATTCGCAAAAAAAAATCAATCTTGCGGCACGTCGTAATGGAATAGTTCTTACTAGCACTGCTACTGCTGCAACAAAAGAGAAGGCACTAGAGTATGCCTACAAAATTTTAGAAACCAAACTTATCAAGCAAAAGCCAAAACCCTAGTTTTGGCTTTTTTTATGACAAAGACACCATTGACAGGCCCTAAAGGGTGGGGTATTGCAATTTTAATTGAAGTATGTTATTATACAGCCACAGCCTTCGCAAGCTAATTTATATACATATGTTAAAAACAAAGAAAAAGACAACAGTCATCAAGAAAAGCCAGCTCCACGCTACTGACACTGGATCTCCAGAAGTACAGGTTGCTATGCTCTCAGCACGCATCGACGAGCTTGCTATCCACCTCAAGAAGCACAAGAAGGATAACCACTCACGACGCGGTTTGATCAAGATGGTTGCAGACCGACGAACTCACCTCAAATACCTCGAACGAACCAACAAGGCTCGTCACGAAGCTATTGTGAAGAAAGTCAAAGTAGAAGCGTAAGCTCTAACATAAAACCCGTCAGTTTTGCTCACGCAGACAGACGGGTTTTATGTTTGCCTTTAGGCAAACACCGCGCACGACGTGGTACATTAGGTTTTAGCAACAAAGCGCGTGCAGCCACAAAGTGTAGGAAAGAGATTAATCCTGTATACTTTACTTAGAATCGATTTTTTTATAAACGGACTCATTAGTATTTTATTTTTATGTCAGCAATCAAACACAAAGAACAGCGCGTCGCACTTTTTATCGACACACAGAATCTCTATCACAGCGGAAGAAACTTATACAAGGCGCGCGTAAACTTCGCACAGATTTTGAAAGACGCAGTAGCGGGACGAAAACTCGTTCGCGCGATCGCATACGTTATCACCTCTGAAGCAGGAGATGAAAAAAACTTTTTCGATGCTCTTACCAAAATGGGCATTGAGACAAAAACAAAAGACCTGCAAGTTTTTGCAGGAGGAGCAAAGAAAGGAGACTGGGACGTCGGCATGGCAGTTGATGCTATCAAGATGGCGCCGCGACTCGATGCAATTATTCTCGCATCAGGCGACGGTGACTTTATTCCACTTGTGCAATATCTCCAGACAATGACGCAGGTAGAAGTGATTTCATTTGGAAAATCTACAAGTATGAAATTAAAAGAAGTCGTTGATGACTTCATTGATATGTCAGAGAATCCCAAAAAGTATCTGCTCGGAAGATAATAGAGATAGAAGAAAAGGCCGTCGCATGCGACGGCCTTTTATATAATAGTTCTTGTTGTAGGTAAATCTAAATTTTGGAATACACTTCGTATCCGCGTTTTGAGTTGGCAAAGAAATCTAGCCACTCACGTTGCTTATTGATGCTTTCGCCAAGGCAAACGTTAGCAAGATCGACAGCGATGGTCACATCGTCATCAAAAGCTGTTCCGGTTTTTACGATCTGCTCGATTGATGCAAGTGCGGTAATATACGCCTCCAAGCGTTCTCCGTGTTTAGCATATTGGTTGTGCCAGAAAATCGCGAGCATCTTTTTATTTTCCAAACCATTAAGCGAATAAAACAGTCCGAAATTTCCGTTTTGTTTTATGCGGTGGATCAAAGGCTTCTGAAAAAAAGAAAAGTCGCAACCTTTGCTTTCCATTTCTTTTTTGAATTTATGATAGCGTTTTGTGCTCAGTGTCCCATTGAAAGCAATGACCGGGGTAGCGATTAACAAGATTGGAGATTGTATTGGGGAAGTTATCGTTGTAGCTAGTTGGATTATCATAGAAGTCTTTTTTCTACAAACTATCACACGTATCACTTTTGTCAAATAAAAAATAGCCCCGCTGTTGTGCAGGGCTATGAATGAGATACTATGCTGTAGTTATACTTTATGCCGCCTGTTCAAGGGGGACTTGTAACGAATCTAAAAACTGATACGCTTCGAGCTCAAGGGTTTCTCCTTGTGCTGCGCATACTGCTACATAGGTAGTTCTGTTTACCTGGGAATAATGCCCAGTCAGAAGAAGTAGCTGGCGTGCACGGCGTTGGTATCTACTAGGTATTACCTGGAAGAATTCATTTGCAATAGGCTTATGGAACGTTGGGTTGAGTTTTCTGTCCTCAAGTCTTTTTACTTCCACAATGTCACCTTTTGCAAGCAATGGAGCATCCACGGGAATGGGATCAACCTCAGCAGTTGTTATGTTGTTAAACAATGCCATTGTTATCTCATCACGTTCGATTTGTTGTTCGGGCAATAAGCGTTTTGTAGAATCTTTAGTAACTTTTAGTAAGTTAAAAAGTTCACGGTAAGATTTTTTCTCAAATTCTTCCACCCGCGATAAGTTAATATCTATCGGGAAGTTGTTGAATGGATCAAATACAAATCCGTTTTCTGCCAAAAGTTGTTGGTTTTTGAAAGGAGTTCTGTCGCTGTTTTTCATGGTTTCTGTTTTCTTTTTAGAATAGCTTTATCTATAGGTAGTGTCAAATAAGCCGTCGATTGAGTTTTCTTGCTTGTGTGGTATATTTTGAATGTTATTAATTAAGCTTTTTAAGCTCCGTAAGCCCTCGGACAGGTAGTAGTGAAACACCGGTTTCAATACTAAAGTCCGGGGACTTACATACTATATATATGCATAGCAAGGAATTTACGCTCACAGTGGGCGGAAAAGTGATGACTGCCGTGTTTTCTGACTTGGCAGATCAGGCTAATGGCTCGGTCATGCTCAAGTGTGAAGACACTGTCGTTTTTGCGAACGTCGTCATTTCAAAGGACGGCAAAGAGAATCGAGGGTTCTTTAACCTCACTGTCGAATACATGGAAAAGTTTTACGCTTCTGGATTGATCCTCGGCGGTCAATATAACAAGCGAGAAGGACGACCGTCAGATGAGGCCGTGCTTTCATCACGCATTATCGACCGAACGATCCGACCATTGTTCTCACATCACATCAAAAATGCAGTTCAGGTAATCGTCACTGTTCTCTCAGTTGGAAAATGCGACCCAGGAGTTTTGGGAATCAACGCAGCGTCACTCGCACTCGGAGTTTCTGATATTCCATGGGCAGGACCAGTTGGCGCAGCGCATATCGGACGAGTGAAAGGATCAACAGAAGTTGTGTACGATCCATTCGCTGCAAACACTGGCGAAACAAATTATGAACTTGATCTTACGGTTTGCGGAAAAGACGGCAATGTCGTCATGATCGAAGCGATGGCATACGAAGACAAGGAAGAAGATGTCGGTAGCTACATTGATTTTGCAATGAAGCACATCGCGGAAATCGAAAACTGGCAGAAAGGAATCATTGCTGAGCTCGGCAAAAAGAAATTGGAATTCCCAAAACCTGAAGTGCCTGCTGAAGTCAGCGATCTCTTTAAGGCAACTGTTGGAACAAAAACTGACGCTATCTTTTTGAAAGAAGGAGACGACCCAACACTTGGAAAAACAAAATTCCTTGAGCTTGAACACGAATGGAATACTATCGTCGCCGAAAAGTTTCCAGACAATGAAGAACTTGTTTCACACTCAAAAGATTATTTGGAAGCAGCACTCGATGATCTCGTGCATGAAAAAGCTCTCAAGGAAAATCGCCGTGCTGATGGACGCGCAATGAACCAAGTTCGAGGACTCTATGCAAAAGCAGGAGGCATTTCACCTGTATTGCACGGAACAGGAATCTTCTACCGAGGACAGACTCATGTGCTTTCAATCCTTACACTTGGCGGACCTGAAACAGCACTCGTCATCGAAGGAATGGAAGTCCGTGGAACCAAGCGTTTCATGCACCATTACAATTTCCCTCCATACTCTGCCGGTGAAACAGGACGCGTTGGCGGAATGAACCGCCGCGAAATGGGCCATGGAATGCTCGCTGAGAAAGCGCTCACTCCCGTGATCCCAGATAAGATGGATTTCCCGTACACCATCCGTGTCGTATCAGAATCAACCGCTTCAAACGGTTCGACTTCACAGGCATCTATCTGTGCATCATCAATTGCCCTCATGGATGGCGGTGTTCCAATCAAGCGCCCGGTAGCGGGTATCGCCATGGGACTTATTCTTAATGTTGAAAATCCTACAGAGTACAAAATCCTTACCGACATCCAAGGACCGGAAGATCACTACGGCGACATGGACTTCAAAGTTGCAGGAACACGCGAAGGCGTCACGGCAATCCAGCTCGACATCAAAGTCGGCGGAGTTCCAGTGAAGGCTTTGAAAGAAGCTCTTGCACAAGCACGCGAAGCTCGCATGCAGATCCTCGATGTCATCGAAGCGGAAATTCCAAAAGCTCGTCCTGATATTTCTCCAAACGCTCCAAAGATCTTGGTTGCAAAAGTACAGGTTGATCAGATTGGTTTGATCATCGGTTCAGGAGGAAAAACAGTGAAAGCTATTCGCGAAAAGACTGGCGCTGAAATCACTATTGAAGACGACGGAACGATTTATGTTTCTGGAAAGAACGGAGCAGCTGATGCTGCTCTCGCAATCATTCAGGAAATGACGCACGAATGGAAAGTTGGCGATATCACTGAAGCCACTGTCGTGAAGATCATCGAAGTTGGAGCAATTGTGAAAGTCTCAGAATTCGCTGACGGACTTGTGCATATTTCTGAAATCGCACCGTTCCGAGTTGCTCGCGTAGCCGATGTTTTGAAAGAGGGAATGAAGGTTCCAGTGAAGGTAGTAAACGTAGATAAAGAAAAAGGACGCATCTCATTCTCAATCAAAGAAGCAGATCCTAACTTCATCAAGCCGCCCACACCTCCAGCAGCACTAATCAATCCGTCAGCTGCACCAAAAATATAACTGCACACAGACCAAGAAAAATGCTCGATAGTATCGAGCATTTTTCTGTTTATGCCAAATAGAGTATGATGTATCTATATGGAAGGTTTCGAGGGCATGCCAAAACTAAACGGTAGAGTGGATGAGGAAAAAGAAACTCCAGTTTCTTCGGAGGTTTCGCGCGCGCCGCTCGGCCTAACCGGCAAAAACGCAAACCTGCAAACACTGCGAACATTTCAAAGCGATTTAGCTGACACGATCAAGTCCGGCGAGGGATCGCTTATCAAAATCGCCATGGCCGAAAACGAGCGCAACGAGCGAGAGAAAGAAAATGTTGATCCTCAGTCAGGCAAAAACAGAATGTATATAATCGGGGGACTCTGTATTGTTTTTGTTGCTTTAGGAATAATCGGCTACGCCCTATATCGGAGCGTTCCACAAACAGTTCCGATCACTCAAAATCCTACTGGCTCATCAAGCATCATCAAAGTTGATTCTGTTTCTGGATTGAACATTACCGGCCTCACACGCGACAATGTTCGCACCCAGATCGGGCTGCAATACAAAAATGCGACACAGACCATCAACACAATCGCAAGAATCCTGCCTTTTACCCAGGAAACAGGAACAAGCGCTCAGCACATCCTCACCACCGAAGAATTCTTCAAATCTATCGAATCAGTTGTACCTGATCGACTAGTCAGATCGCTTGATCCAACATACACGCTTGCTGTTCATTCTTTCAATGGCAACGGACTCTTCTTTGCATTCAAGACAAATTCATATACAACCGCTCTCGCAGGCATGCTGGAATGGGAACAGCATATGTTCGACGAGCTCTATAATGTCTTTAATATCGATGTTTCTGGGGATGGTGCCGCGCTCTTTGCTGCACAATTCAAAGACAAGACAATCAAAAACCAAGACACTCGGGCCCTGCTTGATAGCAAAGGAAATGTCGTATTGTTCTACACATTTATCGGTGAAGACAAGAGCACCCTTATCATCACTAACAATGCCGACACCCTTGAAGAAGTCCTCAACCGCCTCACGGCCAATACCTTGCGCCATTAAAAGAACGTGCTACCATTAGGCACATGAAAGACACACAAGAATTCAAGACAAAACTCGAAGCAGAAAAGAAGGTCCTTATGGACGAACTCGGAAATCTCGGCATTATGAATCCCGCAAACAAGGACTGGGAGGCCGTTCCTCCTCCAGTAGACGTGGGAGAGGACTCCGATGAAAACGACATGGCAGACCGATTCCAGGGATATGAAGAACGAACTGCAACCATGAACACCCTTGAGGCACGACTCAAAGATGTTAACGATGCGCTCGAGAAGATCGAAAAGGGCGGTTATGGCATCTGCGAAGTCTCTGGCGAAGAGATCGACATCGAGCGATTGCGAGCAAATCCAGCAGCACGCACCAAGATCGAGCACGTACAACAATAAAAAACAAAAACCGCACGCAAGTGCGGTTTTTGTTTTGCGTCACTATATCTTGGGTCGATACTGCAATGCTTC
Organism: uncultured Candidatus Saccharibacteria bacterium; assembly: GCA_964450735.1. Classification (GTDB taxonomy): domain Bacteria; phylum Patescibacteriota; class Minisyncoccia; order Phycocordibacterales; family UBA9973; genus DALYCO01. The sequence continues at coordinate 113,224 of CAYVDC010000002.1, read as the reverse complement.
AAGCACATGAGAAATTTCTATTGTCTGAGAACCAGCGAGGTCAGCGATCGTTCTCGCCAATTTGATCACTCGATGATAGGCACGGCCTGAGAGCTGCAATTTTTTGGCGCTGTCATGAAGAATTTTTTTAACTTCATCACCAAGAACTATATATTTTGCGATGTCTTTGGCGCGCATGTCTGAGTTGGCTTGGATGTTGTTAGGGTGATTAGCAAATCGTTCTTTGGCGATCGTACGAGCACGCGCAACTCTTGCATGAACCATATCGCTTGATTCTCCTTCTGTTGTATTCTCCATCAACTTCTCATATTCAACTGGCGCAACTGTTACCCATAAATCAATACGATCAAGAATCGGACCGGAGAGTTTGCGGCCATACCGAGCCATGTCCGTGCCGTTGCATCTACAAGCACGGATGCGCGATCCTCGATATCCGCACGGGCATGGATTCATAGCTGCTACTAAAATAAAATTTGAAGGAAACAAAGCAGAACCTCGTGCGCGGGAAATAGTAACAACATTATCTTCCAGCGGCTGGCGGAGCGACTCTATCACTCTCTTTTCAAACTCAGGGAACTCATCAAGGAAAAGCACGCCTTTGTGCGCCAGCGTAACCTCGCCTGGCCGAGGAATCGTTCCGCCGCCAATAATAGAAACATACGAAGCAGTGTGGTGCGGCGAACGAAGCGGCGGGTGCGTGACAAGCGTGGCATCAAGATTGCCGGCGATAGAGTGGATGCGAGTAACTTCGAGCATTTCTGAAAGTGTGAGTTCCGGTAAGAGCGAGATGAACGCTCGAGCAAGCATCGTCTTGCCAGTTCCGGGCGGGCCCGACATTGCAATATTGTGCCCGCCCGCCGCCGCTATCTCTAGTCCTCGTTTTGCTCCTTCTTGTCCACGAATCTCTTTGATGTCTACAGAAAATTGCTTTGGTGCAACAGAGATTTCTGTTTTTGGCGTTGGGGTTATTAGTTTCGATTTCTTTTTGGTGGATGTTATGTGATCAATCACTTCCCTCAAGCTTTGCACTCCGTACACAACGAGGCCTTCGATCAATGCAGCTTCTGCAGCATTTTTCATTGGTACAAAAATTTCTTTCATTCCGCCATTGCGTGCAGCTTCTGCTAATGCGAGCGTGCCTTTGATTGGCAAAATGTCTCCTGAGAGATTGAGCTCGCCAAGAAATAATTTTCCTGCCGGATCAAACTCGATAACCTCAGCAGCAAGCAAGTATCCAAGCGCCATGCCGAGATCAAAATAGGCGCCTTCTTTTTTGATATCTGCTGGAGAAAGCGAGATGACAATTTTGTGGTTCTTGGCTTTCGGTGAATCATGGCCGCTGTTTTTGATTGCAGAGCTCATGCGGTCTTTTGCCTCCTCAACTGCTTTATCAGGAAGACCGACAATTGAAAAAGAATGCAGTCCTCGAGATAAATCCACTTCGATAGTAACTATCTTTCCTTCAAGCAAGTGCGGTTGAGCGCTGTTGATGCGAGCATATGACATATATGTATACTAAACAAAACTCATGAAAGAAAAATGAAATGCGGTTGTAGGAAAAATAAAAACGCCCGAAGGCGTTTTTATTTTTATTTCGATTTATAGTCCGTATCGTGGATCTTTTCCGACAGGGTTCATAGCACCATGAACTTCCCAGTGAAGATGCTTTCCAGTTGCGCGTCCGGTTGCGCCCATGAGTCCGATCAGTTGTCCTTGTGTAACGACTTGTCCAGGAGAAACATCTACTCGGCTCATATGTCCATAGAGTGTCTGAGAGCCATTTGAATGGTTGATAACCACATACTCACCGAAGCCTCCATTCCATCCAGAACTTTTCGCAATCAAGACTGTACCGCTTGCCGCAGCCAATATCGGAGTATCAACTCCATTTGGACAAGCGATATCTACGCCATCTGCTCCGTGAAGACCTTGTGTTCGAGTACATCCCTTCGTTGGTCGGATAAAGTAGCCGCCTAGGTCAGGACCATCATGACCAGGGAGGTATCGAGTAGCTCCATATGCAACGAGCGGCAACTGTGAATTGGTCTTGGTTCCGCCAGAAGTTCCGCCAGAAGTTTTTGTTGAAGTATTTGTTGGCAAAGCAAGTTCTGCGCCTGGGATAATGATAGTTGCACCAGACTGAAGTTTGCTATCAGACTCAAGTCCATTGAAACGTCCGATTTCATCTGCATCTACCTTGAATGCTCTTGCGATTGAGGAAACAGTATCATTCTTCTTGATTGTATATGAGATACCAGAAACAGGGAGAATAGTGAGAACCTGCCCTGGGGTGAGTTTTGCGTTTTTGCTTGGCAGGTCGTTTGCCCAAACGATGGTTCCAACTGAAACATTGAGCATTTTTGCCACAACAGGCAAAGTATCTCCGTTTCGGACAACATAGGTATAAATGTCTGCTGCATCAGGTTCATCTTCTACTACATCAGCCTGAGTACCAAGCGGTCCTGTTTCGGCGATGAGAGCATTATCTGCAACAGTGAGATCAGTATCTTCGTCTGGATTTTGTAATGCAAGAATTGCTTGCGCTTGCGGCAAAGCAAGGGTTTGAGAGTTAAGCGTAGCTGACGCTGTAATAGCCTGAACGGGGAGAGCATCGCCTCCAATACCTAATATAGAGAGAAAGGATGCCTGAGCCAGTACTGGAAAGAGTACAGAGGAAAGGATAACTTGGGACGAAAGAATAAGCTTTATGAGATAAAGCTTGGAAAATAAAGGTTTTTTCGCCGGAGAAGGCTTGCCAAAGGCGTATTCTCCAGGTTCTTGTGGGTTTTGTTCTATAAGCCTATCTAAAAGCACATGGCCAAATACCCAAATGAGTATTGAAATATAAGGTCAAATGCGTTACTGTCGTTCTGGATGCTAGAAAACCTTGTTATATAAGGCTTTTTTGCTAACTGTGTGCGGTGGGCCGGGCGAATGTGAAGTAAAAAGTGCCTAGCTCATCCAGGGTATCGCGAGACGCCCATCTAGTCAACTTAGTAATCCCCACGATGTGGATAACAATCAAAACCCCAATAGTACCAATACTGTGGTGTGATATACTTATTCCAGCAACTTAATCACTAATCATTCCGCTTTGGCGGAAACATACAATATATATGGATACCACACTTCGCGACATGTTCATCAAAACCTACAACCTCGAAAACGCAACTCCCGAAGAACAGGATGCGCTTGTTGAGAAAATCGGTGGCTTGGTATTCCAGGCAGTAATCTTGCGCGTTGCCCCAGGCATGAGCGAACAGGCTCAGGACAAGCTCGAATCTCTCCTCTCAACAAACACTGCACCTGATGAATTGTTGGCTTTCATGAACAGCGAAGTACCTAACTTTGAGGCCATTGTTGCCGAAGAAGCAGCAGGACTCAAAGCAGAACGAGACGCAATCATGAGCCAGGTAGGGTAATTTGACTTTTTATATACATATTGTATAATTAACATATGCCAGAAAAAACCCCAATCGTTCAAAAAAACGATACGGTAGAAACCAAAAAAGACATAGATGTTTCCCTGGAAGTTGGAAAAGCTATTTCGTCTATTCAGAACAAAAATACAGCCGAATTATTTAACACTGTCTTACTAGGAGATCTTACTAAACTTGTTAAGCAGAAAAATACTGCAAAGATCGAATCCCTCTTGTATCAATACAAGGACTATACAACCGAGGCGGTAATCAAAAAGCTTTCAGCTGATCTAGACAAGCTCATGAATATACCGACAGACATTAGCGATGAAAAAGTTCCATTCGTTCCTAAAACCAAATCTCCACAACAAGAAGAGAAGATGGGGACTATCCAAGATTTAGGTATAAAAATCGGTACCATACTCTATAACGAGAAAGATGAACCGATTATGGTCAAGAAGATCAATAACGGTCCTCGAACAATCGACGTCGTAGACGAACAAGGGAAATATCTTACTGGATGTAAAATTACATCTTCGGAAGAAGGCCATATCACAGTCATATACGGAAAAAAGGAAATCGGATTATGGTTGTCAGTTCCTGCTCATGCAACACATGAAGGAATTGATCTTGAACATTCTCATGGAATCATCAGCATCGATGTCGGACAAACATTCCTGGATGGCAAAAATACTCCGTGGAAAATCGGCAAGATCGATGAGCATAATGGCTCGGTTGTTGTTGAAGTAGAAAACGCTTTTGGTGAACATGAGCGTGTATATATCCGCGACTGGGAAAATAAAAATAATTCAGAAGTTTTGCGAACCCTTGGCGACCGCATGACACTTATTCGAAGTGTGAGCGGAGTGATGGATCCTGAATCCGCAAACCTCGTTGACCAATCTCCAGAGCGATACACTATCAGTTCTCTTACGCTTACCACAGGAGATGCGGCTTTCAAACTAGAAAGAGGACAGTCATACACTGATATCAACAATGAGAAGTGGACAGTCACGGGAATCCTTTCATTGCCAAAAGAGCAAAAATACAAGATCGCAATAAAAAGTGAGAATGGCGAGCAAGATGCAATCGTCCTCAAAGAATGGGATTCATACACTGATTCAGTACTTATGACAGATGAGGAAGGTGACTCTTACATGTTCACCCCAATAGAACAAGAAGCTCCAGCAATTGAAGAAACACCAATCGAGGAAACAGAAGAAATCCCTGAAACTCCTACGGTTGAAATTCCTGAAACAAACCTCGGTGTAGAAGATGTTGCAGAGCTTAACGCAGCAGCCAAAGAAGAAGCTGAGGGTGATCAGCAACGAAATCTTCCAGCAATTCCAGAAACACCTGCGGAGCAAACTAAAAAAGAAGTGACCGAGAATTCAAGTGAACCGGAAACACCAAAGGAGCAAGTAGAGGAAAAAGAAGAAGTAAAAGAAACTATAGAAGAATCAAACGAGCCTGAAGAACAGAAAGAAAGAAAACTAGAAGAAATAGAAAAAGAACTTGAGGAGCTCCAAAAGAAGATCGCTCGCCGCAACAAGATTTTTGAACATTTCGAACGTGTGGTAAAATAATATTACATTTATATGGCAGAAAAAAAACCCAACCAAACAGGACCTGAGCAAAAAAACGACGCAGCGGCGGAAGTAATGAAGTGGTTTAAAGAGCAGACTGCTGACAAAAAAATTGCCGAGGAATTATTTGGAAAAAACTCAGAAGCGTACAAGAATTTTTTGGAAGCCGAAGAAAGCGACCCTCAGGCCGCAGCATACACATTCCTAAAGAAAATTTCTGAAACCAGTAAAGACGCAAAAGGAGTTGACCGAGCAAAACGTGGAATGAAGATCATGTTCGATGCAATGAAGCAGGAACATGAGGAACTGCTCGCCAAAAAAGAGAGACTCGAAAAAGAAGCAGCGGAAGCTTCAAGGAAGAAAAAAGCGGCGTCGGCGAACCAAGCAAAAGTTACTCACACACCACAAAAAAAGCAAAAAATTAATCCTGATAATTACGATATTGCGGAGGGAGAATTTGAGCTGATCGGAGAAGAAGAAAAGAAAGCAGAAGCGACTGAAGAAAAACTATCCTACGAAAAAGTAAAGATCAACAAACAGGCAGCGGCAGAATTTGCCAAGGAACTTCGCATTGCTGAACTCAAGGCAGCAGGGCACAGCGAAGCAAAACTCAAGGGCAAAACTGAGGCAGAACTCGAAGATTTGCTCGCTAAAGCCACCAATGAACGTGTTGGTTCCAAAGAGTACCAGCTCTCCCAAGACGCTGCGACTGCCGAGCAATACCTCAAAAACAAGATTCCTGATTGGAAGTTCAAAACACTGACAACAAAAGAAGCAAAGATTGCCGAAGCTGAGAAGCGAAGCAAGATGTCTATTGCAGAGATCAGAGAATCTTTGATCCAGCAGAGCCCTACAAACAGGGAACTCAATCGTATCCTTGACGCAAAGATGCTCGAGATCGTCAACAAACTTCTCGAAGACAAGACAGTTCCAATTGTAACGCACAAAAATCCCGATACTGACTCCAAAGCAGCACTGTACACTCTTGATTCATTAGGACTCTTGGAGGGAAGAGAGATCATTGCCATAGAAAAAGGCGGCACATTCGAGCGCGGCATCTTGATCGATGTGGGAGGATCAGAAGAAATCGCCACTATCACCGAAGGCCGTGCGGAGTTCGATCACCACTTCGAAGGACGTTCAATCAAAACATCTGCAGCTGAAATCTTGATGGGCGTGCTCCACCGTTCTGGTAAACTCGAAACCATCGAACCATGGATGCAAAAGTACATGGAGTTCGTCACTGACTTCGACAACATGTCTTACCCTCGCGGAGGCAAGGAGCAGTTCCGCAATGAATATCCGAAAACAATCCTCGGACTCCGAGATGTTTTGCCGACTGAAATCATTGTTGAATTTTTCAAAGCAGGAAAAAACCCGTACGAACCATTTACTGATGAACAGATGGAAATCCGAATTGCCGATACACGACCAGATCGACCAAACATCAAGAAATCTCCAGATGGCAAAATAGCTATCAGCGAACTTGTCAAAAATGAAAAGAATCGCGTAGAGAAAAGCATTTACAACGTCGAACGATACGAAGCTAAAGCAATCGCAGAGGGAAGAAAAGTATACTCAAACAGATTTGGAAGAGTTCTTTTCTACGAGCCAAACTCAGTCAATGAAGCCCAGTGGAGAATCCCGCACGGAAGCCATGCCGCATACAATATGGGATATGACGCATACGGCCGCTACCAGCCTGACACAAAATCATACTTCTTCTCCAAGCCAGGCGACGAGCTCCGTCCATGGATAGAGGATGTCAAAGCATTTGATCCAAATATTCGTCCTGTTCGCGGAGGAATGGCAATCAGCCAAGCTGACAAAGAAAATCCAAATTCAAAAATTGGATTGACCGAACAGCAGTTGGCCAACCTCATCGGTATCAGCATTCCAACATCGTTTGCAGCAGCTGAACGAACAGTAGAATACGAACTCAATGATATTCTCTACTCTCAGAGCCGAGTGCTCATGACATATGAGAACCAGATTGCTGGGGTGCGAGACATGATTGAAACGAACATCACTCGTATTAATGCAAACATTGACGCATATCTCGCGGCAATTGAAAAGAAAAAGAAAGACACCAGCTTCGACACTCCTGATAAACTCAAGAATCTCGAAAAGAAAATTGAAGTACTTACTGTAGAAAAAAACGCCTGGGCCTCAAAGCTCGCCGGACTTGAAAAGATAAAAAATAATCCAAAAGCATACTGGAGCATTCTTGACCGCAGCAAGATGCGAACTGGAACAAATGAAAAGCCGAAAGACCTCCTCGGCAAGAAACTTGAACTAACCGCAGCGGAAATTGAAGCAAAGCACGCAGAAGTAATGGTTGAATACAACGACCTTACTGAAAAGCTTGGCTCAAAAGGCAACACGCTTGAAGAAGTGAAAGAATGGTCTCTTCGCCACTTCAATCTCTACAATATGGCGTACTACCTGCAGAACGGGGCAAAGGGCGAGCAGCCAAAGGAACTTACGTGGGCAGAATTCCATAAGAATCATTTGTCCGACATCATCAAAGATGCAAAAGCAAAAGCTCCAGCAGCAGCCGCGACACAAGAAGCTCCAGTCGTTGAAGTGGAAGAAGAACCTGTCGTAAAAGAGGAAGAGAAGAAAGAAGAAGTAGTAGAAGAAGTAACCGAGCCGCTTCCTGAAAATTTAGCTCCAGGAAAGAAAGCTGATGATGGTCCAGAAAATACTGAAGAGCCCAATCAGCCAGAAGCACCTGTTAAATCCCTCAAGGAACGTCTTCAAGAGATCGCTGAAAAAATAAAAAAAGAAGAGCCGCTTACTCCACCAGAAGGATTACTGTATCGAACAAATCAGGACGAAGTTAACAATCTCGTTGCTCCCGTAAAGAAACCAAAAGACGTTACACCAGAAAATCTTTTAGCTTCTGAAGCGAACACAACTGAAAACAAAAAGGCGGGTGATCTTGAAACAGAAGCCGTGACTGCCGAACAGATGACTGAATTCATCTCTACTGTATTAAAGGACACGCTTGCATCGTCAGAAACTGAAAGTCTCAAATTCAGAAACCTAAAACTACGAGGGTTTGATCAATATGGTTCTGTGTTTAAATATGAAATGGTTACTCCTGACGGGACGGGCATAAGAGTTGAGGGAGGAATTAATTTCCCAAGAAAAGATGACCCGCTATTCTCAACCCACATTGAGGAGGGCGACCTGAGCTATGTCTCGAACGAAGGTTTCGTAGACAAGAATATCGGCAGACTAAAGTTCGTGCGTGATGTTGAGCGACGAGAAAGAATCGTATCAGAAGAAGAACGTCGCATTGATGAAGCGGTTAACAAAGCTATGAAAGATAGATTTGGAGACAAGCTCCCACGAGTGTTGCGACCATAACAAAATAGGTGCAAGAAAAAAGGCCTGCAATAAATTGCTGGCCTTTGTATTTTATCTAATTATTGTTTGTATTAGCTTGGGTTGTGACGTGCGTTGTAGTCGGCAACTAATTTATTCATATTAGCGTCATACTTTGTGCTTGCTAAATTAATTCTGGTGTTCAGCTTAAATCCAGCCAAAATCAAAATTATAAACAGAATAGCAACTCCACCCCAAGTACCGTATAGTTTCCAATTAAAAGAATCAAGTTTTTTGTCTATACCCTTAGCAGTTTCCTGAAAGGTGGTAAGAGTTTTCTCAATATCTGCTTTCTTGGCATCAACCGAAGCGTTCATATCTACCAGAGCCTGATTGTTTTGTTTTAATTTATACGCAAAATCATTGCGCGTAGAGGTAAGCTCACTTCTCATACCCGAAATTATTTTCTTTTGCTGCGCTTCGGATTTTTTAAGCTTGGCGCCAACAATAGCAGTTACTTTAGCATTTACCTTGGCATCAATATCATGGCTAAGCGCTTTGCTTATTGAATCCATCATATATGCCATCATGGCCTGCTGTGCTTGTTGTGCATACCTTTGCTGCAGCATTGGATCGGATGTGGTAGTACCCGGTTTGTTCACCACCGGCGGTGTTTGGTTTGTGAACTGCAAGCTATTGCCCGGATTTTGGGCTGAAGCGTTAACAGTAAAAAGTACAAACAGTAGGGCGAAAAGGGAAGTTAACTTTGTCATAGTAGATCGGTTTTAGTTTTCGTGAATATTTATTTATGAATGTTTATGATGAGAGAAAAGCAGGCCCACAACGATGTCGGCAGACTTTTCTCCACATAAACACATATCAATGAATGTTAGCTGTAGTATAGCACTTTTGGATAGTCTTGTCAATAGGTTTCAAATGGGCTATAATTATCACAATACCCAGGAAAACCCATAGACAGCTAGGCGTAAACGGGGTCTTTGGTATATACTTATATGCATGAATCAAAGCTCGTCGAACAATGACTCCCTTGAAGCTATCTATCAAAGAGGCATAGAGCGGCTCGAAGCTATCGCAGCCAAGCACAAACGGGAAATGGACGAGTGTCTCGAGGAGCTGCGCCAGGAACAGATCAAGGAGCTTAACGAACAATTAAAAGCCTAACCTACTATCCAACCTCTTCATGTCAGAAAAAATCACAAAAGACAATATTAATGAAAAGATCGCTTCGGCCAAAGACGGACCTGAGCTTAATCGATTTAGAAAAGAAGCGGTAAAATTCAAGGCAAAGGAGGCTTTCAATAATATGATAGTTACCCTTGGGGCGAATATAGAAAAGATCGGAAAGGAAACCAAGAAAAAAGCCCAAGCAAAGAAAAACCCAAAAATCGCAACAAAGGTTGATACCAAAACCGAAGCTGCAGAAGCTGAGTTACAAAAATCAGCAGCAGAAACCCAACAAGAAGCCGAGGATTTCGAGAAGAAGCACGGCAAAGGAACAGAAGAAAAAGACGAGGATGCAGAAGCTTCATCAAATGAGGCAACCGCTACACCTGAAGCAAAAAAAGGTGTTGGAGAAAAATACGAGGCGCCTTACAGCGAGGAGAATTTGGCGCACATGGAAGCTTTGAGAGATCAACCAGTAGATGATCCTGACGCAACTGCTCCTGGTGGAGCGGGGGGAGCAGCCGACCCAGAAGATACGACCAACAAGAAGGGTTCGAAAAAAACTACATCAGGAGGCCCAAAAAAGAAGACTAAGACAACTTCTGGAACTCAACAAAATACATCTGGAGGAGCCCAGGGTGCAGCAAATAATGGCGGACCACAACAAAATCCCACCGGCGCACCTGCACAAGTAGGAAACGGAAACTGGGTAGAAGCGCAGAACCTTGAAGAAGCAAAGACAGCGTATTTTGAAGCATACGGAAACCTCGAAAAACAGATGGGCTGGCAAGCAAAAGTAGAGCGCAAAATATTTGGAAGAACAAAAGCGGAGAGCTTATTCTTCGCACCTGATACGGAAGAGGGGAAAAAGCTCATCGACAAAAATGTTGATGCTGAGAAGGTATACCAGAAATTCCTCGGCGAAAAAGTAAACGAAATGATTAGAGGCGGTTCAACACCTGCAGAGATTGAGATCATGATCTATACTGAACTCCAAGCAAAAAAAGATCTCATCGAACCGATTGTTCCTGAACGCATTCGAAGCATTGGAAGGACTGCTGCGGAATACTACACAAAAATCCCGAAACCAGTTCGAATGGCTACTTCAACGGTTCTCGCTATGGGCTTCGCGGCGGTTGCGGCAAAGGGAGTTACAATTGGCGTGCTTGGATATGGCGCAACCCGGGCAGCTCGAATCATCGCAGGTGGAGCTGCTGGACAACTTGCCGTATCCGCTAAAAACTTTTTCACGAGCGCAGAAAAATCAGTAAAGAAAATCCAAGAAAAAGGAGCTCAGGAAGTACAAGGAATGGTGAGAGAGAAGGTAGGAATGTTTAATGAGGGAATGATGGATCAGAAGTCATTCGAAGCACTTGAAGCAGCTGTTCAAAAAAGAATGGACGCTGAACAGAACGCTCGACTCAAACACCTTATCGCAGACTTTGTCATCCGAGGCGTAACCATGGGCGCAACAAGTGCTGGACTCAATGCCGTGGGACATAACGGATGGTTTGGTTTGGGCGGCAGTAATGCAGCAGAACATGGCGCTGGAAATCATGATGTTAATCATTCACATGACAACGTAAAGGGTGGCACACCAGAAAACCAAGGTTTTGTTTCAAAATGGTATCACAAACTTATGGGAGATGGCGACGATAAGCACGCTGCAAAGACAGATGCGCCAGATCCAATAAAGAATACACCTCCTGCTGCACCGACTCCACCTCCAGCACCAGTTGATACACATATATACAAGCCACTCGCCGAAGTAAAGTACGACAGCCATGGAGCTATCGCGACTTGGAAACATGTGCAGGACAACATTAAAGCTGCTTACACTGGGGCAGACGGAAAACTTATTGACGCAAGCAAAATTCCTTCCGGTTACCAGCATATTTTGGATAAGACTCCACTTCAGCTCGCAAAAGAATTTGGCGGCATAGATAGCACTGGTAAAAGCTTGAACATGCTCGAGGGATCGGGTATTACCTTTGATGATCATGGAAATGTTGTATCGCACAGCTTGCGAAATGCTAGTGGTGCAGCCGAGGACCACAATCTTATAACTACTGATGCTAAAGGAAATGCAACGTACGGTGCTGAGACCAATGAACGCTATGTCGACTATAAACAAGCTCCAGCAGCAGCTCCTGCTGCTCCTCAGAATCCAAACTTTGGAAGTGGCATCACTACTCATGATCCGCAAGACCCAAACTTTGGCAAAACTAATGCCAACGGATTTATGGGCAATAACGGATTGAATCACAACCAGTTCCAGAGCCACATCGATCATTCACATGATACTCCTGCTCCTACTCCGCCTCCAGCTGATCCGAATGATCCTCGCGATAATTGGCATGACGGCAAACATCACAGCAAACATTGGTACAAGACCCATGATGCAGAAGGCCACACCAAGCGTTGGTACAAACACCACCAGGAACATGGAAGCCAATCAGTTGCAGACAATGCTCCAGGCAAACCAGGTCCATATGATGCTGAATGGGATGACGAATACTACAATGATCCAACTCATCACGCGCCTCAGCCTCATGATCCAACACTTCAGCCGCTTGATAATGAACGAGTAGACCGAATTTTGAATCGTCACGTACGCTACATCGACAAAGAATACCTTGCGCAGCATGCAAATGATCCTGCAAGACCTCTCTATGAGACTTTGAGACACATGCAAAGATCAGTTCCAATGCGAAATGGTGAAAGCGTTGCAGAATACCTCGGACGAGCCAAGATCGAATCACAAGACGCTTGGGCCCAGGTAAACGTTGATCGTCAAAACTGGCTCAGTAGACACGGATTCTTTAGATAAGGCTAGCTCAACCAAAAAACACTTCCGATTCGGGAGTGTTTTTTGTTTATGGTATGATGACGTTCATGCACGAGCATCTCTCAACACTAAACGTACCACAGCGCAAAGCGGCCGAAACGCTTTCCGGACCGCTATTGATCGTAGCCGGCGCAGGAGCGGGAAAAACAAAAACAATTACTTCACGCATCGTGAACCTCGTTCATCATGGCGTCGCTCCGCACAATATTCTTGCAATTACATTCACGAACAAGGCTGCAGCAGAAATGCGCGACCGTGTTCGAAAAGCATTGGAGAAAGACCGTCTATCGACATTGCCGCATGTTTCAACATTTCACTCGCTCGGTGTGCACATCCTTCGCGACAACTGCCAGCTTGTTGGACGCAATCGGCATTTCGGAATCCTCGATGAAAGCGACGCCATCGGCATCATCAAGGAATGCATTATTTCATTTGGATTGGATCCAAAAGTCCACGATGCGAAAAAATTCAAGCACATCATCTCTCATGCGAAAGGAGATTTCATAACAGCCGCATCATACAAAGCAAAGGCGAACAGCTTTGTCGAAGAAACCGTCGGCAAGGTATGGGAGAAATATGAAGCGCGATTGAAACTCGAAAAAGCGTTTGATTTTGATGACCTTCTTCTCGAAACAGTTCTGCTGCTCAAGAAACATCCTGAAGTACGAAAGCACTACCAAGAGCGCTTTAAATATATTCATATCGACGAGTACCAAGACACGAACGAGGTTCAATATGAACTTACAAAACTGCTGACAGGTCCTGACGCCAACGGAGAATTTAACATCTGCGTAGTGGGAGATACAGACCAAAACATTTACAGCTGGAGAGGAGCACGATTGAAAAACATGTTGCATTTTGAAAAAGATTTTCCGGGAACAAAAGTATTTTTCCTTGAACAAAACTACCGTTCTACCAAGACTATTCTCTCAGCGGCAAACGCCATCATCAAGAAAAATACCGTGCGCGTGGACAAAACATTGTTCACCGAAAATCTCGACGGAGAAAAAGTCGGCATTTTTGAAGCGTATGATCAGAACGACGAGGCAGACTTTGTTGCAACGACCATCGACAAGCTCGTAGAAAAAGGTGTTCGCGCAGGAGACATTGCTGTGCTGTATCGAGCAAACTTCCAGTCGCGCGTGCTCGAAGAAGCGCTTATCGGCAAAAATCTTCCATACCAGGTATTGGGAACAAAATTCTACGATCGAAAAGAAATCAAGGACATGCTTGCCTATATTCGCGCAGCTCGAAATCCAGACAATCTTTCAGATATCAAGCGCATTATCAATTTCCCCGCGAGAGGGATTGGCAAAACAACATTGGCAAAATTGTTCGCTGGCGAACAAGCAAATCTCCCGCCGGCAATGCAGAAAAAAATCCAATCATTCTACGTGATCCTCGAAACAATAAAAGGATTGGCTGAACAACTACACCCTTCTGAACTTATCCGCGAAGTCATCAAAATTTCCGGCATTGAGGCAGAACTCAAAGCGGGGGATGCGACTGATTTAGAACGATTAGAAAATATCCAAGAAATGGTTTCACTTGCGACTCGATACGACGCATTTCCAATCGAGGAAGGAATCGAAAAAATGCTTGACGATGCAGCACTTGCATCTGACCAGGATGGAATCAAAGACGAGCACGAAAGCGTTCGCCTCATGACCGTCCACGCATCAAAAGGTTTGGAATTCAAATATGTATTTGTTACTGGACTTGAGCAGGATCTCTTTCCGCATGCGCCGCGGGAAAATCAGAGCGCAGAACACAGAGAAGAAGAACGCCGATTGTTTTATGTAGCGATCACTCGAGCAGGAGAAAAATTATATCTGACCTACGCAACAATCCGCACATTGTTTGGCATGCGGCAGGTCACAACACCATCAGAATTCTTTTATGACATCCCAGAAGAACTGACCGAGCGGGAAGTCCGTACGGGTGGTAGAATAAAAACTATCTACTTAGATTAAGCATTATGGAACACCGCGCAAAAAAATCCCTTGGACAAAACTTTCTCAAATCTAAGCCAGCCCTCAAAAAGATGGTTTCTTCTGGAAATATCGCAAAGGGCGATACTGTTCTTGAAATCGGCCCCGGCAAAGGCGCGCTAACAACGGAATTGCTTGAAACTGGGGCTACCGTCATAGCAATTGAGAAGGATGATCGCCTTATTCCAGTATTGGAGGAGCTTTTTGCCGCGGAAATAGCCAATAAGCAACTTACTCTGATACACGGAGATGCTTTAGAGTTTGATGTCGCAGACCTCAAGCTCAAACCAGGAAAATGGAAGCTCGTAGCAAATATCCCTTACTATATAACGGGAATGCTCATCCGCCGGTACCTCGAATCAGCAAATCAGCCAGAATCCATGACTATTTTGGTACAAAAGGAAGTAGCAGAGCGGATTGTCACCAAAGACGGCAAAGAAAGCATTTTATCCATATCTGTAAAGGTTTTTGGAGTTCCAAAGTACGGGGGAACTGTCTCAAAACGCTATTTTAGCCCTGCTCCAAAGGTGGACTCGGCTATACTATATATAGGGAATATCGGTCATTTTTATAATGAAAAAGACGAAAAAGCCTTTTTTGAGCTTATAAAACTTGCTTTTGGCCATAAACGAAAGACTATTATGCACAATTTGGGCGGAACATACCCAAAAGAAGCAATAAAGCAGGTGCTTCACAAGCTCACTAAAGGGGAACAGGCTCGCGCAGAAGAACTTGGCATCGAAGATTGGAAAAAGTTTTACGCACAGCTGCAAAAATAACTTTTTAAAAAATAGTATTGCATATAAAAATAAGTTATACTTATTCCACATATGGCGATGAATATTGAAGCGTACCTTCCAAGCAAATCTTTTGTAAAAAAAGTCGGTTTTTTGATCGCAGTACTTTTGCTCTGCTTCGGCGTTGCGTTACTAGTACGATATATTTCAAAACGACAAGCAATCAAAGCAATTACCGAAAATGCGGCGACGGCAAAACCAATTCTCCTAACCGACATTGCAACCCTCGACGGGAATCAGAACTCTGTTGCAGACTGGATTGAACATCTAAACGGCGATACCGTACCAACTCAGTCGGGAGATGCTCAAGCAGAAGTAAACGAAACAGAACAACTTGCTCGAGACATCTTCACTACTGCCGCATCAACTGGACAGATCGCACCTTTGTCTGAACAAGGAGTAAACGATCTAGCAGCCCAGGTTGCAGACCGTATTGCGGCAACTCAAACAGGAGAAACATTTGATACTAGCGACTTCAAAACTGTTCCTGACAGCAAAAAGAATGAAGACGCATACGTTGCAAGCATCACCAACCTCCTCGACAAGAAATATCCTCTAAATGTTGACACTTCCCTCGTTATTCTCAAAACTGCACTCGATGCAGAAGACCCTTCGCAGTTAGCTGGGCTTCAACCAATTTCAGAACGATACAAAAACCTAATCGCAGCATTCAAAGCGCTTCCTGTGCCAGAATCCCACAAGCTTGACCATCTGGGATTTTTGAACATTCTTGGAACAGCTCGTGGACAGATTGAAACAATGCGAAACGCTTTTGTAAACCCAGTATTGGCGATGAGCACATTCGTAAACTATCCTGAAACGCTCAGCAACCTTGTAGAATTCATCAGCCCATTTACAACAAAAATCCCTTATAGCACACTTATTAACACTAGCGATACCGACAATCTCTAAAGATTGTTATACTTACACCATCGTATGTTCAACTATTTCTCTCCTCTCACAAAAAAGATCGGACTTGCCGTCGCAAGCCTCTTTCTAGTCGTAGGAATGTACACTGCGCCATTATCGCAGGTTGCACATGCCGGCTGGCCCGTAACTGACGTAGGAAACGCTGGTACCCACGGAACCAACGCTGGATCGCAAGCATCTAACACTGCTGCAACTTGGAAAGACTTCGCATTACAGATGCTCAAGCAGGTTGGAATGGCTATCGCTAAAGTGCTTTTGAACAA
Source organism: uncultured Candidatus Saccharibacteria bacterium (assembly GCA_964450735.1). GTDB lineage: Bacteria > Patescibacteriota > Minisyncoccia > Phycocordibacterales > UBA9973 > DALYCO01. The sequence continues at coordinate 96,872 of CAYVDC010000002.1, read as the reverse complement.
AATGACCGAAGCTACTGTTAACTGGATTAACGGAGGATTCCAAGGAAGCCCAAAATTTGTAGAGAACCCAAAATCATTCTTCAAAGATATTGGCGACACTCAACTTAAAAACATCGTTGACGGTATTGGCTATAATGCCGCAAAATTCCCATATGGACGAGAGGTTTCAAAGCTTTTGATCTACGACGCAATATATGACCGAGCTGACTACAAAGACAAAGCAAAGGCTACTCTTGACCAGATCATTGGATCAGAATGGAAAAAATTCCCAACCGACTTTGGTGTTGGAGGATGGGCCGGCTACGAAGCATCTATCTCAAACCCAGCAAACAACGCTTTTGGATCGCTCTTCCTAGGAATCAATGAGGCGGCAAAACAAACTGCAAAGGGAACAGCTCTTGTACAAAATGAACTGGCACAAGGACAAGGATTTTTGTCACAAAAAACATGTACGCAGTACCGAGACCCAGTAAACTACAACAATAATATGAGTGCGGTTCAGGCAGGCGAAGCAGTAGAAGCACCACAACTTTCAGCTGGCCAGCAAGAAATTGAACTTGGAGGAACAGGCGGCGGCTCAGGACAGTGGACAGGCGGCGGAACAGGTTTTAGTCCTCCAACCGCTGATGGTTCAGGCACTGGAACAACCGGAGGCACAACCACAGGTGGAACATCTGGAGGAACATCTGGGGGAACATCTGGAGGGGCTCATTCATTCATGCTCGGTGGTGCTCAAACTGACGCAGACTGTCTCGAATGGAAACAACTTTCACCAGGTTCAGTTGTACAATCACAGATCAACAAAGCTCTTGGATCAAAAACTTCACAGAGCGAACTTGCACAAGCATTGGGAAACAGCCTTTCAAGCATCATTAATGCGCTTACAACATCACTTCTTAACAAAGGCCTGAGCGCGCTTTCAAGCTTGACTAAAGGGGAGCCAGTCAGCAGCTCATGGAGCTACGACGGTCTCACGCTTTCAGGAATTCCTAGCGACAGCTTGAGCGGGGACAACTGGGCTAGTGCTCCTGACCGTTATATCAATTTCCAAGAGCTCTTCTATACTGGAGAAGACATTGGACTTACAGATGACGACGGCAATCCAGTTCGCATGACCATCATCGACCAAGCACAACGACAAGTCGATGCATACAAGAGCCTTGTCAAAATCCTAACCGGCGATTCAAGCAACCTCAGCTTCTACAATAGAATCCTTCAGCTTGATTACGCAGTTCCGGGACCAAAATTTGGCTGGGAGCGACGTCTCGGAGATAGAATTGCAAGCGCACAACAGCGATTTGCACAAAAGGCACAAACCCTTGTTATCAAATCTAAAAAGGAAGATGCATCAGAAGTAGCAGATAGACTCGGCGATTTGACGACAGAAATGCCTCAAGAAATTAAACTTCAAATCTTGGCTGCAAACATCCCTTCATATCCTGACACACAAGCGCTCATTAGAAATAGCTTGGCATTCAGCACACGAGAAAGCCAGTACGTTACCAGCTATACTGAATCCTTGGCTATTCTATCCAGACTCAAAAATATAAAGAGCAGACTTGATTCCATTATCGCCAATAACACCACACCTCTTTATACAGGAACAACAATTGATACGGATCTTCAACAGTTCCTTGCAGAACACCCAGGAACAGTAGCTCCAACGCCAAACCCATTCAACTATCTCGACGAAGGAGGAAAACAAGTGCTCAAATCGATCACAAAGGCATATGGACTTCTAATGAAAGATCTTCCAAACACGGCGACAATAGCCGAAGCGGAATCAACATATGCTCAAGTAAAGGCACAGTACGACAGCATTACGCTAACTTTGATTCAGGTGCTCCAGGAAAAAGATCAGTTTTTCAGGGATAATATCTACAAAGTTACTTTCGGCGGACGACATAACCTCTTTGTAAACACAGACCAAAACCTGCCACAGTTATTTGAGAAGATAGATCCTACCACTCTTTCTATAGCTCAGATAAATCAGATTAGAGCAACGGGCAACTATGTCATCAATAGCACCACTATTCTAATTTCGCCTCTGGGAGGAATCCCTGATATCGCCCAGATTCAAAATGGCAGCACGTTTGTTGGTTCCACACAAGGAAACATACCAGGCATCACTGAAGGAAACGGCTCCGGGTTCTCACAAGTAACGATCAATTCCACAACAACAAGAGCCCAGATCATCCAGCAATTCCACGACAATTATGATTCTGATTCGCTTGATGCTGAGCACAAAGACATTTTGAATGATCTGAGCGATTCAAACCTTACCCTTGCATACTCGTTGGTCACATCAACAGTACAATACGACGACCTAGGAGGCGACTGGGATAATGCCGCAACAGGGGTGGATCGCCTTCGCCGGGCCCTTGACCTGGTAGCGGATTACAATGGTGCCACATCGACAATAATCCCTCAAAATGCTGAACGCGTCTTCTATTGCCAATCCATCATCGACTCTAATGATGACCAGAGCAACAAAGCACGAGGCATCTACTACTCATTGTTCAAGCGAGACAAAGTGGAGATCCAGTGCAGCAAGTTCTATGATTCAAGAGAAAGCGACTATCGTATAAGCTATTAGGACACATAAACAAAAACACCCCGCTGTGGGTGTTTTTGTTTATCCCCAAGCCTTCTATGCATTCCTAAAAAATAGTATCTAGGGTATACTTACAACAGAATGCGAAGCAAAATCCGCGCAGGAATATTGTTGCTGTTCATACTCGCTAGTATGATTTTTCCCTTTGGCGGAACACAGAAAGCTTACGCTGCTGAATTTACCGGTTTTCCAGTAACAGAAGTACAGAGCAATCTCTTTAAATTTATTGGTGGCAACATGGTGCTTCATTCCGACGCACACAACATTGTTGCCGATATAAAGATCTTGGCGACCCCTGCGGCACAAGATTCAGGTTCAGTTGTAGATAAGCTTGATAGCTATGGCGATGACTTGGGAGCATGGGACAAAATTCTAGATAGAGATAGGCTCGAAAATAGCATATCAGAAGGAATCTTTTTGCTTGTTGGTACTAGCACAGCGGATATCGTTGCAGATTTCCAAGGAGCTCCTTTTTCTACAGTAGTCGGTGATCTTGTCTATACAGTTCAACCCCTCCAGGTCAGCGGCGGGGGAGCCAATACTAGTCTTACTCCAAAACAAGGCAATGCTTTCGTTTTTTCCCAAGGTAAAACACTTGCAACCAACATCGGTGTATACCTCTGGAGACTAGATCCTGGCCATCGTTTCTTTAATCAAACAACAGTTACCGCTGCGCCAATTCGTATCAGCGGTCCACAAATCCTCCCTGGCAAAGACTATTATGTTCAGCTCGCCCTCAAGGAAGACACCATAGCTGGCGTTCACTCTGTTGCTCTCGGTCCAGTCCAAAAAATTACCACCCTAACCGACGCTGCGGCTGCAGAAACAAATACCGATATCAGTAATGAAGTTACACAGGCATATGCGGAAACAAACCAAGTAGTAAATGCAACTCAGGGAAACAAACAGATTGCAGATCACTTGAAGTGTTTTTGGGTGGAGAAGGGAGCAATCCTTCCAAGTCTCGATGTGAGCGGTTGTTTTGCCGAACTCTTCAACAACCTTCTTGTTCCAGTAGCAGTCCGAATTAACCGGTTAACAGGTTCGCTTTTTGACGCATTTGCTGCAGTATCGCTTGGTAGCACCATTTATGGCCAGGGGGTAAACGGCGCGGGGATCGCATCATTCGTAGAAAACGGCTGGAGTTTGGTTCGTGACATTTCTAACATCTTTTTCATCTTTATTCTTCTCTACGCAGCGATCGGATTAGTTCTTTCCTTGCACCATTTCGACACCAAAAAGATCGTCGCCCAAGTTATCATTATAGCCATCATCATCAACTTCAGTCTGTTCTTCTGTAGGATCATGGTTGATACATCAAACGTCTTATCGCGTGTCTTTTACAATGCAATGAATATTTCCTCAAAAGGAAACGTTGCGGCAACAAAAGCAGGTCCAGTCGAGCAGCCTATCTCAGCAGCAATCATCGAAGGTGTTCAGCCACAGAAACTCTTGAGTCCAGAAAGCTTGGGGAAAGCAGATATGGGAACAGGTAGTATTCTTACTATCCTACTTATCTCGTTCATACTGAACTTGATCATGGCGTGGATATTCTTTATGTGCGCGGCATTCTTTGCTGGGCGTATCGGCGTTATCTGGTTCTCGATGATTTTTGCGCCACTAGCGTTTGTGACTAGCATCGTTCCAGGGCTCGAGAAAAATCTCAAGCAGCTCGGCTGGCATCAATGGCTTTCTGGTTTTATGAAGGCATGTTTCAACGCACCAATATTTTTCTTCTTCCTTTACTTGATCGTAAACCTTGTAGGAGGGGGAGACAAAGGACTAATGGGCACGACAATTGCTGCCGTCACCAATGCAAATAGTGGCAACTGGGTGACATTCCTCGTTGCTATTCTCCTCCCAACGATGATTGTCGTCGGACTCCTTATGGCAGCCAAAAAGATCGCCGAGGATATGGCGGGTGAATTTGGTGCGGCATTTGCAGGTATCGTTGCAGCAGGCGCAGGATTGGGAGCTATGGCTATCACTGGCGGAGCGGCCGCACTGGGTGCACGAACAATCGGAGGCATGGCAAATCGAGTTGCTAACGATGACAAACTCAAAGGTATCGCTTCAGGACAAATCCCATCTACAAAGTGGGAAAAATTCAAGGCTCAAGGACAGCTCCTTGCTGCTGACAAGCTCAAGAGATCTAGTTTTGATGTTCGCCAGACTAGTCTCGGAAACGGTCTCTCAAAAGCAACTGGGGTAAACATGAACATGGGAGCAGGCGCTCTCAAGTCAGTTACTGGTGCAGACTTCAGCACGGGAGCACGAGCTGGCGGATATGACGCACATGTTGAGCGAGAAAAAGTTGAAATGGAGAGAAAGGCAAAGATCTTTGGAAGCGGATACGACAAGAAACAATACGATGAGGAAAAGAAAAAGATAGAAGCAAAAGAAACAGATATTTCTAACCAAGAAGACAAGATATCCAGAAAACAAGAGGAGATAGAAAAATTAAAAGCCCAAGAAAGAGCTCTTCCTAAAAATAAGACTAAAGAGAAAGCTAAGATCAACGCGGATGTTGCTGCTAAACAAAGTGAGGTAAACACTGACAAGCAGAAACTCCGCGAAATGAAGAAGGGTTCAGGAGAAAAAGTGATAACAGGTAAAGATGCCAAGGGCAATCCTACAACTCGAGCTCTTACGAAAGAAGATGAAGGTAAATCACTTGAGGTTCTTAAGGCTGATGGGACTTCATCCGTCAGAAAGGTTACCCTTGAGGAAGTTGAATCCTCGAGAGGTTTGGATAAGATGCAGAAAAATCTTGAAAACATCAAGGTTGCACGCATGAAAGAGTACCATCATAACTTGATGAAAGGCACTGGCCTCGGAATTACAGGTATGAAACGAGACGAACTTGGAAACATCAAAGATCTTGGAGAAATGGATCATGATCATAGCAGCAACGATCGATGGAGTCGAGCATACAGAAATATGGGCAACGACATAAAGACTGGGCTCAAAGCAGGTTTGGCTGCAGGACTAGCTGGCGCGGTTGTGGGAGGACCTGCAACAATTGGTATTGGAGTACTCGCAGGTGGACTTGCAGCAGTAGCGAGCCAAGTCCGACATTTACCTCAGGCATTAAACCTTGGTGATGTTCAACATGATGCTGTTCACCATGCAATAAGCACAGAGAAGCACGATCATGCGCATCCGAAAGACACATACAAGGGACCGAGCGCTGGATTCTTTGATGCCTTTACCAAAGTAGGCAGCGGAGGTGGTGGGGGAGGAGGCCATGATGACCATGGAGGCGGACACGACGATCACGGAGCACACCACTAATCAATTCACATGATATAATTATCAAGTAATACATTCTATATGGACAACACACTAGACAACTACGAAGATGTGCGCCAAGACCTCCAAACTCGGTTTGCTCTTTTGCCGCAAGAAATCCAAGACATTGTTTCTTCAAGCGACTACCAGATCAAGCTTTTCGAATTAGCCAAGAAGTACAAACTTACCTATGAACAGCTTGGGACACTTGAACTTGAAACAACAATGGTCTTGCTCGGCACATCAAACCCAAACAACTATCAGGCTACAGTAGCCGGAGAGCTCAAAAAAAAGCCAGAGGAAATTTCTGAGATGATCGAGGAAATCAAAAACCAAATCTTTGGTCCTATCCATACATCGCTCATGAATCTCTACAAAAACGACGAGACCTCTGACGAAGAAACCACAGAAACTACTCCTACTGAAGCAAGCATGTTTGCAAAGTCTGGCGTTTCTATCGAAAGCGATGCACCAGCGACAACACCGACAGCATCTGTTTCCGAAAACCGCAGCGACATGCTCGCAAGCATTGAAAATCCTACGCCGTCAAAGCCTCGAGTGCTCAATGAAATCACTCCTAAGCCTCAGGTGGCAGCACAAGCTCCATCAACCATGCCAATCGCGAAGTCAGCTTCTGCAAGCATTCCTGTTCCGCGAGCTCCATACGCAGGAGGCGCTCCAACCGTAGACGCGATCAGGCAGCCAATTCCAATGACAGCAAAACCAGCAGGCGATATCCTCGCAGGCAAGCTCGGAGGAACATTCTCAGTCCCTGCAAAAGAAACAGACCACTCGATACAAAACGTAGGTGGAGCATCTGTTCCAAAATCAGGTGACTCGTACCGAGAACCGATAGAATAATCTATGTATACCACGAAAAATCAGGGACAACCCTGATTTTTCTTTTGGGAACTGCTATACTATATTCATGCAATTTCAAGTTCCTCAGTTTATCGATGTGGAGGATAAAATCTTTGGACCGTTCACGTTCAAGCAATTCATCTATCTCCTTGGAGGAGCAGGAGGATCTTTTGTGCTCTGGAAACTCTTGCCATTCTATATTGCGATTCCGCTCATTATTCCTATCGCAACGCTTGCTCTCGCACTCACATTCTACAAGGTCAACAATCGCCCGTTCATTTCTATAATGGAATCAGCATTCAATTACTATATTGGGGCAAAGCTGTACGTATGGAAGCAAAAACAAGCCAAGAAAAAGAAGCCCGAGGAAAAGAAAGAAGAGGACAGCTTGGCGAATTTCAACTATATACCCAAACTCTCCAATTCTAAGCTCAAGGATCTTTCGTGGAGCCTCGATGTGCTTGATATGGACAAGAACAAGAAGAGCTAACAATGGGTTTATGATATACTAAGTACCAGATGGCACTCAACGCAAAAGCAACTCAAGAGTTCGTTCCGATCAGGGAGGTGCGCGACGGCATCATTATTTTGAATGATGGCAGCATGCGCGCTCTTTTGCTTGCTTCGTCAGTTAACCTTTCACTCAAGTCTGCAGACGAACAGCAGGGAACGATCATGCAGTTCCAAAACTTTTTGAACTCGCTCGACTTCTCAGTACAGATCGTTGTACAGTCTCGCCGTCTTGATATCCGCCCATACATCGCACTTCTCAAAGAACGCAAAAAGGCGCAGCTCGAACCACTGCTCAAGATTCAGACAGAAGAGTACACGCACTTCATAGAAAATTTCACCAATGAAGTTGCCATCATGACAAAGACATTTATTGTCGTAGTCCCATATAGCTCTTCGCCGCTTGGATCTGCTGGAACTCTGAGCAAATCATTGTTTGGCGGAACCAAAGCCCCAAGTCAGGGAGCAAAGAGCGATGCGCTCATCAGCTTTGAGGAGCATCGCACGCAGCTCGACCAACGCATCGGCGTCGTACAGCAAGGACTTACTCGAGTTGGCGTACGATCAGTGCAGGTTGGAACAGAAGAAGCGATCGAGCTGTACTACAAGGTCTTCAACCCAGGCGAAATATCAAGTTCAATAAAGTTGCAACAATAACATGGGAATCTTCGACGCATTATTTGGAAAAAAGAACTCGGGCATGACGCAGACGGCAAGCGGCATTATGCCTGTTTTGCCGTCTGAAATTTACGAGGCTGCGACGCTTGAATTTCGCGACATCATTGCGCCTTCAGCGCTCAAGATAGACCCGAAACAGATCAATCTTGGATCAAAGGTTGCTCGAACATTTTTCGTTATTTCCTACCCACGATTTTTAACTGACAACTGGTTCTCTCCCGTCATTAACCTCGATAAAATTTTTGATGTTTCCATTTTCATACACCCAATCGAAACAGAAAAGATTCTTCGCGACTTCCAGAAAAAAGTAGCCGAGGTGCAGAGCCAGATCAATGTGCGCGAGGGGAAGGGTCTCGTTCGAGACCCCATGCTTGATACCGCGGTTAATGACTTGGAAAACCTCCGCAACAGCCTGATGCAGGCTCAGCAGAAAATGTTCGATGTCGGTCTTTATATCACTATCTACGCCGATGACGAACAGGAGCTTTTCAAAACAGAGAATGAGATCAAATCTATCCTCGAATCCAAACTAGTGTACCTCAAACCAGCTCTTTTCCAACAGGAAGAAGGCTTCAAGAGCGTTATTCCAATTGGAAACGACATGCTTTCTATCCACCAGAAGCTCAATTCCGAGCCTCTTTCGAGCATCTTCCCATTTGTTTCATTCGATCTTACCTCAGACAAGGGAATTCTCTACGGAGTTAACCGCCACAACTCAGGACTGATCATTTTTGATCGATTCTCTCTCGAAAACTACAACTCGGTTACTATTGCAACCTCTGGTTCCGGAAAGTCCTTCACCACAAAACTTGAAATTCTCCGAACGCTCATGTTCGATACTGACGTGATCGTTATCGACCCAGAACGAGAATATGAATATTTAGCTGAAGCGGTAGGCGGACGATATTTTAATATTTCACTTTCATCTGACCACCACATCAATCCATTTGACTTGCCAGTTGCAACCGAAGACGAGACAACCGCCGATGTTATCCGCAAGAACGTTATCGAGCTTGTCGGATTGTTCCGCATCATGCTCGGGGGATTGACCCCAGAAGAAGATGCTATCGTCGACCGCGCGATCACCGAAACTTACGCCCTCAAAGATATCACTCCTGACAGTGACCTTACAAATGCAGAACCTCCGCTTCTTTCTGACTTTGAAATGGTGGTTGCTGGTATGGAAGGCTCTGAGTCGTTGCTGCAGCGCCTCCAAAAGTTTACTAAAGGTTCGTGGTCAACATTCTTGAACCAGCCAACCAACGTTGATATCAACAAGCGCCTTGTCGTCTTTTCGATCCGAGATATGGAAGAAGACTTGAAGCCAGTTGCTATGTACATCGTTACTCACCATATCTGGACCGCTGTGCGCCGTACTCTCAAAAAGCGCCTCTTGGTTGTGGACGAGGCCTGGATCATGATGAAATCCGAAGATACTGCGTCATTCTTGTTCGGCATCGCAAAACGAGGACGAAAATACTATCTCGGACTTTCAACAATTACTCAAAACATCGACGACTTTATGAAGAGCCCATACGGTGTTCCGATCGTTTCAAACTCTTCAATTCAAATCCTCCTCAAACAGTCGCCGAGCTCGATTGATAACCTTCAAAAGGTCTTCCATCTGACGGATGAGGAAAAGTACCTGCTTCTTGAATCAGGCGTAGGGGAAGGCATCTTCTTTGCCGGTCTTAAGCACGTAGCTATCAAAGTTATTGCGTCCTATACCGAGGAACAGATTGTTACCTCGGATCCGAGCCAAATCCTTGCGATCCGAAAAGCTAAACAAGAACACGAACAAGCCGAGGGAAAATAAAGCCGAGAAACCCACAAAAAGGGTTCTGTATTTATTCTTTTCACGGTATACTATACAGGTGAATATGACTCGCATTCATGCACTAATGCTCGTTGGGCTGCTTCTCGTAGGAGTGGCGTTTTCTCCTATTATTGCACTCGCACAATCATCTCCAGAACAGGCAGCTCAAATCAACGACAACGATATTTCTTTTTCAGCAAACCCAGAAGTACCAGGACCTTTTCAAGAAGTCACTATTACAGCAGAAAGCTATCTAACAAATGTTTCTCGTGCCTATTTCATTTGGAAAATAGACGGCAAGACAGTATTGTCGCAAACAGGAGCATATAAATTCACCTTTACCACCAAAGGGATTGGTGAACGAACCACGGTTACCCTCATGATGCTTCTTGCAAGCGGAGAAACGCTGCAAAAAAACTTTGTTTTTAATCCATCAGAAATTAACATAGTATGGGAAGGTGCTGACTCATACACTCCTCCTTTTTACAAAGGAAGAGCTCTCCCAAGCTCAGAAGGGGTTATCCGCGTACTAGCCATACCTCAAATCAACAACGGGGCAGGAACGCTAGACATAACTAAATACGTTTTTAGATGGAAAAAAAATGACAACGTTCTATCAAACAACTCTGGATACAACAAGAGCATCCTTTTATTCGCCCAAGACTATTTGAATCCATCAGAAAAAATCGAAGTAATAGGGCAAGACAATTCCTCAGGATCTACTGCGATAGGAACAGCAACAGTAAACGTCTTCAAACCCAAAATCCTCATGTACAATCGAGACCCGATTAATGGCATCGACTGGAATCATGAATTAGGTACAAACTACGATGTCACGACGGCCGAAAAGACAATTTTAGCAATCCCATACTTCTTCTCTCCAGCAAATCCGCTTTCATCTCAACTTGCATATAGCTGGACAATCAACGGAAGCGACGTGCAGACACCAGTGACCGCAAACATGCTGACATTGAAAAGTGGAGAAACAAAAGGAATATCCAACCTGAAGCTTCGAATAGAAAATATTTCAAAATTATTCCTTGATGCAGAAAAGAGCATTACCATTAATCTAAAATAATCATGCGTAAACTTGCTTCATACATAACGCTTACAGTCTTCGGAATACTCCTGGCTACCAGCCTTGGTTTTGGAGTGCTAGCACCACAAAAAGCATCTGCTGATTGCCAAGAAACTGGTTCTGGACAGTATTGCCTCCTAGAGCCACTACCAATGGGGGGAGGACAAGTTTATGACAAGTACGACCCGAAGGTAACCACAGCGGCTGATTATATTAACCTCGCGATCAAAGTTATCATCAGCATCATCGGAGTATTGGGGGTTATCATGATTGTCTTGGGTGGTGTTCAATACATGACAACAGATGCTATCTCCAAAAAAGAGGGTGGCAAAGAAATGATTTCAAATGCAATATTTGGCCTCATCTTGGCTCTCGTATCATGGCTTCTGCTTAACACGATTAACCCAGCACTCATCGAAATTCGCCTTGATCCTCCCAAAGGACTGGCTGTTGTAACAACTGGCGCAGATGATCTGCCCGCACCGTATGTACCTAAAAATGCAACAATCAATGGACAGCAAGTAGTTGTTAATATTAACTGCTCACAAACCAGCATCAATGCTGCAGCGGCAGACGGTGTTGCTCTCGACAAAGATACTCCATGGGGAGGCCGTCCAGTGATCAACAATAATGATGCTGACTATCGCAGCAGACTGCTTGGCGTTGGAGTCACCGTTAATAAAAGTAATTGTCCTACTGTTGGCGCATCAAACTGCACAACAGTATACAAACTTGGAAATACAGCTCTTCTCAAGCTGGGCGACCTGCGAACCAAGGTTTGCGGCAACCTTTCTGCAGCAGCTCAAGCAAACTGCAAGATTGTTGTCACTGGCGGTACTGAATGCTGGCTTCACAAATCACACGAAATTGGCAGTGGCATCGTAGACCTTTCCATAACGCCAGAATTAAGTGCATATATCGTAGGATTAACAACAAAAGTATGTGGTCATTGGATTGATGGAACCTCTTCAGATGGATGCCCAATGAATCAAGCCGGCTTTTACACCGTTGGATCTACAGTTTTTGTCAAAGAATCTGATCACTATCACATAAAACAATGGTAATACTATGTCGAAAAAATCATTCACCATTCTCATAATCATCGCGATCATTCTAGCATTCACTGCTTTGTTCTTTTTTCTTTACAAAAATGCCCAGAAAAATCACCCTGGCGAACAGATTACTATCCGAGACCTATTTCCATTTGGACCTGGAACTCCCCAAGTAACGCCAGGCGGCACTGGCTCGACGGGGGAACCAAGTAATCCTGACCAGAATCCTCCAGTAACAGGACCAACTCCTCGCTTGCGAAAAGTATCTGAGACCCCAGTTACTGGATATACTACACTCCAAAAACAATTCCCTGTCGATCCGAACTCAATACCGGCACCAAAACAAGTGACAGTAACAACATCGTACGCATTTTCTAAAACACTCAAATCCGGCGACAAAGGCGCAGACGTAACAGAGCTCCAAAAGTTCTTGAATCAGTGCCCACAGACGCAAATAGCGGCAACGGGAGCAGGTTCTCCTGGCAAGGAGGGAACTACCTATGGACCAACTACGGCAAAAGCAGTTACGACATTCCAAGAACTTTTTACTGATGACATTCTCAAACCACAGAATCTAACCAAAGGGAATGGCGTAATGGACGAATTAACTCTGAAAAAAATCCAAGCTGGATTTGTCTGTACATACCCCGTGGAAACTCCAGAAACAGTACTCAAAGACGTTGTTCGATATGTGGTACGAGGAACAAGCAATATTTTTGACGCATTCGCAGACACACTCGCGACACGCCGCCTCTCTAGCACGACGATTCCTCGAGTACATGAAGCGTTCTTTGCAGATCAAGGCAAAACAGTATTCCTTCGATCCCTCCAAGCAGACAACACCACAATTGATACACTTATTGGGAAAGTCACTGAACCAATTGTCGGGGGAGACTCACTCCCAGAGCTAGCAGTGCTTTCCATGCCAAAAAACATAACCGATCTTTCAATTTCTCCCGATGGCAAACATATCCTTTTCTTACTACCTTCCGCAAACAGCCTCCTTGGGTTTACAAGCGATCTTGATGGCAAAAATCAACAACGTGTCTTTTCATCACAATTCTCTGGCTGGCTCAGCCAATGGAATACCACCAATAAGCTCATATTTACAATCAAAGCGACTGGATATGCTACAGGTTTTGCTTATAGCACTGACATTACAAAAGGAGACTTCACAAAAGTAGCTGGACCGATCACTGGACTGACGACACTCGGAAGCCCGGACGGCAAATATCTGCTTATCAGCCGAAACACGGCAAGTGGTCCAGCCCTAGCTATCATGAATATTGAAACAAAAAATACTCGAGGCCTTGGATTGAATACGCTGCCTGAAAAATGCGTTTGGTCAACCAATAGCTTAAGCATCTATTGTGCAGTACCGACAGCAATTCCAGCTGGTCATATATATCCTGATGATTGGTACCAGGGCACTGTACCGTTCAATGACTCATTTTGGCTTATTGATGCAACCGGAGTATATGATAATCAGCGCCTCTTTAGCCCTATCACAGAAGGAGGAGATGCGACAGATGGTGTTCGACTTTATGTAGATGCAACAAACAAATATCTCTACTATATAAATAGAAATACAGACATACTGTGGCAATACGATCTTACTCCGAAAATAGAAACAGCAATCTAATACTATTAAAACATAAAAAGCGCACCGTCGGTGCGCTTTTTATGTTTTAGATTGTGTTTTGATTTCCGATATATTTAATGACAACATGTCGCTTCTGTCCTTCTCCGGCAGATTCAGTCTTGAGATCAGGCATAGTAGAGAGGAATTCGTGAACAATACGACGTTCAAATGGAGTCATTGGATCAACTTCAATGCTTGATTTAAAGAATCGGGCCCGTTCAGCCATCATGTGGGCAACTGCTTTGATGCTGTCAACGCGCTTTTTTTGAAAACCATTGATATCGACAATAATATTGACGGAGGATTTATCACTTTCGCTGAAACCAAGGCTTTTATCAACAATTTTACGAATGAGGTGATTGATTGCTGCAAGCGTTTCTCCATTTTTGCCAGTAAGCAACCGTCCATCTGCTACAGAGATCGAGCACCACATAGTTTTAGTGTCCTCGTCGTACAAAAAAGAAACATCTCCCGAATGAATACCGGTTTCTTTGAAGAATTCTGAAACGATTTTTTCAATCTGTGTGGTATGCATACGTGATATATATTAGACAAGCTTAATATGAATAGGGGCAAGCTTTTTACGAATGTAATATTCCTGAAGCGCACCGATCAAATTGCTCGTAATCCAATAAAGGGCGACTGCACCTGAGAATTTCAATCCAGCAAAGATAATAACAATAGGGAGCACGTACTGCATCTGTGTCTGCATCATTTTGGTCATATCCATGCCACCAACCGAAGCTGATGCTGGCTTTTGACCACTAAACGAAATTTTCATTTGGAGAAACTGCGAGGCGCCAGCTAGTACTGCAAGTACAATATGCGGCTTTGAAATATCGAGGAATCCAAGGAAGTTCATGTTGATGACGCCAGGATTTGCAACGAATGAGTAGAGATAGGACATGTCAGTGAATCCACCAAGGAAAACGTAATAGAGGGCGAAAATGATCGGAAGCTGGATAAGCATAACCAGACATCCTGCAAATGGACTTGATTTCTGCTCTTTATAGTATTCCATTGTCCGCTTTGCTTGTTCTTGCTTATCAGGGAATTCTTTCTTGATGCGTTCAAGTTCCGGTTGCATCTGAGCCATGGCAACCTGGCTTTCGATAGATTTTTTAGTAAGGGGATAAAGGGCAAGCTTAACAAGAATAGTAAGCAAGATAACAGCAAGACCGACATCTTTGCCCGGCATAAGGTTTGTTATAAAAATAAGGAGGTTGAAGAGGGGCTGGTAGAGCACTACATTCCATAGGTATCGCATAGAGCCATTGTACCTGAAAGAGGGGTATTTTGAAAGGTGCTTCGTGCCTATTGCAATTCTTACAAAAATGTTCTATTATGCTCTCCATGTCATTCACGTATCAGCCAAAAAAGAAAAAGCGCGCGACTACACACGGTTTCCTCGTCCGAAAGGCAACAACCGCGGGTAAAAAAGTCGTAGCACGCCGCCGCCGAAAAGGACGTGCGAAACTCACTGTTTAACCATAAACCTATGCTTCCAAAACAAAAAAGGCTTTCTGGCCGAGACATCACCCAACTATTCAAAGGTGGTAAAACGACCGGAATGCCTTTTTTTGTTGCCAGATACACGAAAGAGGGGGAGACTGGCATTAGATGCGCGGTTATTGCACCAAAAACCATTGCAAAGACTGCGGTTTTACGTAATTCACTACGTCGTAAGTGGTATGCATCACTTCGTCAGGCCTTAGCTTCAGTTTCCCCAAAGCCGGGTATGTACGCTTTTGTTCTCAAAAAAGAGGCAATTTCGGCCGTTCCTATCGACAGAAACCGAGCATTTACAAGCTTTTTCTCAAAAAACTGATGCGCACATTTCTTATTGCCTGCATTAATTTCTACCAAAAGTACCTTTCTCCTGACCAGGGCTTACCAAGAAAACTAGGCCTTACTAGAGGAGGAAACTGCGCCTTTACGCCGACTTGCTCAGAATATACCAAAGAAGCTATTGCCAAATATGGCCCAATCAAAGGAATCTGGATCGGAGCCAAAAGAATTGCTCGGTGCCATCCTTGGCAGCGAAACCATTACGATCCGCTTGTATAGCAAATACAAAAGCCTGGCCGACGAAGTCGGCCAGGCTTTTGCGCATCCAACAATAGGATTAAAGGAAAATGATAGCCAAAATAGCGAGTATATAGAGAAGCCCAAAACTTATTCTTTCGTCTACTTTGTGAGCCACCATTGAAACAAAGAATGTTGCGCTGAGTGCAAAAATCGCCAAGCTAAAAATTTCGAAGTATTTATACAGACCAATACCAGTAATAATTCCTCCAATGAGAACCAGTGCCCCAATTAAAATGCGAGCTTTCTTTTCTCCTAGCACGACAGGTAGTGTTTGAATGCCTTCTTTCGCATCTCCCTCGATATCTTTGAAGTCGCGGATGTGTACAACCAGAAAGAGGAACACTAAAATAAAGATAGAAAGTTTTAGTGGGAAGGATTGAAAAGCAGTATTAAGAGAGAAGAATCCATATCCTGACATGACGGTAATAAGTCCTGCGAGGGCAAGCAGAATTCCTCCTGGAATAAAGTGACGCTTGAGCCGTAGCGGAGGAACTGAGTAAAAGTAAAAACAAATATGAAACAACACTGTGCAAATAAATACCGTGTAATTTATAAGAAGAGAGCCGGTGACAATCATTGTTCCGAGAATAAGGGCGATCGATCGATATTGATCGACGGTAAGCGCTCCGCTGATAAGTGGGCGATGTTTATTTGAAACTTCATCAATCGGAACATCAACAATATCATTAACAGTCGCTGCGAAAGTAAAGTTAAGCGCAATAACAACAAAGAAAATACTATAACCCAGTATATCTGCAAAAGTATGCGGAATGAATGGGTAGCCGCCGATTTGGTATGCGATCCGCATACCAAAGAGTGCAAGGAACGCATAGTAGATAACGCGTGCAAGTCGGAAATCCCTCAAAAAAGCTTTAAATGCAAGCTTATTTTGCTGGTAACAAACGACAAGAAGGGCGAGCAGGCAGATAACCCAGGAAAAGCGTGCCATGAAAATTGCGCCCGCTGCATAGTTTTCAAGGTAAATATTTGTTGTTGTTACATATGTCTGGATAGATGGAATCAAGCTAGTATGGAGCAGCTTGCTGAAGAAAAGGTTAGCGTCCACATATCCAAAACCTTTTGATACAGTGATAATAATTCCTGAAGCCGCCAAGTTTGCAAAGAGAATAGTATAAGTACCTATAACACCAATGGCAGTTTTCCAAAAACTTTTTGTAAGGCGATACACAAGCATCGCAATCCCAATCAAAACCAAAATAATTTCAAAGCGGATTCCTGGAGTGATGCCGCAGTTTGCCATCGGGCCAAAGTATGTAAAGAAATCTTTGACCAAAAACCATCCATGGTCGCCGAGATACGACATGCAATATCCTTCACCTCGCGAAACAGCGAGATCAAAAAGGGGAGCAGAAATAATGATAGGGGAAGTAAGGATAAGCGCGCCATATACTATGCTGCTTTTTTTCTTAAGCAAAAAACTTAAAAACGCAGTCAGGAGGAGCATTACCCCTGCGTAATATAAAAAGAATCCAAGAACAATAAACCATGCAGTAAATCCGCCAAATGGTTCGGGGTTTGAATAGTTTTCAAAAAAAGTTCGAAGAAGAGTAATCGCTGCAAGTAATCCTATCCCCGTGCCAACAGTTACGCCTTGATGTTTTTCGACGTAGGCGATCAAAAGATCAACCGGCTTCCAAAGTTGTTTCAACATATGAATACATAATAGAACAAAAGAGGGGATACGGGAAGGCAATCTTCTTTTTCTACCAAAAAATAGTTATCCACTATATCCCCACAATATCCACAGATTCTGTAAAGTACCGGGATTGTTCCAGCCGTACTATAATATGCCAACTATGGAAGTAACCGATACACGAGAGCTGTGGGCGCGATGCCTCAAAGACATCGAGATAGAGGTTTCGAAAGCTAACTTTAACACCTGGTTCAAAAACACTGCAGTTATCCGAGAGGATGAGGGCGTCGTTTTTGTTGGCGTACCAAACGAATTCGTCAAAGACTGGCTCATCCAAAAATATCATAAGCTTATTCTTAAATCACTTATGAATATTGCCGACCATATTCGTACCGTAGAATATATGATCATGAAGCCTGAAATGCGCATCAGCAAGCAGGCAGAAGCAGCAAATGCACCAAAAACCGATGCTCCCCAAGAGCTTCCACTAGCTGAAACCCCTATAAACAAAGACGATAACCTTAACCCAAAGTACGCTTTTGATACATTCATCGTTGGACCATTCAACGAACTCGCCTATGCCGCTTCCCAGGCCATAGTAGCCAAGCCAGGCCGAGCGTATAATCCCTTTTTCGTCTACGGAAACACTGGTCTCGGCAAAACACACCTTATTCAGGCCCTTGGAAACTCAGTCAAAAACAAATATCCCGAAAAACGAGTTCATTACATTACTCTCGAGAAGTTTGCCATGGACTATATTAACTCTGTCCAAAACAACAAACCTCATGTTTTCAAAGAAAAGTACCGAAAATACGATGTTTTAATCATGGATGATATCCAATTCATCGGCAAAATGGAGAAAAGCCAGGAAGAATTGTTCCACCTCTTTAATACTTTCTACGAAGCAAACAAGCAGATTATCTTTTCATCAGATAAACACCCTAACTTCATCCCAGGACTCGAAGACCGCCTACGATCCCGATTCTCACAGGGCATGATCGTTGACGTTATTGAACCAGACTATGAATCACGCGTAGCCGTTCTCCGTTCCAAAATCAAAGAAAAGGGAATAGCAGTGGAAGAAGGCGTACTTGAATATATTGCAGCGTCTGTAGAGAGTAATATTCGTGAACTAGAAGGAAATCTCAACACGCTTATCATGCAAACGCAGGTTCGAGGCCGCGCCTTGGCTCTTGCAGAGGTTAAAAACCTTATAAAAAATAGCATCAAGCCAAAGAAAAACATTTCTTCAAAAGAAGTAGTTAAAATCGTCGCTGATTTTTATAATGTCGAGGAAGCATCTATCTATGAAAAGACTCGCCGCAAAGAGATAGTAAAAGCTCGACAGATGGTTATGTATATCCTCCGTGAAGAATTCAATGTTTCTTATCCACTCATCGGCCAAAAACTTGGAGGCAAAGACCATACAACGGTAATCCACTCATGCGACAAGATTAAAAATGACATGAAGACTGATCCACAACTTGTAAGCGAGGTGGAACAGCTTCGAATTATGTTCAAATAGTGTGGATAAGGTTTGGGAAAAGTTTGTGGAGAAAGAGGCAGAAGGTAAGGAAATAAAAAAAGTGGTGTGGATAAAAAATCTAGATTTCTTCAAGAAAAAATAAAAATAAAAGTTATACCCAACAGATGTTTTTCAAAAGTATGATTATATCCTTTAGAAATCAGTTTTAAAAAGTTATCCACTAATCCACAGGACTAATAGTAGTAATAGTTTATATATATGAAAATACAATGCAACAGTGAACAAGTTAAGAATGCACTGCTACACGCAGAACGAGCAACCGGCAAAAATCTAACGTTGCCAATACTTTCATCTGTTCTTTGTATTGCATCAGGATCAACCCTAAAGTTTCGCGCAACAAACTTGAGCCTCGGTATTGAAATTGAAATTCCTGCAAAGGTAGAGAAAGAGGGTGTTGTAGCTGTTTCAGGAACAGTACTCTCTGGATTCTTTGCAAACAGCAAAGCGAACGAAGAAGTATCAATGGAACAGATTGGCGAAACATTGCTAGTAAAAACCAAACAAGCACGCATTCAGATTAAAACATTCCCCTACGAAGACTTCCCTACTATTCCAACAGTAGAAGGAGAAACTATTAAAATACCTACTAATTCATTTCTTGATGGTCTTGAATCTGTTTACTACGCCGCTGCCCAGACAGATATCAAACCTGAAATTGGAAGTATTTATATTTATCCCGAAGAAGATGTTCTTACATTCGTAGCAACTGATTCATTCCGGCTTGCTGAGAAGAAAATAAAAGTAAAAGGCTTGTATGGTTTTCAGCCAATATTGCTCCCATACAAAAATGCTGTAGAACTCCAGCGCATCCTTGCTGGTGTTTCAGGAGACATCTCATTTTGCATAACAAAAAACCTCCTCTCTATCTCATTTAATGGTTATTATATTACGTCACGTGTTGTTGATGGGGTGTTTCCAGACTACCGAAAGATTTTTCCAAAAGAAAAAACAAGCGAAATGATTATTCTCAAATCTGAACTTCAAAACGCCGTAAAAACTAGCACACTCTTTAGTGACAAGTTCAACCAGATTACTATTGCCATAAACCCAGAAAAGAAAACATGCGTTCTTTCGGCAAAAAACAGCGACATTGGTGAAAACGAAGCTAATCTTGATGCCGCCCTCTCTGGTGAACCAATTTCAATTGTAATTAACTACCGATATTTGCTCGACTGTCTCAATGCTATTCCAACCGATAGTATCGCTCTTGAATGTACAGCACCATCACGTCCGATTCTCGCTAAGGGAGTTGGAGACACCACGTTCCTCTACCTCATTATGCCAATGAATCGCTAACACGATATTGTTTATGGAAAATCAGCACATCAGTAATCTTTTTCAAGGCTTGCGCGCCAAGCTTTCAAAACACCTTGCTGAACGTGCGCAGATATCAAAAATCATCTTAGAAGAAACAAAGATCAAGCTTTCAGAAAATGATATCGTTTTTAAAAAAGGTGTACTTACACTCAAACTCAACCCGCTTAAAAAAGGAGTTCTTGCTACAAAAAAAGAAGCGATCCTCGCTAGGATCGCTTCTGAAACAACATTGGTTGTTTTGGAACTTCGTTAATTTGAAGAATTGATTTGAATTGTTGCTTCTCCAGTATTGAAGACGGTGTCATATCCAACAACTCGTAATTCATTTATTGGTTTTACATTTCCCGAAGCATCAGGAACAAAAGTAAATGTTGATGTACCATTTGTTTGTGATCCAACATAACTGTTGTTGAAGAATATATCGAATTTTGCTAGTTGGTATATTCCTTGAGAACTGATTGATACGGTCAGCGGAGCTGTCTTGCTTACTGTAATGCCTCCCTGAGGCGCCAGAATCGTGATACGAGGTTTATTTGCAGGAACATGTACATTGTCGTATTCAGTTGGTTTGAGGCCTGGCTGCGCGAAGGTGTACTCGCCAGCATGACTTGCCCACCACCCTTGTACTGTTGTTTCCCAGTTCTTAAACTGGGGATCGTTGTACGGATTTGCAGGGCTTGGTCCCAAGATGTCATTTTTGTTTACCCAGAATAAAATATCGTGGACGTTTGGAGAGAGAATTTCTTTTCTAGTTTGCTCGGGTGTGTTTTCTGTTGCAAGCAATCCAGAGACAGTATCAATTGTGTATCCATCGCCAGCCTGCCAGACTCCGCGGAGTACTGGTTTGAGCGAATCATAGCTTGGATCTCTGGTTGGTTTTTCGAATGGCTCATTGGGAACGTTTTTCAGTATTTTTGTCATGAATTCATTCCAGGTTGGAGCGACGAGCAGCACTGAAATCTTTTTTACCATTGGAGTGTTGTCGTTGTTTCCGGCCCAAGCGCCCACAACGAGCGATGGAGTATAGCCAATAATCCATGCATCCTTGAAGTTGTTTGTAGTACCAGTTTTTACCGCTACGTCATGGCCGTCAACAACTAAGGCAGAGTGAGGTGAGAATTCTGGCTGTCGGGCAATGTTATCAGAAAGTATATCGCTGATCTGAAGCGCTGTTTGCTTTGGAAGTATTTCTGTTCCCGTGTCTTCAGGGTTCGCTTGTTCAAGAATGTTTCCTTTTGAATCTGTTACAGACAATATGGGTGTTGGTTCATGTCGGATACCGCCAGTTGCAAATACACCGTATGCAGATGTCATATCAAGCAAGCGCACTTCGCCGCCTCCAAGCACGAGTGTGAGACCATAGTCAGATGCATTTTTGAGGGTCGTGATACCCATGTCATTGGCGAGCTTGATTGCATTTTGAACGCCGACCAAATAAAGGGTCTTTACTGCAGGAACGTTAATTGATTGTCCTAGGGCAGAACGGATAGTGAGCGGTCCGCGGAAAATACCATCATAGTTTTGTGGCCCATAACAACCTCGCGCATTAATGGTGCCTTCGTATGGTCCACACGAAGGATTGAATTGCGTTGGCACATCAAAGAGTACTGTGTCGGGAGTCATGCCTTTGTTAAATGCCAATGCATAGACGAATGGTTTGAACGATGAACCCGGCTGGCGTTTTGCGGTGACGATATTGAACTGTCCAGGAATTTCTTTGTCGAAGAAATCTCGTGAGCCTACCATCATAAGGATCTGACCGTTGCGTGGATCAATACCAACCATCGCTTGGTTTGTAGCATTATTCACGACGTTTGCGAGAGCGCGGCGCTTGGTGATTTCTTCAGCGTCTTGCTGCATAGTGTAATCAAGTGTTGTGACGACTTTTAGTCCTGAATCAAGAATTTCTTCACCGTATTTTTCTTCAAGATAATCCTTTACGAAAAATACAAAGTGCGGAGCTTTGATACCGCCAGCTGATTGTGGCTGCCAAGTAACGACTTCCGCTTTGGCGCTCGCGTATTCTGCATCAGTAATAAATCCTAGTTCGTGCATTCGTGAAAGAACGAGATTTTTTCGTGTTTCAAGCTGGTCGAGGTGTGTTCCAAAAGGCGAGTAACGGGTTGGTGATTGAGGAATTGCAGCGAGGTATGCTGATTCTGCAAGGGTAAGTTCGCTCGCTTTTTTGCCGAGGTATGTTTGAGATGCTTCCTCGACGCCATAAATAGTTCCGCCGTACGGAGCTTCATTCAAGTAAATCTGGAGAATTTCATCTTTGGAAAGCCGTCGATCGACCTTGAGAGCAAGGACGATCTCCTTGAGCTTTCGGATGATTGTTTTCTGCTGCGTCAGTACAGCATTTTTCACTACTTGCTGTGTAATAGTCGATCCTCCCTGCGTAAATTTACCCGTCGTAAGGTTTACGAGAGCTGCACGTATGAATGAGAGGGGACGGAAGCCGCTGTTGGTATAAAATTGTGCGTCTTCGATCGCAACCGTGGCGTTTTTGACGTACATGGACATTTCGCTCGAAGGAATTTCAGTTCGTTTGATGTCGCCATGAAAATCATAAAGGAGGATCTTGCCGGTTCTGTCATAGATCTGCGTTGATTTGGCGATCGATCGCTGCTCGAATGATTTTAGGTCTGGGACTTGGAGTGTTGCTAGCCAGATGATCAAAATTCCTCCAAAAAGAAGAACGGCGGAAAGTGCGCCGATGATCAAATTTCTAACAATGACTTTTTTGTCATGTTTATGTGGTTGTTTGTGCTTTGTGTGCATGTTGTTAATAATACCATATTAGTGTTCGGCCCTACTTGCTATTGGTGACGTTTGAGAAAGGACAAAATTACGCATATATGCTAAAGTGATTTCTATGAAACAGAGTATCGACATAGACGAATTATTGTCCCGCGGCGTTGGCGAATTCATCGACCCAACCGGATCATTCCGCAAGAAAATCCTCGAAAACCCTGAAAAAGTGGTTATTAAATTTGGTGTGGATCCTACGCGCCCAGATCTCCATCTCGGCCATGCGGTTGTTTTGCGCAAGCTTCGCCAATTTCAGAATCTCGGCTGTAAGGTAATTTTCCTGGTAGGAGATCTTACGAGTTCCATCGGTGACCCAACCGGCAAAAGCAAGATCCGTCCAGAGATCAGCCAAGAGACAATTGAAGCCAATATGCGAACTTATCTTGATCAGGTAGGGAAAATTCTCCTAACAGACCCTTCAGTTTTTTCATGGATCCGCAACTCAGATTGGTTTGTTTCTATCAACGACGTCGTAGCGCAAGACGGTATTCCTCTTACTATTGATCTCAATGGGCAGCAGGTGACAACTCCACCGCTTCCAGGCGACAATATTCTCGCCAAGGCAAACGCATGGGCAAGCACCCGCATGCAAAAAGGCAGCATCAAGAACTACTCCCTTATCAACATTCTCGCAGTTCTCCGACGCATCAGTCATGGACGATTGATTGAACGCGATATGTTCCAGGATCGCATCAAAGCAGGCGAGCCAATCTTCATGCATGAAATGATGTACCCAGTTCTCCAGGGTATTGATTCAAATGTTCTTGCCGACATCTACGGTTCATGCGATTTGGAAGTTGGTGGAACAGACCAGCACTTCAATATGCTTGTCGGACGCGATGTCATGGACATGAATGGCAAAGAACCGCAGGCAGTGCTTTCATTCAAACTCCTCGAAGGAACTGACGGCAAAGAAAAAATGTCCAAGAGCTTGGATAACTACGTCGGCATTACCGATGATCCGGCAGACATGTACGGCAAAATACTTTCAATTCCTGACACTTCGATACTTCATTACTTTGAACTCTGCACTTACACGCCATATGCACGCCTCGATGAGATCAAGGAGCAGCTTGCGTCTGGTTCAGTAAATCCAAAGAATCTCAAAATGGAGCTTGCTCGACAGATTGTTGCTGAATACCATGGCGAGGCAGCATCGCGCGATGCAGAAAACGACTTTGTAACCAAGTTCCAAAAGAAAGAAATCCCAGACGAGATCCCAGAGATTGCAGGACAAGGATCGCTTGCTGACATTCTCGTGGCAAACAATCTCGTACCATCAAAAAGCGAATTCCGACGATTGATCGAGGGCGGCGCTGTCACCAACCTTGAAAGCGGAGAAAAGATTACCGATCCAACATATGTAGTTACTGAGACAGTAACTTTGAAGATCGGCAAAATGACATTCGTACGCGTCAAAGCAATCTAGATACGGAAAGCCAAAAATAAAACACCACGAAAATCGTGGTATTTTATTTTTGGCTAACAAATCCTAAAGCATGCCATCGCGGTCTTCGATCAAAAAGTCAGTGTCGAGATCTTCGTCGTCTTCCTCTGCTTCAGTCAAAACACCGAGGTCGTCTTCTCCAACAATTACGTCTTCAACTTCAAACGCATCATCCAAATTCGGAATAGCTTCTCCATCGATGACCGGTTCTTTTATTTCCTCTTCTTCACTCATAGTATGTTTAATTTATGTGCCAAAACTTGGCTCTACTGCTAACGTGCACATGTTGTAACAAATACAGAAAGGCGCCGCAACAGACAGAAAGGATAAAGTTGTGGAAAACCTACAGTTTTTCAGACGCACTTGTCGTAATAGCTATGGCGATAGCATCCAACTCATCATCGATCATCTTACGATCGCCTTCGATCTTGATCAATTTTGGCACCATCATCATGACAGCCTGCTTGTCTGCTTTGCCATAGCCGGTTACAGCTGACTTGATCTGAAGGGGAGAATATTCGCAGATCTTCAATCCATACTTGGCTGCAATATAGAGTATCGTTCCTCGAACTTCAGCGACCCGCATAGCCGTTGTTTTATTAGTTTCAAAAAAAAGCGTTTCAATTCCAAGATAGTCAGGTTTGTATCCAGAAACCAGCTCTTCTACTCGCGCACCTATCAATTTTAATCGCTCGGTAAATTCAAGCGACTTGGAAGTTTTAAAGCATTCAGAAAAAAGCAGCTTCTCCTTTGAAGCTTTTTCTTTTTCAATGATAGCGATGCCGAGACGCTCAAAGCCGGGATCGATGCCTAGAATTTTCATAAATGAATAGTATCATATTAAATCCAAAAATATCCTTTAAAAATTTGCCGTATCGTATCCGCTTTGCGCTTATTTCTGCTGATAACTAATTTATTCCGGCCTTTTTGCCGGATTATCTCCAAAAGATCCCGCTGTATGTTTTTATCGAACCCTTTTGTCTTTTTGTAAAAAACATCAATCATTTTAGAGGTTTTAGGATCCAGCCAAGCTTCAACGACAAAATCATTGAAAACATTGCAGTAGTAATTATCTTTAGGAAAGAGCGCTTTTTGGGAAGCGTAATAATTACTTTTCTTTCCATCGAAATATTTTGATACATGTATATCAAGTGGATCCTTATTGCCAGCGATGAGAAATATCTTTTTTCCGGTTTTGGTAGCGTGATCGAAAAAATCCATTTCAGTTTCGTGACGAGCGAGCAGAAACCATTCGTGAGGATTATAGAGAAAGATAGGGTATGAAGATGGCACAACATCCGACAGTACGTCCACCGCGTGCGTCCAAAACATGTCCGTAGCCTCGAACGTGGTAAATGTATATGAAATTTTCTCTCCTTGCTTGAGCTGGAGAAAGTTAATGCTCGGCCTGTCACCATGCTTGTAGTTGAGCTCAGCTTTTTGGGCGAAGTCTAGAAGATGCCTAATCCATACGCTGGAAAGCGCAACCTCTTCTCTATTTTGTACAATCGTTTCGTTTCCCCTGAGGACTCGTAGGGCTTTATAGATGGCTTGTTTGGTTGTCTGAGGCCGCCTTACTTTAACTTTCTGAATTAAATCCAAAGTATTTTGTTGACCTTCGTTCAAGACATCCAAGATATGATCTTCTACTTTTAATGCTTTAGCTAACATTAACACAGGTTAACATATATAGAGATAATAGTAAACTAAAGGACTACTAACTAGCGTTTTTTAAAAGATAATTTGACGATTTTCGCAAATATTGTAAAATACAGACTATGGTAAATAAAAATCTAGTTATTGTTGCAGGCGCAACCGGAGAAATCGGAGCCGAGTTTGTAAGGAAATTTTCTAATCAGAAAGGTACCGATGTTCTTGGTATATCAAGAAAAACAATTTCATCCATACAGAGAGACAACCTATTATGGATTTATGCGGACCTCTCAAAGCCCGATGACCTGAGGGCGGCCTTTTCAAAAGTAGATTTTTCAAAATACAACAAAATCACTCTCATACATTCAATCGGAGTTGATAAGTTTGAAAACGTTAACTTCCCGCAGATAGAACCCCTTAAGACAATAGACCCTGTTGTATATCAATCAAACGTAAACACTTATAAGTATTTAGCGTGGATCGTTACTGACAAGATTGAACAATTGGTTGAAAGAGGGCTAAGAATTAAACTCATTCTATCAATGGTAGGGAGTGTTGCGGATAAGCACAATATTATATTCCTTACGTCGTTTTCTGAATCTAAGAATATTGTTCGCGCGTACATACAAAATGCAATCCGGCACCACAGCTGGATTTCCGGCCTGGTGATTAATATTAGCTCAACAGTTACAAAGTCAGCATTGGCAGTACGACCGCAATCTGATACAACTTATTGGCTTACACCAAAAGATGTTGTTGTCAGGGCATTGCCTAGGCTCGCAAAAGCTGGAAAGGGATATAAGGAAATTGATATTTTTAAAAAAGATCCAAAATTCGAAAAGGATTACTACAAGAACCAAGAAAAAATATATAAAAGATGGGCGCGGTTTGTTTGGGGAAAGGAAAAGTAACCCCCGAAGTATAGATTTTATTCCACATTGGTAAACACAGCCTGCACCTCATCGTTTCCTTCCAATTCATCAACAAGCTCTTCCAACTTTTCCGTATCTTCCGCTGAAAGGGGAATGGTCATTGTCGGTGCCCATTCGTTTTCAGTTTTGGCAAAGCCCCAAGTAACCGCACCGATACCGGCAAAGGCAGTTCCGTGTTCGGAGAGAATATGTTTGATTTCTTGTGCAGCTTTGTTTCGGTTTGTTGAGAGAGCTTCGATAATAATGCCAACTCCGCCTGGTCCGTATGCTTCATAGGTCATTCGTTCAAATTGCTCGGCAGTATCGGTCGCTTTCTTGATTGCCCGTTCAATATTGTCGTTTGGCATATCAACATCGCGCGCCTTCTGGATAGCGACTTTAAGTCCTGGGCTTTCACGATTGCCGCCAGACTTCTTTGCTTCAAGAGTAATAACACGAACAAGCTTCGTATAGAGCTTGCTGATCCGGTCGCCCTGTGAGGCCTTTTTGCCTTTTTTCTTTTCCCATTGAGAGTGGCTCATATTGGTACAGCTTACCGAAAAGAAGTTGTAATGACAAGAATGCCCCCAAGCTTAATATTGACAACACCCTAAAACCAAAGTAGAATGCGAAAAAATTAAAAACAATGAATAAAAAAGACCTACTTCAGGATTTCAGAGATTACTACGAGTTAAACATTGGAAGAATCACAAATGCTTCTACGTTTAATTACAGCACGTTGCACCTAAACAAAATGTTTCCCGGAAACAAAAAACCGGACGCTAAAGTTGTTGATACGTCGTTTAAAACTTCCGGAGAAAAGGAAACCGAACCCTTTGGATTTTTAAACGGTAAACACATCAAAGAAACAGTACTTACCGGAGTTGCTTTTTGGAAATATTTACACAGGTTTCATAATGGCACCTATCAGAACCATGCAATACGGAAAGATGAGCTAAAAAGCTTTTTCGACCACGAAAATGTTTTTGTACGGCTTATCAGTCGCTTAGAAGTATTGCCGGATGAAGTATTCCGCAAGCTTTTATGGAGGGAAAACATTGACTTTATGTCGATGGAATCAACTCTACGCAGGCTGACTGTTGTGCAAATGGAAGCAATATACGAAGCGTATGACGCGCTGTATGGCGAAAAGCCTCGGATCCCGAAAGTATATTACAAAACCAAACTCGACAGGCTGAAAATACGGTTAAAATTAATTACTGTCCAAACAATTTTGGATGGAAATTATTTAGAACCAAAACGCGACGAAACAAAACCAGCTTGGGCCTATGAATTCATGCACGCAGATTTCGGATTCTCTCTTTATGATAAAGGGGTGAACGATGACCGCGAGCTTGAAGACAGAAGTTATAAGAAATTTCTTTCGGTAAAAAACCACGCAAGTGACTTTGCTGTAAATCAGGAAGACGGGATCTACTGGATGCTGTATCGCAGCGCCAGAAGCAATGCCGCCTGGTTCCCTAAGAAAATAGTTGTATTAAACAAAGCCATTTGCCCAGGATTCTGGATGACATGGTTGATACACATACTGCTTTGGATTGTTTCACCAGCTCTATTTATTGGAGCTACCGTGTTTCATCACTACTACAGCATGAAGGTAGGCACAGGATGGAATGGGGCCTTATGGCTGCTACCACTAACTGCATACCCAGGGCCTTACCTAATACTAAATAGGTTACTCCACTTTGTATCTCTATTTATGGCGGGGGACAAAAGTACTACCAAAACTCAACCAGATATTTTCGACCGACTAGGTAGTTGGGTTAATTCAAACGAGGTTAGTTTATGGTATTGGGGGAAACGAGTAGTGATAGTGCTTGCTATACTTTTCGCACTTTTCTGGACTCTTGTTGTATTCTTAGGTATGAGCATAATAGGTGCAAATATCTTTACGCAAGTTGCGGCGACAGTAGCAGTATTTACTGCCGGCAGCGCTATACTACTTCATGTATTTGGAGGCCGTGAACATGCAAAAGCAAAAAGAATACTCTGGTATTGTAGCCTCGCTACTTTTTTGCCCGCACTGGAGCAGATAATAATGTTGTATGCGTGGTGGGATATTCTGGTGTTTCTTTTTCAGACCGTTCACTTTATACAAAGTATTTGGTCTGGTATTGTTGCTTTTGCTCAATTGGCAGTAGGCTTGTTCCTTGTTGTTTCAATTTCGTTTGCTTTCCTCATGCTTTCGCTTGTACTTGTTACCTGGCTTTGGAGTAACGAAGACCGTTTCGCCAAATATGCACAGTCAGTACGTAAAGTATGCTTAACTACATCGGCTGCAATCATCCTTCTTCTTCTGAAAGAAATGTATACATATGGAGGCCAAGGCCTTATATATACAGAGTATGGCCAGATAACATTTTTAATTGTGGTTATGACCGCAGTAATGATGGTATTCATCTGGTTTGGTACCGAAAAAATAAACGAAGAAACGCTTATTTTCCGGAAAAATGCCTCGGTTTTGAATGCTGTGTTTATGAAGAAACTTCAATATGGTCAACAAGTATTATCGGCTGAGGATTTACAAAGTAACCCATGGCTTATGGAACTAGCTGGAGAGTCAAAGAATTACGTACTTTCTGAAATAGCTACTGGACTGTTCTTACTATTTGACCACTATACGAAATCGCTTGGCGGAAATGATTATCAATACTCAACAAACTCTGAAATAAAAAATGACAAAGCGAAGTTTGTGCGCACATTTATTCCGCTTTTAACCAAGGATAATATTGGTCGGTTTAAAACGACGTGTGCTCAAACCAAAAGACTGGCAGATTACTTTCACGTCCGCGATGTGAAAGTAGAACGGTACTTTATCTTTAGGGTTTTTGAAATGGTTTTCGTACAACAAAAATCGTTCGAAGAAGCGGTTTCCGAAGTAGCTGAAAAACAAAAAGTATATATAGCAGAAAGGGAAGTTAGCGACCAGAAATGGAAGAACGCGGCACTGATTATTTCAACCCCAATCCGCGTACCCGCAATGCTTTTATACCAATATGTGCTTACCCCTACCGGCATGTTTATTAAAAAAATAGCAATGACCGTTTGGACATTCATTTCTCAAACAAGACAACTATGGGTTCTGTTTAACGAACGGTGTCCGTATGTACACAAAGGAGAAACGATTCAATAATTTACATTTAGATTTTACCTAATGCGCTCGTCTGGAAACAGATGCGGCGCATTTTTTATTTCCATTTTTGTTATACTGATTTATATGAAACGAA
The DNA here is from genome assembly GCA_964450735.1 of uncultured Candidatus Saccharibacteria bacterium. Taxonomy (GTDB): domain Bacteria; phylum Patescibacteriota; class Minisyncoccia; order Phycocordibacterales; family UBA9973; genus DALYCO01. The sequence goes on along the minus strand of CAYVDC010000002.1, from coordinate 66,655 downwards.
TATTCATCATTCATGGCTGGTCTGGGAGCCCGAAACGTGATTTTATTCCATGGCTTACGAAGGAGCTTTTGGAGCGAGGATATCAGGTTGAAGCCTTGAAAATGCCGCTGACCTATACTCCGCCGGTATGGCTTTGGATGTTATATCTTCGTCGCAAGGTTGGCGTGATAGATGAGAACACCTATTTCATCGGGCACAGTCTCGGAACTCGAGCAACCATGTTTTTGCTGCAATCGCAGAATAATAAAGCTGGCGGCGCTCTTCTGGTGGGAGCGTTGGGTGGCGGATGGAACTATGTTACATTCCCTTATAATTTTTTAATTTCCCTCGGAGCGCGTCTTATTATCATTGGATGGCTTCTCCGAAAAATAGATTTTAAAAAAGTGAAAGCAAATCTAATACGATCGACTGTCATTCTTTCCGAAGACGATTACCTTATTCCAGTTCAAAAAAATAAACAGGCTTTTGAAGAAGGGCTCAATCCAAAGATGGTTATTCTCAAAAATAAAGGCCACTTTGCCCATGTAGATATAGGCGATGGAACCCCGGAGATTTTGGAAGAGGCGCTTGAAATGCTCAAAGAATAGGGAATAGGCTAAATTGACAAATACAAAATAGTGTGATATGATATTCATCACATTATTTAAAAACATAAAACAAACAAGTATGAAAACTTTCCGCCTGTCCTTTTCCGCCGCAATTCTTGCAATCGTTTTCCTTGCCGCTTTTAATAGCTGCAAAAAAGAACCGGATATAATTATCAACAACTACTACAACATCGACACCATACACCCCAAACCTGTAGATACTGTTGGTATACCTAAGCCAGAAATTTCGCCACTGGTTTTGACCCACAGCGATAACAATAAAACATTTACTGTTTTTAAGGGCCAAAAGATTATTTTGACGCTAGGTAACCCGGGTGATGGAGGATTTAGTATTAATCCGCCTGCATTTAATGCAGCAATCCTTTCTTTGAGTGCGCAATCGCACACAGGGCCAGTACAGCCGGCACAACCTCCATACATAATGGGAGATTTTGGTACAGATACTTTTCACTTTATCGCACAATCAAGCGGTACAACAGTGCTTACCATAACTTGCTCGCAGTATTGGGACGGTGGAAGTACTAATACTATGTTTACTGCAACAATTAACGTTCAGTAAAAAATAAGAAAGTATATAAAACAAAAGAGAAGCCCTAAAAAGCTTCTCTTTTTTATTTCTCCATAAACCCTTCAAATCCCAAATGATCATACGCTTTTTTTGTCGCAATACGTCCTCGTGCTGTTCGTTCAAGCAATCCTTGTTGAATGAGGTACGGCTCTACGACTTCTTCTATAGTCGCTTCTTCTTCGCTTGTTGCAGCCGCAATTGTGTTCAAGCCAACTGGTCCGCCGTTGAATTTTTCGATAATAGTCTGGAGGATGTTGCGATCTGATTCTGAAAGTCCGACTTCGTCGATGCCGAGGAGTGAGAGGGCGAGGAAGACTGTTTTCTTGTCGAGGTCTTTTTTGTGGACTTGAGCGTAGTCTCGGCAGCGCTTGAGGAAATAGTTCGCGGTGCGGGGAGTAAAGCGCGCGCGTTTTGCGATCTCTGCTACGCCTTCATCGTCGACGGTAACGCCGAGGATTTTCGCAGAGCGGTGGATGATCTTTTGGATTTCTTCTTGAGAATAAAACTCCAAGCGAAAGACGCCGCCGCCGAAGCGCGAGCGGAGCGGAGCGGAGAGAAGCGCAATTCGGGTAGTGGCGGCGATGAGGGTGAACGGAGGAAGTTCGAGCTGAATGGTTCGAGCCGAAGGTCCTTTGCCGATGATGATATCCAAAACGCCTGATTCCATAGCAGGGTAGAGGACTTCCTCAACCATTTTGTTCAAGCGGTGGATTTCGTCGATGAAAATAATGTCGCCAGGCGCGAGGTTGGTGAGAATGGAAGCAAGGTCTCCGACTTTTTCAATAGCAGGACCAGACGTAATCTTGATCTGGCGGCCAGTTTCGTGGGCGACGAGGTGGGCGAGGGTAGTTTTGCCTAATCCTGGAGGACCGTAGAACAAAATGTGCTCAGCTGGATGGTTTCGTTCTTTTGCCGCAGTCAAAAGTATCCTCAAGTTTTCCTTGATGCTTGTTTGGCCAATATAATCATCCCAAGCGTCTGGACGGAGGGTATGATCCAAATGTCGGTCATTGAAATGATCCTTATTTTCGCCTTTATTTACAATGGTATTTTCGTTTTCTTCCATGGGTTCTTTGCTGTCGCAATGAGTAGCACTTGACAAAAAAGTACGAAGGTGCTATACTGTTCTCAGATCACATTGTTAACAGCTTATACACAGAGTATACCACAGCCGTGGCTTCCCCTGTGTATTTTACTTATGTATGATGTGGGTCACGTTCACAAAACAAGAAAAAGGTATTAATCTCTAAGCTATCAGCTCTAACGAGTTTGTACGTACTCTGACAGGATGACTTGGTTTCGACTGGGGCTCTCCTTGACGGCTGCGATGCATATACGGCACAGTCGGATATGGATGGTTTGGAGATTAATGCTTTGTTCTAAAAGAAAAAACACTCAGTAATTCTACTGAGTGTTTTTTCTTTTTTATTATTCTGCTTCGTAGAGATCCACCACGTTCGATACTTCTTCAAACGACGTAATGCCTCTCACGATTTTGACGACGCCGTCTTCGCGCATATCGAGGAGTCCTTGCTTGTCGGCGACATGTTTTACATCGCGCTCGGATGGAACTGTGACGATAAGTTTTTCCATTTCTTCGCTTGTGTGGATCGCTTCAAAGATACCAATACGTCCTTTGTAGCCAGTCATGTTGCATTTGTCGCAGCCGACAGGGGAGTAAAGAGTGATTGGCATGTCAGGAGTAACTTCGTATGACTTGAGATCTTTGCCGAGCTCGATGGCTTTTTTGATGACAGCTCGAAGTAGATCAATCTGCCGCTGCTCAGGAGCTTCTACTGCTTTTCGGCAATTCAAACAGAGTTTGCGGCAGAGGCGCTGTGCAAGGGAGAGTTTGAGTGCAGACACCAAGATCTTTGGATTGACGCCAAGGTCGATAAGTCGAGGAACAACGCCGGCAGCAGAGTTGGTGTGAAGTGTCGAGAACACCAAGTGCCCAGTATTTGATGCTTCGATGGCAGTCATGGCAGTTTCGTCATCGCGGATTTCACCCACCATGATAACGTCAGGGTCTTGTCGCATTGCAGCGCGCAGACCAGCTGCGAATGTATATCCTTTGTCGTGCTCAGCTTGAGTCTGGGTGATTCCAGTGAGGTGATATTCAACCGGGTCTTCGATCGTCATCATCTTGAGTTCAGGAGAATAGATCTTGGCCAAGAAGGCATAGAGTGTCGTTGTTTTACCGGAACCTGTCGGACCAGTGATGAGAATGAGCCCGTTTGGAGCGTTGATAGCTTTCATCATGACGTCATATACCTTGGTATCAATTCCCATGTTTTCCAAATTCACGCGAATGGACTTTGGATTCAAGATACGCATTACGATGCCTTCACCATACGCGCCTGGAACAATAGAAACACGAAGCGAGATTTCGTCGGTGCCGATAAATATTGAGAAGCGTCCGTCCTGGGCGATAGCGCTTGAGGTAAGCTTCATTCCTGACATGAGTTTCAATCGGGAATTTAAAAGTTTGTGAACGTCGTAGCTGAAATGATAGATGTCCTGAAGCACGCCGTCCAATCGCAATCGCAATCGAACAAAGTCTTCTTCTGGTTCAATATGTATGTCTGATGCATCGATAGAAATTGCTCCAGCCAAAATGATCTCCAGGATGTGCGAGACTTTGTGGGTGTCTTTGTCTTGCACTAGTTTCTCGATGTGCTGCTTGATGTCCTCGGTGTTGTGAATATTTTTGCCGAGCTCGATGATGGTGTCTCCTGAAACATCCATGCCGCCGACGCGTGCAGTAGTTGCGAGCGAAAGTTCCTTGTATCGGCTCCATACTTTTTCTAGGCTTGCCTGTGAAGCCATGTAGTAGGTCGGAATCATTGTCTTTACTCGCAGCTCCTCGGTTAACTCGCTAAGAGCAGGATTCTCTGGCGTGCGAATGGCGATATGAATATTTTTGCCGAGTACTTTAAATGGAGCAACGCCAAGCTCTCGAGCTTCTTTTTCGCCAATATAATGAAGCGCATCGTTCTCTACGATAATAGGCGCGAGGTTGATATAGGGCATGCCGTATTTATTTGCGGCAAGTATAGAAACAACATCTTCTTCTTCGTTTTTTCGAAGGTCGGCCAGCTGCTTGGTTGAATTGTCTTCATCAAATTGGACCATATATATAAAGGAATTATACCTGTTTCGACCAACAACGCCTAATCAGCATGCCCTTGACAATTAATCTATTTGTGATACAATAGGGCAAAATAGACGTAAATGAAATTCTGGGTGATCTCCGCCTATCTATATATATATTCCGAACCGAAACTAAAAACAATCACAAAAAACTTAAACAGAAAATCATGAAACAGCAATTCTTTTTCAAATTGCTTCTGTTGCTATTAGCAATAGGAAGCACATCAGCAAAAAACAATGTATCAGCACAAATTGTGCCAACAAGGTATCACATTTATACGTACAACCCGAGTAGTCCGCACGTTAACCCTTTCAAAAAGAAGGGTTCGACCGGCATTACCTGGGCACAGCACATGCAAAATGTTGCTAACGACAACCTGACCAGTTATATGGATCCCGTTGTTGCATCGTACGATAAATACCTGACTGAAGCAGCGTATTGCATTAACTTTAACCGGGCATTTCTCGGCATAACAAGTGATGTAACTTTGGCGCAAGCGCAGAAGATTTTATTAGACTGTAAAGGGGTATTGGTAACAGTACCTGGTGGCGTTATGTATGTACTTGGTATTGATCCAAGCACTGGTAAAGTTGCCTGTTTTTTAAATCCTGCCTATACCGAAGTAGCGATGCTTGAGTACACCTCACCATTTAACGGTAATAAGGTATACGTATCAAAGTACTCCGGAAAAGACGAAGAATGCTGCATCAATTTAATTATTGACCTGCAGCCGCGTACTGGACCGACAGCTACTGTAGTGCATGACTTGGACACGGTATACATCGACAAAACGGTGTTTGTGCATGACCAGGACGTCTATACTACGAATTACTACACTGAGGAAGTGTACGAAACGAACTATGGAGGTTCTTGGTTTCCAACTCAACCAATGTACTATGGCCCAGGCTACTACATGATGCCCTTCAATCTTTGCCAGCCAGTTTTTGGCTGTCAGCCAACCTATCGTTGCAATTCAGGAGGCATCGCATGCGCGATGGTTCCCGCAACACCTGAAAACAAGACTGTTATTGATATCTATATTGAGATTAACAACACCAATATTATCAATAACAATACCGTGCAGGTTGTACACCCCGACCAACCGCGCCCAACACCAACTACTCCGTTGTATAACAATACTGGAGGTTCTGGAGAACAGGCGAATAACGGCGGCGGTGGAGGAGATCACCCCGTTGTAACTACACCTACCGGAAACGATAATGGTGGCGGAGCAGGGGATGGTACTGTGAACGATTCAGGTACTGGAGATGGTGCAAATAACAGTGGTGGAGCAGGCAAAAAAGAAAATAACAATGGTGCAAATGGACTAGGAACTTCTGCTGCAGCCGCATTGAGTGCAAACTCATTGGCCAAGCAAAGAACTATTCAACCAGCATCACTGGCAAATTCTGCTACCGCTTCAGCTCAAGATGAGCAGCCATATAGTTCAGGCATAGATTTGGCGAGAACTGCAAAAGCAAACACAACAGCTGACTCACGTCCGGCAAGCGCAAATATATATAATTCTTCTAACGAGAAAAAATATGTAGATACTCGCTATTCGAATGGGAACACGCAGAATGTGAATGCAAACCAGCAACGCACTGTTGAAAGAACAGCACCGCAACAAACATTGCCTACTCGTACAGTACAACAATACCTTGCTGACCAAGCCCGCGCTCGCGATGAACAATTGCAAGCACAGAACAGTCAGCAGTATTCAAACGACCAGCCCAGTCCTAATTACAACCAACAGTACTCGTCTGATCAGCCTCGTCCGAATTACGGTCAGCAGTACCAAGGTAGTCCGTATCGTCCTAACTATGACCAGCAACGGAATAATAATGGACGTACTAATTACGACAATGCTAATTACCGTGGTAATTATGGAAACCAGGGTAACGCTCAGCATGGTACCACTACGAACTACGATGTGAATCGTACAAAGCCGCAGGTTAATTACAACCAACCTAAGACCAATAGTTACGATCTGCAACGCCAACAGCGTTCGCCAAATCAACCAACTGGTACTAGCAACATGAATGTACAGCGCCAACAGCGCCCCGATGTACAACGTGGTGGTGGAAGTAGTCAGCAGATGAATGCAGCAAGACCTCCGATGAGAACTACTGCACCAAAAGTTGGCAGGTAATTTGTTTTTTGTTGAATTTTTAGAATCATTTGATTTTTATTAAAAAAGCGGTAGTATGCTTAAAAAACATACTACCCTTATTTCCAAGCTCTGAATTTCGAGATTGAGAGCTTAGAGGTGAGTTATTATTAGAATGTGCATCATAGTTGACAAATAGTCAACAAGATGCTACAATACACGTATGAAAAAATTTATGAACAAATATATCAAATTCGCACTCGTTGCGGCGGCTTTCGCCCTTACGGCTGCTTTTGGTGGCTACGCACACGCTGCGCCACAATTTGGTGCAGGCGCAAGCCCATATCTTCCGCTCGTCCAGGCCCAGGTCTGTGGAGTCGGCGGTAATGGCTGTAACCCATCACCATCAGCTTATTCAACAAGCATCTCAGGCGTTCAGCCAGGGGATAACGTTTGGATAATGTTGTATTACAACAATAGCGGTACTGGAACTGCAACAGGAACAAAGTTTACTTTGAGCCCGCAGTCAACTGGCGTCGTTAACAGCCAGACATTTACTGGAACTCTTTCTGCAAACAATGCGCCGTCAGTTTCAGGTTCTGCAACGGTAAACCTCGCTCAGGGCCAGACGCTCACATACCTTTCAGCAAAAGTCTACGGACACAATGCAGTGCTTCTCTCAAGCACACAGGGTACTGACATCTTCAATGGCGGATTGAACATCGGTGATATCCACGATTCAAGCGACTGTTCATCAAGCGACATCTTCTGTCACCAGGGTGTCGTCGTGGTAACTTACAAGGTTGGACAGAATTCAGTTCCTCCTCCAGCTCAGACTTGTGTGGTTAACCAGTTCGACGCTAACCCTTCATATGTAACATCAGGCGGATCTTCAACAATCAACTGGTCAACTTCAGGCTGTGTATCAGCAATCGTCCAGGGTGGTATCGTCTATGTAAACAGCTTGAATGGATCACAGCCTACCGGAACACTTACCAACACGACTACATACACAATCACAGCATATGGTAGCAATGGTTCACCGGTAACACGTACTACTACAGTGTCTGTTAACCAAGCACAGGCATGTAACATTTCGTACTTCAATGCGAGCCCAACTTCTGTCTCATACGGCGGAACAACAAACCTCACATGGGGCACCAATGGTGCAACATCTGTCTCAATCTCAGGACTTACTGGTAGCTATAATTACAACCAGTCTCTCTCAGGTTCAGTAACAACTGGTCCGATCTACGGAACTCAGTCATACACAATCACTGCAAACTGTCAGAATGGATACCCAGTTACACAGACAATCTCTGTTTACGCAAACAGCTACAGCGCATGTTCGATCAACTCATTCTATGCTTCACCAACTCAGGTAACATCAGGAAGCTCATCGACATTGTACTGGTCAACAACTGGTGCTACATCAGTTTCAATCTCTGGCCTTAACAATTACTACAATACACAGCCGCTCTCAGGATCAGCTCCAACTGGAGCAATCTATGGAAGCCAGGCATACACGCTTACTGCGTATTGTCAGAATGGCGGTCAGACACAGGTTCAGTCTTTGACAGTGAGCACTCAAGCTCCTGTTCAGACAACTCAGGTTTACACTGGTGCTCCAAACCTCGTTACTCAGAACAGCGCTCGTTTGAACGGTAACTTGGTCCAGTCAGGCGGACTCGCTACTCAGGTATACTTCCAGTGGGGAACAACACAGAACTATGGCTTTACTACAGCGTCTCAGTACGCTGGTACAGTAAACTCAGCTCCGTTCTTCAACACGATCACTGGCCTCTCAGCTAACACTGTCTACCACTATCGTGCGGTCGCTACTAACTCAAGCGGTACATTCTACGGAGATGATCAGTCATTCTCAACGCTTGCTGCAACAGTAGTTGTTCCTCCTACAGTTATCACAACTGTCGTCGCTGGAGTTGGATCTGGTTCAAACTTGGTCTCTCTCGCAGTCAACGATAACCAGCAGATCAATGCTTGTGTCGGCAACATCGTTAACTACAATGTTACTTACAAGAACATCTCTGGCCACACATTGAACAACGTAGTTCTCCAGGTTCTCTTGCCGAAAGACGTTGAATTCCAGAGCTCAAATCCTGGTATCTACAATGCGGCTGACCACTCAGTTACGCTTGCTATCGGTACGCTCATCAAGGACCAGGCTGGTTCTATGAACATCACTGGTGTCGTTCTCCGATCAGCAATCAACCGAAATAACGTTGTTGCTCAGGCTACTATTGCTTTCACAAATCCTGTGAACAATTCTCAGGAAACTGCGATTGCCTATGGTCTTGGAAACACAACAAACTGTAACTCACTTGCTGGTTTGGCCCTCTTCGGAAATGGTTTCTGGCCTACAACCTTGATTGGTTGGCTCGCTCTCATCCTCATCCTTTTGCTTCTCATTTACCTCGCGATCTTGCTCCGACGGAACTACCGCCGACCTGTTGCGTACGTTGCTCCTAACGGTTACAACGCTCACGCAAATGCGAACAACGGTATGAGAAACCAGAACATGAATACAGCTCCACAGCCTCCGCACTACGAAGACATGGATGTGCCTGTATACAACAACCACTAAGCCTCCAAACACATTAGTAATTAACATGCCTATGTGACGAACTAATGAATGCCCAAAAAGTCGCCGGAATGCCCCGGCGACTTTTTGTTTTAGTACCGCTCCAAGCAATGTCTCGTGTAGCTTTGGCCTGCGGATTCGCCAGCAACCAGCTTCCTGAAGGCGAGGGTCCTCGGCCAAAGCTACACGAGACATTGCTTGGAGCTTTGTGGTATTCTAATCTTATGAAAAAAGTCTTTACTGAAAACGATATTCCAGCGATCGCTGAGTTGGTCATTCAATACATTGTGAAGCACAAGAATAGTGATGGGGCGACCATCGTCGCATTGTCGGGTGATTTGGGGGCAGGGAAGACGACGGTAACGAAAGAGATTGCCAAGATTCTTGGAATTAAAGATAAAGTGATCAGTCCGACATTCGTGCTGCTCAAAAGCTACAAACTTTCTAAAAAGGAATGGAGGCTATTTCATCACATTGATGCGTATCGATTTGAAAAGCCCGAGGAGTCCAATCGGATTGGCTGGGATACATTGGTAACTGATCCTGGCAATGTGATCTTTTTGGAGTGGCCTGAACAGATGGGGAAATTGCTGCCTAAGAAGCATATTACTATTTCGTTGAAACACAAGAGCGAGACGAAGCGGGAAATTACGTTAAAATAATCTTGTAAGAAAAGACCTGCTCATCCGTCTATACTTATATATCGCCTAAGTGATATAGTTATTGGAGCTCGATTTTATAATAGTAAATGAGATTTATATGAATAAGAATATCGTGATAGGAATTTTGATTCTCGTTATCGTGGCAATGGCTGGTTATTTTGTATGGTATTCAAAGTCTGATGTAGCTGCGCCTGGCGTGCCGACTGCAGAAGTAAAAAATGAACAGACAACAGCAGATACAAAACCTACAAATGTATCTCAGAATCCGGCTGTTTCACCAACCCCGACAGTACCAAGTTCTACTGGTATGCCAGCGCCTATCTTTACTGTAAACGCGGCAACCAATATTTCTTCTACTTCTGCAACGCTCAATGCAACAATCTTGGGGTTGATGGACAAATATAATGGCGCTGCGCAAGGCCAGACTTCATATTTTGAATATGGAACATCTCCAACAAACCTCAGTTCAACTTCGGCGATCAACGGCCCTACTCAGGGGACCCTCAGCATTCCAATCTCTGGATTGCAGCCGCATACAACATATTACTTTAGAGCTGTAGCGAACTATGGTCCTAACTCTCACCCTGCAAATGCTCATGGATTTAGTGATGTTGCAAGCTTCACTACAACCAACTAACTGTACGTAACTACATCCTCACCACAAAAGCCGGCACAAATGCCGGCTTTTGTGTTAGATATACTTTTCCACACGGACTAGTAGCGAGCTTGACTTTTCTGTACTAGTTTGCTAGTATATACGTAGTTATGAAATATATGAACATACAGACGAATAGCTGGCGCGCAAACGATACATATCGTGCCGGTTTTGTGTGTTTCAATATATAGCTTTTACTCTCATATCGAGATCATTGTAACCGGCGAGATTGCCGGTATTTTTGTACCTTAAAAATACAATAACTAAAACTACTTTTTATGAACACAAAAAAACCACTCGAAACAAAAAACTACTATTTGGTTTTACAATCCTTTTCATTTCCTGAAGTACACCATCAAGACCCCGTTCCTGCTTTTTGTAGTACTATTGCTTCACTCCCTATCTCTGTTTTAAAAGGAGATGAAATTGTTGCAACTTCGTTTACACAAGAGTCATGGAGAACAACGATTTGGGTTAAGGAAGTAGGAAGATCCCGGTGTATACCTACGCGTGAACTAAAGAAGCTTATTAAAGATGGTGTGCTGCAGCTTCGGCAGTGTTGTGAAAAAGGAGGATTACACCTGGTTTTGCACGAAGTAATTTCAGTAACCTCTGGTTGTTCATCGGGGCAGCTATCTGAAATTCCTGTCTGCATAAAATGTGGTAAAAAAGGAGAAGATATTCCTGAAAGAGATTGGGAATGGTAATTTTCAAAAAGCAGTTTTTAAAAACTGCTTTTTTATTAGTAGATGCGCTATAGTATACTTATGCCCGCAAAAACATCTGGTTCAAATACTAAAAAACGCCTTATTTTGCTTGATTCTCATGCAATCATCCATCGCGCCTACCATGCGCTGCCTGATTTCAGTTCGTCTGCTGGCGTGCCTACAGGGGCCTTGTACGGCCTCTCAACCATGCTTATCAAGATCATTTCAGATCTCAAGCCTGACTATATCGTTGCTTGTTACGATTTGCCAGAACCGACATTTCGCCATGCTGCCTATGATGGCTACAAAGCAGGACGAGCAAAGACCGATGAAGCACTTATTGCCCAGCTTATTTCCTCACGAAGAATTTTTGAAGCATTCAATATTCCGATTTACGACAAGCCTGGTTTTGAGGCCGATGATATTCTTGGGACAATTGTCGAAGAATTGAAAGACAATAAAGACATCGAGATCATTATTGCATCCGGGGACATGGATACAATGCAATTGATCGACAAGAAGAAAGTACAGGTATTTACATTGAAGAAAGGATTGAACGATACTATTCTCTATGACGAAGAAGCTATCCTGCAGCGTTTCGGCTTCAAGCCCGAATTGCTCCCTGACTATAAAGGGCTACGGGGAGATCCTTCAGATAACATTATCGGTATTGCAGGCATTGGGGAAAAGACAGCCACAACGCTTATTACCACATTCGGCACATTAGAAAATTTGTATAAGGTTCTCAAGAAATCTCCTGAGAAAGTGAAAGCTGCAGGCGTCACCGACCGTATCGTAAAACTTCTCCAAGACGGCGAAGAAGAAGCGATGTTCTCAAAAACATTGGCCACTATCCGCCGCGATGCACCGATTGATTTCAAAGTTCCCGAAAAAATGTTTCGCGAAAATCTTTCGGTTACGCAAATTGAAACGCTCTATAGAGAATTGGAATTCCGCAGTTTGATTGAGCGAGTGAAGAGACTTCTGAGCGGGGAAGTGGTTGTAGAGAAAAAAGTTTCATCGAAGACTCCTGAGGTTTCACCGGAAGAAGCTGGTGCTGATCCAAAGCTAATTAAGAAGCTTGCGATCGGCATGTGGCTTCTTAATTCTGATCTTAACAATATTACTGCAGACGACATTCTTCATTTTCAGAATGCCGGCAGTTTTGAGGTAGCAGAAGAAAAGATTGAAAAGGCCTTGAAAGATAACGATCTTTGGCATGTCTATGTAAACATTGAATTGCCTCTCATTCCAATTCTCGACAATATGAAAAAGCAGGGGGTGATGGTTGATCTCGACTATTTAAAAAAGCTTTCTGAAGAATATCATAAGGAACTTTCTATTTTGGAGAAGTCCATTTACAAGCATGCTGGAAAAGAATTCAATATTAATTCTCCAAAGCAGCTTGGCGATATTTTGTTCGATGAAATGAAACTTGTTTCTAATGATGGGAAGAAGCTCAAAAAGACTGCTGGCGGAGCACGATCAACTCGCGAGAGCGAGTTGGAGAAATTGCGCGACGTCCATCCGATTGTTGGAGATATATTCAAATACCGAGAATTGCAGAAATTACTCTCTACATATATTGATACTATTCCGGCTCTTGTTGGAGAAGATAGTAAATTGCATGCGGACTTCAACCAAATGGGTGCGGTGACTGGACGCTTTTCTTCCAACAATCCAAACCTGCAAAATATTCCTACAAAAACCGAACTCGGCAAAAATATCCGCAACGCGTTTATCGCGCCCAAGGGTTCGGTGTTCATGTCTTTCGATTACTCACAAATTGAGCTTCGATTGGCAGCGCTTCTTTCTCAGGATGAAAGTTTGATAGAAATCTTTCGCTCAGGCAAAGATGTTCATGCCGCGGTGGCAAGCAGAGTGTTTGGCGTTGCTGAAAAAGACGTTACCCACGAAATGCGCCGACGGGCAAAAGTAATTAACTTCGGCATTCTCTACGGTATGGGGGTTACGGCTTTGAAGGAAAACCTAGGAACTGACCGAGCGGAAGCCCAGGCATTTTACGATAATTACTTTGTTCAGTTTCCGACAATTCGCGCATATCTCGACGGAGTAATTGAAACCGCAAAACAGAAAGGATTTACTGAAACACTCTTTGGCCGACGACGACAGTTTCCCGGACTTCGATCAAAAATTCCATTCATCAAGGCAATGGCTGAGCGAATGGCTATAAATGCGCCAATTCAGGGGACAGGGGCAGACATCGTTAAAATCGGCATGTGTCAGGCAGAAACAGCTTTGCAAAAAGCAGGCCTCTTGAACAATATTCGCCTAATCCTCCAGGTGCACGACGAACTTATATTTGAGGTAGATAACGGATATGAAGAGCAGGCTACGAAGATTATTAAAACAGCTATGGAAGACACTGTCTCAGACGAATTCTTGGGTGCTCGAAAACCTGTTCCAATTGAAGTAGTTGCCCATATCGGCAAGCACTGGGGGGAATTGAAGTAGGGGGTGCCTTAGTGTATAGTTAATCTATTAGTATGAAAATCGACAAAAGCTTCCTTGTCCATACTGTTTTAGGACACTCATATCTCGTATACTTTGCAACGTTCTTGCTAGGGCTTTTGATTGATACAAAATTTGCGCTTCGCTTTGATGCGCCGTTCTTGACGCCAGTAGGATTTGTTCTCATGTTCATTGGTCCTGCGCTCATATTGTGGGCACAGCACACCTCGCACAAGCTTGCAGTCAAGCAGATCACTGTTGATCCAACAACACATACGCATGATTTTTTCCGCGGGCCATATACATTTAGCCGCAGCCCGACACACCTTGGACTTTTTTTGATGATCATTGGCCTCGGTTTTCTTTTCAATTCAATTTCAATTGTTGTAACAACACTTATTGCTTTTGTTATTACGAAAGTTTTCTTTCTGCCAAAAGAAGAAAAGCTTCTCCAAGAAAAATACGGCGACGAATACAAACAATATAAAAACCAGGTTAAGTAGTTACGATCAATGCTGTACCTTATCTATGGAACAAGCGCAGAGAAGCGTCACGAAGCGCGCGACCAGCTGTTGAAAAAACTTGGCATAGAGAATGCTGATGTTATTTCTAAATCAGCGAGTGAATCATCAATCGCTGAGCTCGAACAAATTTCAGGCGGCTCGTCGTTATTCGATGACACTCTTTCGCTAGCATTTGAATACCCATTTCTAAATGAATCATTCGGCGAAATACTCTTGGACTTTGCACCTCGCCTTGCGGAGTCATCAAATACCATCTTTATCATGGAGCGCGAGCTGACTAAAGACATCGTGAAGTCGCTTGAAAAATCCGGCGCGCAAATAATTCTCTGCGATGAACCCAAAGAAGCAAAGAAAAAAGAATTCAATATTTTTGCGCTAACTGATGCTTTCTCGGCAAAAGATAAAAAGGGGACATGGCTCTTGTACCGCGAGGCCATTTTTCATGAACAGGCGCCAGAAGCAATCATCGGGGTTTTGTTCTGGGCAGTAAAAAATATGTTTACCAAAAACAGACTCTCCGCTTGGAAAAAAGGTGAGCTCGAGAACGCGTCACGAGAATTGGTCCGCATCGTTCATGGAGCGCACAATGGACTGTTTGATATTGAGGAGGAATTGGAGAGGTTTATATTGAAAGTTATCTAAATACAAGTTCTGAAACATGATTTCAGTTGTTCCTACACTTTGTGGCTGCACGCCCCTGGTGTGGGAATTTTAGTAGTACCACGCTGGGCGCGGTATTTCGCTTTCGCGAAATAAAAAAAGAGCCTCGAGTATGAAACCAACGTATGGTTGCATGCTCGAGGCTCTTTAGCCTTTTTGATACAAAGAACAGAATTAACTGAGAAGATTTTATTGTTGAAAGAACAACGACGCGAAGCTACAAATAATGATAGTGCTTCTGGTACAGAGGACTTGGTGCAAAGTTGAATCCCGAAGAGGGTTACATTCACTAGCGCTCCGTATGTCAAACTTACATCTAGTATACACGAACGCCGGCTCGCTTTGCGAGCCGGCGTTGTGGATAACCTATCCCTGATTTCTCTCAAGTCCAATCCAAGCAATAACTGCAAGGCTGGTAAGCGACAAAAGCGACATAAGGGGGATTGTTACGAAGCCAAATTCATTAACATATCGCATCGTACATGAGACCGAAGCGTCGCATGCAATGAGCGCGCTTCCTCCCCAGTCTAGATAATTATGATAGAGAGAGAAGACTACTCCGACGAGTGAAAGAGCAAGCGTATAGCGGAATATTTTTCTGTCTTCCGCAAAGATGGCAATCGCATAGAGGAGCACTTGCGGATAAATCAGTACGCGCTGCCACCAACAAAGCTGGCAAGGAGCATATCCAATAACGCCTGAGTAGATTAAGCTTGCAGCGATTGATGACGTTGCTATTGCCAGTCCAAGCCACAACAACCATTTGGTTATTTTATCTAAAATATGATGGGCTTTCTTTCGGTGTATAAGATGAGCGACAAGAAGTGCTACAGCACATGCGCCAAGCGTCAGTGTTCCGAGGGCTGCTATAAAGTTAATTGTTTCGGTTAATGGTGACATACAGGTTATTTTGCTTCAACTGGAAGCGCTACTCCTGAAAAGCTTGAGAGGCGTTCGAGGGTGATTTCACCTGTCGTTCGTGAGCCTGCTGCATATGTCCAGACATCTCCTTCATGTTTCGGCTCTGTTGCGCTTTGAATGGTCAAACCTTTATCAACTGCAAAGACCCAAGTCTTGAAGAATTTTGATCCGTACGATTTGCATGAAGCATCTTGCTCTGCTGGTCCAGGCTGAATTTCACAGATTGTTGGCTTGAGGTTTGTAGTAAGAGAAAATTCTTTTGGATAGACCCAAGTAGGGTAGCTTTCGATTTTTGCATCGATACAAAGCTGTGTCTGTCCCTGTCCGCTTGCAAGGGAACACTCATGATAGAGCCCCATTTTTTCGAGAGATTGGCGAGTCATGCCGAGTTCTTTTTCTTGTGCCTGGCAGTGAGGACACCAGAAAGCTCCGTAGAACTTGGTTCCGTTGTCGGTCATTCCCTGTGCGAATGGCTGATATTTGCTTGGTGCGCTTGAAGCTTTGAAGGCAAAAGCGACGCCGATAATGATAACGAGTACGATGGCGCTTATGATCAATATATTGTTATTCTTTTTCATATACTCAGTATAGCCCTTCGTAGAAGTAATACAAATTGATTTTTATCGCAATATATGTTACTTTACGTACGCGATAAATACGCACGAATGCACCCGTAGCTCAGCTGGTAGAGCAGTTGCCTCTTAAGCAAATGGTCGAAGGTTCGATCCCTTCCGGGTGCACACAATACAAAAGGCCGCCGGCTAAGCCGGCGGCCTTTTGTATTGTGTGCACCACGGAGCGAGCCAACTGCTTGGCTCGCGTAAGGGATCGAAAGGCTTTTCCGTACGAGCGAAGCGAGGTGGAAAAGCACCTGCCGCAGTAGCGGAGATCCCGTATCCCGAGTAATTTGTATGGGTTTATAATAAAACCAGTATGTCGTAACATACTGGTTCATTTTTAATGTCTCCCATCTCCTCCACCTTGGTACGTACTTTGTCGCGTTTCTTCCTGTTTCGCGTATAAAGATTTCTTCTCTTCCATGATCTTTTTATTCCCAGGGGAAAGAAGGCAATATTGTAGGATTAACGTAGCTCTGTATAGATTATAGTATGAACAATTCCCAAGTTTATTTTCCTTTTTAAGAAAATAAAGAACAGTCAATTCTTCTGGTAATTGAGTGCTAAACAGTTCAATAATCCGATCGCATGTCTGACAAGTTCTCTCCTCGAAAAATAAAAATACTTTCTTTATAGCGTCGGTATTCGTTAAAAAGCCATGCTCAAGAATGTAAAACCTAGCAAGAGTTTGATCAGGATAACTGATTAAAAAGTCGGCAATAGCGTCTTTGCTCCATCGAGCCCAATTAATTTGTTCGTACAACCCGTCATATTTCATTGATGGATTGTGCAATAAATTGTTCAAAATTTCTTTTTGGTTAGTCTTTTTCATTTTTTAATTTTAAAGAATTGTTAGGGTTATAAATAATAAAACCCCTTCCACCAAACGGGGAAGGGGCTGGCTTCGAAACAATGTTACGAATGCAAAGACAACCCTTTCCCAGAAGATGAGAGGGTATGATGATGCTTTGCAAGGCGAACAAGAATGAGGCGGTATCCACCAAGAGATCCTTTGAGCCATTTTGAAATACGGGCGACTGTGGTGGAAGAAAGACCAGTTTTTTTGACGATTGAAGAATAGGAAAGCTCCTCTGTTAACAAGCGAGCTGTTTCAAGGCGCTTTGAAAATTCCTCAATTTCCTGAGGGGTGAGTAGGTCACGCAGAAAACGTTTCGCCTCGTCCTCATTTTTGAGGTAGAGGATTGCGTCTACGAATTGCTTATTTTCTTTGGTGTTCCAATTGAGTTCCATATAACCCACTTTAGCAAACTAAAGTACTTTAGTCAAGTAAAGTAAAAGATCTAGATTTGATTTGCTTATCTGCCCTTCAAATAAAACCATTTTTTGCTATACTCATTCTATGAAACGCATCATTCTTGCTTCAACCTCTCCACGCCGTCAGGAACTTATGGCCAAACTCGGTATTCCGTTTAAGGTTATCCCTGGTGATTATGAAGAAGATATGACGCTTAATATGCCTTCTCTTGAACTGGCAAAGTTTCTCTCCTTGGGTAAGGCACAGTCGGTTGCTGGCAAAGAACAAGGTATTATTATCGGCTCCGATACGTTTTTGGCATTTGAGGACAAAGTTTTGGGTAAGCCGCACACTGCAGAAAAAGCGAAAGAAGTGCTGATCGCGCTTCGTGGCAAGCAGCATTCCGTGCTTACTGGATACGCTGTTATTGATACGGAAACTGGAACTGTCATAAATGATGTCGTGGAAGCAAAGGTTTTCTTTAACAATTATTCAGATCAGGACATCGACAGCTATATCGCAACGGGCGAGCCTCTTGAGCGCGCGGGAGGATACGCCATCCAGGGTGGCGGCGCAGGATTTGTTGAAAAAGTAGAAGGAGATTATGACAGTATTGTTGGACTGCCCGTGAAAGATATTGCTGTAGCTCTCAAAGGTCTTGGAATCTCAATAGAAAATTATTAACCGTATGAAACTACTCGGCCGCGGCTGGCAATATACAACATATGATCTTGGTAATGGCCGAGTATTCAAGAAGCGCAATTCTCGGATTGTCGCGTATTGGCAGATGCTTTGTTCGTATCTACAGCACACTAAAGATCCGTTTCCCCGGTTTGCTAAGCACTACCATGCGTCTGATAGTAATATCAAAAGTTCTTTTCAAAAAATCCAAGATATGAAAATCAGTCCCGAGCTGATCGGTAATCCGCGTATCCTTGAAAACGGAATTGATTACGAACAAGATTATGTCGAATCTGTTTCGCATTACTTACGCCGTGTTTCACTCGAGGAAGGCAGAAAAGTAGTGGACGCATTCCTGTCCTTCACTGATAAGCTTATTGATCTTCGCTTCGTCGACAAGAGCTTTAACCTCGGTTCAAATTTTGGCATCAAGCCCGACGGCACGTTTGCAATCATCGACATCGGTGAGATCTATTCGCACCCCGAAAATATTCAAAAAGAAATAGATCGCCGACCATGGGCACAGCCGTATGTTTTCAATTCTATCCCGACACAAGAATTGCAGCATTATTTTATTCAATCAATGGACGCGCATTTTAAAACCAATGAAAACTAACACTTCCATTCTCATCCTCGAAAACATCCGTTCCGCTCAAAACGTCGGGGCGCTCTTTCGCACTGCTGATGCAGCAGGAATTTCAAAAATATACATTGTCGGCTATACTCCTGACCCAGTTGATAGATTTGATCGCCCTCGAAGCGACATTGCCAAAGCAGCTCTAGGAGCAGAAAAAACAATCGCCTGGGAACATATAAAAACAATTTCTCCAGTACTCAAAAAGCTTTCAAAAGAGGGTTTTCAGATTATTGCCATTGAGCAGTCAAAAGACTCCGTTGATTACAAAAAAATAAAAGCCACCGAAAAGGTCGCTTTTATTTTAGGTAATGAAGTCGAGGGTGTTTCAAAAACAGCTTTGAAACTCTCTACAACCATTGCCGAGATTCCTATGAAAGGGGAGAAAGAGTCGCTTAATGTCTCCGTTGCTGGAGGCATCGCCCTGTTTCGAATACTTGGGATTTAGTTTACGATCTCTCCTGGGCCATAAGTCTCGCCTGTATCAATAGGTGCGAGCGGCTTTTGAAATGGGTCCGCTGTGTTTGCACGTTCTGGTCCTCCCGTGTAATACCAAATAACGAACATCACACAAATGACCAATATGACTATGCCTATTACTTTTCCGATACCGCTTCCGCCTCCTCCGTGTCCACTCATAATAGTTTTAAAAATTAGTTTGTAATTATGCCGTCTTGTTCTGAAGCTTTTGGTGTACTGAACAGAAATGCGCGCTTCGTCCGGCTACGACTTTACGAAGTATAACACCTGAGCAGCCACGTTTGCCACAGGGCTTTCCGGTTTTACGATAGGCGTTGTGCATTCCGCTGAATTTTCCAGCACGCCCATCAATGTCTCGGTAGTCGCTGGTTGAGTCTCCCTTGAAATCGATTCCTTTTTTGAGTACTGCAATCACTGCAGGATAGAGCAGCTTTATTTTTTGTTTTGATATATTTTTTATCCGTTCTTTAGGATGAATGCCAGCAAGCCAGAGCGCCTCATCTGAATAAATATTTCCAATACCGGCGATGACTGTCTGATCCATCAGCGTAGGTTTGATTTTTCCATTCGGCTGAGTTCCCAGTTGTTCACAGAATACTTTGAAGGTAAACACTTTCTCTAATGGCTCAGGACCAAGACCAGCAAGATGCTTCGAATCATGCAATTCTTTTGTTGGAACCAAAGTAATCTTCGCGAATTTTCGCATATCGGAAAGTGCGAGGAACTTTCCATTAGAAAGCGTAAATACTGTATGTAGGAATTTGTTGAACGGATCTTCGGAAAGGGGGCCGGGCTTTGTCGCATACCAACTATTTGTCTTCTTGTCGAAAGCATAATCACCATACAAAAAATGTCCGGTCATTTTCATATGTACTAGGATTGTATTTTTGTTCGAGAGATTGATCAGAATATTCTTCGCCCGGCGCTTAACTGAAATTACTTTCGCGCCAGTAACTACTTTTTTAAACTTCTGATAGAACACGGGGTCTTTGAGCGATTCGGCATAATGAAGAACTCCGTGACGCTTGGAAGGAAGATCACTCCAAACGTCTTTAATAGTCAATTTTGGAAGGACTTTCTGGAGGCTTGCGACGGTTGTTTGGACTTCAGGGAGTTCAGGCATGTTGAGAGTATACCAGACGAGAAGTATTGATTTTATACGCTATTTGTGGTATAATAGGCGCCAACCAAATTCCTTCTATGAAACTGAATAAAATACCTCCGCCGTACCTTTTTGGTGCTTCTCAAGTCCTCGGTGCCCCCTTTGCAGTATATTTTCAAAATGTTGCAATGAAAGGCATGCAGGGAACTGAAGGAGTAACCATTTCCGTATTTTGCTGTCTCTTCTTTTTTGACCTTTTTAACGCAGTGCTTAGTTCAATTATCTGGAAACCGACATGGGAAAATTGGTATAAGTCAGATATCTCTTTAATCCAGAAAGATGCCAGGGCAGGTTGCATATTGTATATGGTAAGCGCCGCTGCGTACTGCATACTATCCGCGACTTGTGGCTATGAAAGAATGTTTGTAGAACATCTCGATATATTGGATGTTTTTAAAGAACGAGACTGGATGACATTCAAAGTAGTTATCGGCATTGTGTTGGCTTTATACGTTCTGGCAAAAATGCGAACCAAAGAACCATTCTTTAATCCGTATTTTTGTGGAATTATTGGCTTTGTAATCGTGGTTGTTCCACAATTCGTATCAGGCATTAATATTTTAAGTGCCGGCACAAAAGGTGTTGCTGGAGCATCCCTTGTCATTGGGCTTGGATTGATCATTTGTAAACTTGCCTACTATAGGCATATTCACAAACATGACAAAGAAGAGTTCAGAAGAAGAAACGCTATAGGTGTATTGATTGCTGAAACGGGAAACATTACATCATGGCTGTTTGTTATTTATTGTTTCTACACTACCTCACACTAATTTTTATTTTTACCGCATTTAAAATACAAAATGCCAGGCAATCGCCCGGCATTTTTTTATTCCATATTCTATTTTCCTAAAAATTTGAGCGCCTCTTTGATCTTTTGGTTTGTCGTAAGGTTTGGATCAATTTGCTTGAGCGCTTCGCGAGATTCGCTTTGTGAGTAACCAAGTGACTGGAGAGCAAGTACTGCATCGGATTCGCCGCGAAGATCTTTCTTGGTTTCGCCATTTGTTCGAGCCTGCATCTTGTCGCGGAGTTCAAGAACAATTTTTTCTGCGGTTTTGCGTCCGATGCCGGAGACTTTTGTCAGGTAGCCGGTGTCTCCGGTAGCAATCGCTTGTTCCAATGTTTCGATGCTTGCGATCGAAAGCACATTCAAAGCACCGCGCGGGCCGATGCCGGAAACAGTGATGAGAAGTTCAAAAAGAGAAAGTTCGGATTCGTTTTCAAATCCGTAGAGATCGAGGGCGTCTTCTCGAACAGCAAGGTGCGTAAAAAGGGAACAGTTCGTCTGGCCATTTAGCTTAGCCAAAAGTTCCTGGGTCCCAAAAACTTTATAGCCAATGCCGCCAGTGCTCACGAGTACGTATTTGTCTGTCACGAGGCGGATAGTGCCTTCAATATAGCCGATCATGGGAATAGTATATCATGGCAAAGGGTAACTGGATTAGGGTTTTGGGAGAGCGCTACGCCTCATGCTGCCGAAAGGACACGCCGTAAAATCCTGAGGGATTTTCGGCTGGTACTCGCGCCGTCGCGCTCCGTAACGCCCTTTCGGCAGCATGAGACTTCGCGCCCTGAACATCTATAAGCCATTAGTATTTCAATCACCACCCTTACGGTAAAGGGTGGTGATTGCCAATGAGTACGGTGATGAGATGCACAGGGCGCGAAGCAGTAGTTCTCCTGACGCAGCGTGAGCAAGTCAGGAAACTACTGCTGGTGCGCTCTCCCAGAAGTATTTATTCCAGTTGTTCCTACACTTTGTGGCTGCACGACCCTGGTCTTGGAAATTTAATGTATCACGCGGGTCGCGGTGACTGGCTTACCAGCCAGTCCCCAGCCTTGCAATATATAGCTTTTCTGGTATAGTGCTAGTACCTAAGTACGTGTCTCGTACGCGGTACAAATATATACTCCAATATTTATTTATCATTAGTAAGTAAGAAAAAATAATCTCATGCCAATCACAGCATCAGCAAAAAAGGCCCTCCGCGGAAGCGCGAAGAAAAAGGCAGTTAACGATCGCCGAAAGAAGACAATGAAGGATTCAATCAAAGAGATTGAAAAGCTCGTCAAAGCAAAGAGCCTCGCGGAAGCAAAGAAGCTTCTCTCAAAAGCTCAGGCAGCAATCGACAAGGCAGCAAAGAAAGGTGTTATCAAGAAGAACACAGCAGCCCGCAAGAACGCACGCCTCGCTCGACTCACAAAATAGTCACTCAAAAAGCCCCCATTTCGGGGGTTTTTGTTTTGTAAGAAAGTCGGAGATCGCCCGTCATAGTAAGTATACAAATAAGAAGTTACTACTATGATCATCCTCCTCGGCCTTACAATTGCATATCTTGTCCGATCAGCGACCTTTTCGCTACTGAGCTAATGGCAACTATGATACTATTATCAGAGTAATTAGTAGTAATCATTTTAACTATGGAATCAAATAAATTCATTAGTGTCGTGCTTGTCGTTATCGGTCTCTTGCTCGCAGGAATCCTCGTAGTACTTTTGCTCGGGAACAAGTCAAAGCCAAATCAGTATGAAGGTGCTTTTGATAATGTACCTACGGCAACACTTAATAATCAACAGGTTCCTAATCAGGTCCAGGGAACAAATACTCAGACCCCAGTTCAGCCTGCACAAACTCAGCCAACGCCAGCTGCAGCAGTTACATTGGATATGTCGAGCTCGTATGCCCAGACTTATAAATCACTCTTCACAGCCGAATTGGCAAAACCAGCAAACTTTAACGGACACTATCGTGTTGTAGAAGTTGGTTGCGGATCAGGATGTACTCAATTTTATGCAATTGATAAAACAACAGGAAAAGTCCTGAAAGTTCCTACTCAATATATGGATGCTGATGAAGGCGGGCCAAAGGAGGTTACAAATTTCTACTATTCCGCAGATTCTGGCGTACTTGTCATTTCAACTACCACGTTCCAATATCGCTACCAGATTGTTAATGGGCAGTTTCAGCTTGTCTCGACACAATAATATGTCACACCTCATAAATTTCTATGGTACCGAATGTCCTCACTGCGAGCGCATGGAGCCGATAATAAAAAAACTTGAAGAAGAAACAGGAGTCGTCGTCGACCGCCTCGAAGTCTGGCATGATGAAAAGAATTCAGAAATACTAAAGGAATGCGATAAAGATGGCGAATGCGGGGGAGTACCGTTCTTCATCAACAAAAATTCCGGCAAGACCATTTGTGGAGAAGCGACGCTCGATGAACTCAAAGCGTGGGCCGCGTAAATCGTAAATGTTAATAACTCGGAAATACACTGAAAATCCCAACTTTGTTTGGGATTTTTTGTTGATTGAAAATCAGGTGATACAATACCTACTTAGTAGTTAACATGAGGACCTAGAAATGAAAATAAAGGCCGAGTATATATGGATCGACGGGCATAGCCCAACACCGGGACTTCGTTCCAAGACGAAGATTCTGGACAAGAAAATTACCAAAGTGTCTGAACTTCCAAAGTGGGGGTTCGATGGATCAAGCACCGAGCAAGCAGAAGGTCATTTTAGTGACTGTATGCTCCAGCCGGTGTTTTTTGTTTCTGATCCGATTCGCGGCAATCCGCATATTTTGGTTTTGTGCGAAGTGTTGAATGCAGATGGCACGATCCACGCCACAAACACTCGCGCTAAACTGCGAGAGGTTCTCAAAAAGTCCAAGAATGAAGATCCATGGTTTGGTATTGAACAGGAATACACTTTGTTCAAAGATGGACGTCCGCTTGGATTTCCTGAGAACGGATTTCCTGCTCCACAGGGACAGTATTATTGTAGTGTAGGCGGACAGAATGCGTTCGGCCGACCGCTGATCGAAAAGCATTTGGATATGTGTCTGGCTGCTGGACTTTCAATATCTGGTATCAACGCTGAAGTAATGCCTGGTCAGTGGGAATTTCAAGTTGGAACATTGGGTGCGCTGGAAGTTTCTGATGAACTATGGATTGCACGGTGGTTGTTGAATCGTCTCGCTGAAGATTTTGGCATTGTGGTTTCGCTTGCTCCAAAACCTTTGGCTGGAGATTGGAATGGTGCAGGTGCTCATACGAACTTCAGCACCAAATCAATGCGTGCTCCCGGCGGCTTGAAAGTGATCGAAGAAGCTTGTAAGAAAATCGGCAAGAAAACAAAAGAACACATCGCAGTGTACGGAAAAGGAAATGAATTGCGTCTTACTGGTAAGCACGAAACATGTAGTATTGATCAATTCCGTTACGGAGTTTCAGATCGCGGTGCTTCTATTCGCATTCCAATGGCGACTGCAAACGAAAAGCGAGGCTATCTCGAAGATCGTCGCCCTGCAGCAAACATGGATCCGTATGAGGTTACGGCAATTTTGATTGAAACGACGATGGGGAAGTAGTCTGTAAAAAATAAGAGGGATAATGAAAAACAAGCGTGGGCGCCTTAGGCGCCCACGCTTGTTGCGTTTGTTGTATTGCTTAATGCTGATGAGGTACTGCGATCAATAGTATGGTCAAAAGAGCCGCTCCCAAAATAAATCCCAGAATAGTGGTTGCGCTCCATTTTGTGTGACTGACATCAGTGCCAACTTTCCACAACACGATGCCTGCTGACACGCAGATGAAAATCGTCTCAATTGTTTCTCCGGTGATTATTAGTCCAAGAAAAACAGAGAGAGACACGATGAATGAAAAGAAAACGGCTTTTCGAGGAGCAATACCGCTCTCAACCAGGAGTATTTGTTGTCCTCCTTGCTGTATAACCTGGTGCCCCAAGATTCCAAGGAGCGATGTTAGTCCAAAACCAGGATTCACCGTAAATGAAGCAACTATTGCAATGCCGTCCACGATGTTATGAAAGAAGTCAGAAATGAGAAGTCTGAGCATGCTGGCACGATTGTGTCGGTGTGCTTTTTCCGCCGCATTGTGGTGGTGATGAAATTCCTTGATGAACAGTCCGATGATGAAGCTGATGGCGATGCCGAGTACGAACCATAACCCTCCAACAAGAATCCCGCTATGTTCGGTTCCTTCGCGAAAAAGAATAATAATAAGTGCCGCGTATACTCCCAGACCGAATCCACGCACGAGAGGCTTGTCGAAAAAGTTCCTGTTTTTTGGCAGGAGGACGATGGCGAGCGGGGGAATGATCGCTACGAGAGAGAGGGCGATGTACGTATTCATATCTAAAAGAGAATATATCATATTTGCAATTTACTTGCAATATAATCCAGTCTGTGTATAATTGCAAATAAATTGCATTTGTATTCTTTAACCTAAACAATAAAACGTATGTGCAAGACATGTGAATTTAAAGTCATCGACATGAGGCTTATTCCTCTCGTTATGGACGAGGAACAAAAAACCATTGAATTACCCAAGAGCTTGCAAGAGCTGGAAGGCAGAAATTTTCATGAGGACCTGCTGCTTCGGGCATATGCTCACCTCGCATGGACCAGAAGAAAGTATGGAACTGATTGCAGGGAATACAAAAATGCCCGCGCATTCCTCTCTGCGTTAGGCAAAGGATTCGCCGAACCATTTGACCGCAGCCTGTTTCCAGTAGAAACAGGCGATCCCTATTTTGAATTGAAAACAAATGCATTGAATGCTATCGAAGAGCTTTCGCTGGAGTTTGGTGATCGCGTTTCAAGCGTGATGTGGGATGCGCTTGCTCACTTAGCAACTCGTTCGGAGCCGGAAGAAAAGAAATCAATTTTAAAGGAAGCTGACAGCTTGCCGCACCACTATGGTGTTATTGATACATGCCTGCATGCATTCGGCAAAGTGTATTCGTTCTCGTTGCATTGCCAGTCAACATTTTACCGCCACACTAAAATGGTGTTGATTCACAATTGCGACTGCGATTGCAGCCTGCTCAATCTGCAGCCTGTTTCGGGCTCCATTATTTTCAAGCTCACGGAAGAACAACGGTTTGAAGCGACGCAGTCACTATTTACACATATGTGTGCGGAGAGCGAGCTGATCTTGAATCAGAAATTGCCGTTTGAGTACACCATTACCAAGGAAGCCCAGGAATTATTGGGCTTGCAATAAGTGTGCAGTTATTATTTACAAATACCCCTTTTG
Source organism: uncultured Candidatus Saccharibacteria bacterium (assembly GCA_964450735.1). Lineage (GTDB taxonomy): Bacteria > Patescibacteriota > Minisyncoccia > Phycocordibacterales > UBA9973 > DALYCO01. The sequence continues at coordinate 40,117 of CAYVDC010000002.1, read as the reverse complement.
CAAAAGAGGGGTATTATTTTATCGCTATGTTTCAGTCAATTATACTTTCAGTGCTAACTATATCAGGCGTCGCAGTCTTGTGGCGCAAACTCCTTCATGATCATCCTCAATGGAAAGAATGGATTGTTTTTCGTATGCCAGTTCTCAGTAAAGCTCTTACCTGCGGACTTTGTTTTACTTATTGGCTGGCATTTTTCTTTGTTCTCTGGCGCAATCCAATTCCAAATTGGACGCATTCAGTTCTTATTACTCATTTTTTTCTTTCTTGGATGGTTGTTGCCTTTGTCGCTGTCTTTTTAAGATTTTTGTACGTTTCTCTGCAAGAGCTAGTCCATTATCAGGTTCATGTGCTTAGGGGAGAGCATCATCATTAGTTCATGCTATACTTTTTCCATGACAGCTCACAACCATGAACCAATCGAATCATTGCTTGCCCGAGCAGGCTCCAAAAAGACGGGTCCTCGTGCCGACATTTTGGAGGTGCTCGCCCATGCTACAAAACCCCTTTCAACAAAAGAGCTTTTTGCCAAAGTCACCAAAAAGGGAATTGACCAGGTTACGGTCTATCGAGTCCTCAAGGCTTTTACTGAAAAGGGGATTGTCCGCCAAGTGGACTTTGGGCACGATCAGGCCTACTTTGAGATCATGGACGAAAAGAATGACCATCATCACATTATCTGTACGAATTGCCATAAGGTTTCTGACTTCGTCGGCTGCGATGCCGAAAGCCTGATCAAATCCGCGCTCAAACAAACAAAAGAATTTAGCAAAGTGGTTCGCCACTCATTTGAACTCTATGGTCTTTGCAAGAACTGCGCGAAATAAATTTTTCCTGATTGTCCTGTTGGTCGTCGCTGCAATTTCTTTTGTTGCTCCTCACGCAGAAGCACAGACTTCTACTACTATTCGAGGGAAGGTCACTGATGTTGTTTCTGTCGGAGAAGCGACGATTCCCGGAACGCAGGTAATTACTAAAACCCAGAAGATCGAAGTATCTTATACTGCTGAAGATGGTTCAACAGGAACAACAGTAATCGAGAACGACTATTATAATTTAAATAAAGGCGCGAAGGTTTGGATTAACCGTAATGTCTCTGAGGATGGACAGGTGACTTTTGCCGTTTTTGAACCAGATCGCACAAATATCATTATCTTTTTTGGTATTTTGTTTGTCCTGGTACTTCTCGTGTTCGGCGGCATTCAAGGTCTTCGGGGGCTAATCAGCCTTGGCGGAGGATTGCTGCTTATTGCATTTGTCTTGATACCGGGAATACTTAAAGGATATTCGCCAATCTTGATTGCTATTGCGGTCTCTTCACTTATTACTGTTGTTGGGTCATATGTTACCCACGGGTTCAATAGAACAACATCTTCTGCTGTTATTGGAATGATCGCCACGGTCATTCTCACCGGAGTTCTTTCTTCCATCGCTGTGCACATGGCGCACCTGACTGGAGTTACCAGCGATGAATCTGTATATCTTAATTTAAACACTAATGGCACGCTTAATATGTCTGGCATCCTCCTTGGAGGTATCCTTATTGGGCTCCTTGGCGTGCTGTATGATGCTGCTATCGGCCAGTCAGTCGCTATTGAAGAATTGTACCGCGCCAATCCTACCATGGAGCGTGCGCACGTATTCTCGCGAGGCATGCGCATCGGACGGGAACACATTGGCGCACTTGTGAATACGCTGGCGATTGCCTATGTCGGTGTCTCGCTGCCGCTCTTACTGCTTTTCGCATCTGGTTCATGGGAGGCACCGCTCGTTACAATAAATAGGGAATTGTTCTCTACAGAGCTATTGCGGACATTTGTTGGATCAATTGGTTTGGTGCTTGCGGTGCCGATTACTACATTTGTGGCGGTGGCTATGCTACATGGAAGGAAATTCAAGGGCGATTTGCATGGGCACAAGCACTAAATAAAAAAGCCCCGGCAAATTGCCAGAGCGATTGAAAATAAAATCGTGATTTTAAAAATGGTGTATAAATTGCTTATCAAGTACTTCATATGTTGCTTGTCTCATGATAAAAGCAATAAACGTATACATGAGTATGAACGTGTTTAGCTCATTTCGTATATCTACAGCGCGAATATAGTTGCTCGTATAGAGGTAGTGGTTCAAACACTGCACCGACTCTTTTGCCATGTAGGGGAACACTAAACAAACGAGAGTGAGCAGTTTTGTTCCCGTACTGCAACGAAATGCACCGATAAAGAACAGCAGGGGTACATACAGCAGCGTGTTGAATACCCCCATAGAAAACAGAATATTAGAGTACTCTTCTTCCAAGTGCGTGGCAAGAAACTGCATGTCGATCTGGTACAGAACAACAATCTGGCAAATGCCGATGACGAAACAGAGGTGCGATATTTTCATATTGTTTGTTTTAATGAACAGATTAGTGCATTTTCTCAATTTCTTTAAATGTCGGAATATAAAACCGTGTCCCAGGTCGTTCAAATAGTTGGTATAACAATACCTGCACTATAAACATGGCGGTCGTATATGTGACAAGAAAACACAGCAGAAGGCTTTCTGATGAAGTAAAATAAATTATTTTATGGCGGTCCAAATAATATAATTTAGTTAGAACAAACATGCCAACTGCGAATGAAGTGAACATGGCTACGGCGAACATTGTTCCTCCAAGCATTACGCTTTTCCATCTCATACGGATTGCCAAGAATGTTTGGCCTATCCAATTGAAGCCAATGCTGAAAATAATTACAAACAAGCGGAACTCTAGTGTTTCAACAGTTGGCGTATCACAACAGATAACAAGAATTGAAAACAAGAAGCCGGTCAGGATGGGGTAGTATAATGAGCTCATATTGGTATGGGGTTTGGTGAAGAATCGTTTTGTACACACTATACCCGAGTTGCGCAATAGTCAAAGCTTTCAAGGGTTTCTGGACTAAATCAAATAAATAGGGTATAGTACACCACGTTTCCGCTTCTGGCGGGAATTTAGTTATCCGGTCTCGTCGTTCAACGGATAGGACAAAAGTTTGCGGAACTTTAAATCCAGGTTCGATTCCTGGCGAGATCACATCTTAGTGCGAGGTTCTGTGTTACGAAGAGGTTACTTCTGACATAATAAAACGCCTCTATATTATTTAGAGGCGTTTTATTATGATAAAATATATCCATGCAAAACCTCCAATTTTCAACCACCATCAACGCCTCTAGAGAAACCGTCTGGCACACCCTTTGGGACGACAGGACGTTCCGCGATTGGGCGGGTATTATCGATGAAGGAACCTATTTGAAGGGGGAACTCAAAGAAGGAAATGAAGTGCAGTTTATATCTGCTGTAAATGGATATGGCGTAACCAGTTTGGTTGAAAAACTTATTCCAAACGAATTCATATCAATGAAACATAAGGCAGATACCAAAGACAGTGGAGAAGCACTTCGAGAAAAGGAATGGACTGGCGGGGGAGAGACGTATTCATTGGTAGAGCATGATGGAGTTACGACGCTTACCTATGCTTCAGATATCCCGGCGGGAATGGAAGAACTATTTGAGGAAAGAATTCCTAAGGCTTTGGAGAGAATAAAAGTGTTGGCTGAAAAATAATATAGGATTCTATCAATGAGTGAATAAAAAAGAGCAACAAATTTCTTTGTCGCTCTAAATATATCGTTACTATTGTTCTTACCAAAATGTGCCAATAGGCATTTCGGCTATTGCTTTTTGCTCTTCGAACAAATCCAAGCCAATATTATCGTCATCAATAACAACTGGCTGTGAGTACGAATGCGTACCGTTGTCGGCTAGTGGTTTGGTTTTGATAATTACCAGTCCAGTAGTCTGTACACGCATCCATTCTTGAATGGTTTGTATCCAGGCACTGCGGGTGGTGTTTAAATCGTCTTCATACGGAGGTTTTCCAAAAAGGATGGTCCGTTTATCAATAACTGGAGGGTTGCAAATTTTAGCCGTCTCTAATTTTGAAACAAAATTATTCAGCCCAGTGTTTAGTTCCCGGTCAGTAATTGTTGTTGCGCCTTCCTTATTAGTTTTAAAATAAGGTACTAATGAAAGTTCCGTTGTTGAATACAATCTGTACAAATCGGGGAATTGTTCTTTTGCCGGTTTGTAGGGATTCGTCTTGTAAGCCCATAGATCGTTGAAGCCAATTGCCCCAACAATAAGACATACAAGTATTAAAGTTAAAAAAATAAATTTTCTTTTTGTAATGTGCGTGGTTTGATTTTGCATGATTGTTTTTAGATTTAGTGGTAGCAGCTATTCTCAAGTGAGCATAGTTAGTATCACTAAACCTATATAACTACAGCAATAACATCATTTTTTTCATATTAACATATAATTAAATATTGTCAATAACCACATCATTAACATTTGGATCGAATAGAGACACAAGTTTCTCTCTACTATATTTGCTATAATCCGCACATGGAACCCCAGACTAAAAACTGCCAGGATTGCAAGAAAGACTTCACGATCCGCACTGAAGATCAGATATTTTACTCCCAAATGAATGTGCCATTTCCGAACTTTTGTCCGGATTGCCGCATGATGCATCGCCTAGTTTTTCGAAATGAGCGAACTTTTTACAAACGCCCGTGTGATCTCTGCAAAACAGACATGATCACCGTGTATTCGCCCGAATCCCCATACACAGTGTATTGTCATACCTGCTGGTGGAGCGACAATTGGGATCCAAAAAGCTTCGGAAGAGAGTATGATTTTTTCAAGTCATTTTTTGACCAATACAAAGAACTGCAACATTCCGTTCCTCGTATGAGCTTGATGGCTTTCAATAACGTACGAAGCGAGTACACCAACGGTTCGGCGGAAAACAAAGACTGCTATCTTATTTTTGCTGCTGATTACAATGAAGATTGCTTGTATGGGCGATTGCTCCAGCGAGACAAACAGTGTGTAGACTGTGCATTTTTGCACGAGTCAGAGCTTTGCTATGAATGTCTCGACTCACGAAATTGCTTCAAGTGCATGTTCTCTGAGCAATGTCAGTCTTCGAGCGAACTGTTGTTCTGCTACAACATGCGCGACAGTCAGAATTGTATTTTCTGCACCAACGGACGGCATATGTCGAACTCCATTTACAACGTACAGTATTCTAAAAAAGAGTTTGAGGAAAAGAAAAAAGAAATACTCTCAAGCCATGAAAGCATTGAAGCAGCTAAAAAAGAATTTGAGAAAATAAAAAGCCAGGCACTTAAAAAGTTTTCATCTCAGACAAAGTGCAATAATGTGACAGGGGACTATATCCATAACTGCCATGATGGTGTTTTGCTGTTTGATACTTATGATGCAAAAAACTGCTCATACATGACTGATACTGAAAGCCCGATCGACAGCATGGATTGCAATAACTATTACTACAAACCATCGTTTGGATACAATATTATGGGTGCTCTCGAGGGAAGCAAGCTCAAAAATTCAGCTTTTGTCTTTTACTGTAATGAAGTGGAGTACTGCGAAAACTGCTATCATCTTTCAAATGCCCTTGGTTGTATCGCTATCCGCAAAGGGAACTATATGATCTTGAACCGGGAATATTCAAAAGAAGAATACCAAGAGCTCAAAGCAAAAATAGACGCCGAGATGAAAGACGATCCTCGCTATGGGCAATTTTTCCCAGCGGACATTGCGCCATTTACCTACAACGAAGCCCTTTCGCAGGATTTTTACCCGCTCTCCAAAGAAGTCGCCACTGAGCGCGGATTCAATTGGCGAGAAATGAATACTGGAACATTTGGCAAAGAAACCATCAAAAGCGCTGATATGCCGCAAACGATCGAAGAGGTTACAGATGGCATACTCAAAGAAACCCTGATTTGTGAAACCTGCGGAAAAAATTTCCGTCTCATCCAGGCAGAACTAGAATTTTACCGAAAAATGCATTTACCAATTCCGCATCAGGATTTTGAATGCCGTCACCAGGCGCGCATGAGCAAGCGCAATCCGCGAAAACTTTGGCATCGTGCATGTATGTGCAGCCAGGAAAACCACGACCATACTGGATCGTGCCCGAACGAATTTGAAACTTCGTATTCTCCTCTACGGAGCGAGGTGATTTATTGCGAAGGATGCTACCAAAAAGAGGTGGCGTAATAGTGCTGCTTATTTTGTTCTGAAATTTTATACAAGGAGCGCGCCTCCATCTACTACGATCTGAGCACCTGTCATGTAGCTTGAAAGATCTGAGGCGAGAAACAGTGTGACTTTTCCAATTTCGTCTGATTCTCCCATGCGGTGCATTGGAATTTTCTGCAGAAACGGCTTGATGTGTTCTTCCATTTCTTTGCTTATTGGCGCATTTTCTCCAGTACCAGGTGTTTTGACTCCTCCGGGAGCAATGGCGTTTACCCAGATATTGTGAGGAGCGAGTTCAAGTGCAGTATTTTTGGTAAAGCCCCAAAGTCCGTGTTTTGAAGCGTCATATGCTGCGAGACCAACCATTGATGGGTGCAAGGCATCAATTGAAGTGATCATAATGATCTTTCCTCCGGTGCCTTGTTTGATCATTTGGGCTGCAGCTGCTTGGGTGCAGAGGAACGTTCCTTTAAGATTGATTGAAAGAATACGGTCGAAGTCTTTTTCAGGCATTTCCATCATTGGTATGTTTGGATAGATCCCCGCGTTATTTACCAAAATATCTATTCGTCCGTATGTTGTGACTGCTGTGTCCATTAAAGCCGCAACTTGCGCCGCATCAGAAATATCAACAGCCACTGCAGTTGCTTTCCATCCACGGGCAACAAGTTTTGCTGCGGATGACGCAGCAACTTCTGCATTCATATCAGCAATTACTACAGCAGCGCCTGCTTCTGCGAGGCGATAGGCAATACCATATCCAATGCCCATTGCGCCGCCGGTGACGATGGCAACTTTTGATGAAAGGCTCATAAGTTCGCTGATAGATTTTTGTTCCATAGTGTTTAGATTATTTATTGATAAAGAAAAATTACGCGGCGGTTTTTTCTGGAGCAGGACGGATGACAATAAAACGCTTTTTCCACGCTTTCAAAAAATCAGAAGTAGAAATTTCTTTCTGACCGGTTTTTGCCGCAGGGTCGTTGTAGTACACAATATCGTCTGAGATACCATCGATGACGATGAGGTGAGGAATGGTGTTCTTTGGATCAAGTTTGTAGTGCACTGATGCAATAACAGGCCCTGCTTCAAGCGATTTTGTAAGTTCGTACAGGGCAACCTTTGAACTAGAGGTTCCAAGATCATACGTTGTTCCTGTAAGGTTATACTTCTTGGCTACCTGGATCAGTCCTTTGTATGCCCAGCCAGATTTGTCAGTGTAGGCACCAAGCGAAAGACCTTCTTTGAGCAATGTGTTTACAGAAGGAACATCGTCTTTATAAAAGTCTATAACCATAGCCAGGCTTGTTATGCCGCAGCCGACTTTTTGCCATTTCGGGGCAGTAATATCTTTAAATTGGGAGTAGAAGGGGACGTTTGAGACTATTTGAGGGACATTTACATACGGGGTCATCTAGTCATCATTCCATATTTGGACACTATAAGCAAGTTTTGTCTAGAGCTATATTCATGCAATTTTAATACTTCCAAAACTAGCCTTTTACATTGGACAGGTAGTTCTTCCGATTGCCGCATAGAATCCGCACCAGCTGAACGCAGCTTCGAAGAGGCAGAATCCAGAGAAGAAGATGAGAAATGGATTCCATGTTGTCGTAATGGCGAGGATGATGAGTGCTATGCCAATGCCCAAGCGAAGGAGCCTGTCTCGCATGCCGATATTTTTTGTTTCGCTATGGATGGTGTTTTTTGCGAAACGTTTTAGAAGTGCTCGGTAGATGAGAGCAAAAATAATTGCCAATATATAAAGAACAATAATCTGTCCGTATCCAAATGGAGCTAACATAAAATCGATGGGGGATTTATTGAAAAAGTTTTTCTTTAATTCAGGTATGACAGAGAGAGTTCGAATGCTATCTTTGAAACTGAATTTCTCAATCTCACCAATGGCTAGAGAGTATTTGCTGTCATTGTTTGTGCTCCAGACAGCAATCTGGTATTCGCCTGCTTCTACATGAGAACGATATTCTGGCCCCATAAAGTATTTGTCGTGCGCAAATGGTTCAAGAAATGATTTCCATGTTGCGGTCGTGCCATCAAGTACCGCAATTTGTTTTCCGTCTTTGACGATGACAGCAGAAACGTCTTTCTTTTGTCCTTCGATGTCAGGAACCAAGACATTTACATAGAGATCAAATGCTTGAGGAGCATGAATGAGGTATACCTGTGCCTTGTCGACGAGAGTGCTGTAGTATGCTTTTGAAATCTCGGGCTGAGTTACCGTGACAGGGACTTCAGTGACAATATATGGTTGGTGCGCAGACGCATGGTGGGGGATTATCGCGAGCGCTGATATGATGACAAAAATGGTGGCTATGTATTTCATCCTAGTAGTATACCGCAAATGAAATTAAGATGGCTGGAAATACAAAAGAGCGGCATGACCGCTCTTTTGTGTGTTCTGAAATAGTACTATCTTCCAAAAAACTCATTCCAGCTTTTCATTTTTTTCACTTCCTCTAGTTCGCCGAGTTCGTCGAGAGATGGCCAGCCTCTATTCGCAGCTGCTTTTATGTACGAACTAATGGTTTTGATTCCCAGATGTTGAACCTCGCTCTTCAGTTTTTCGTATGAAATTCCTTCTTTGGTTACAAACAAGGTTTCTGGCGCTACTTTTTTTGCAATTCCATAAAATGCATCCCAGTCATTCTTGCCCTGCTGGGTCTTTGGGAAGTCGGGCATATTGCGCAGGACGGCCAAAGGCGGCCAGTTGTGTTCCTCGGAGAGGCGATCGTAATCAAGGTGTGACTTGATATTGTAGGTGAGCATTTCGGATTTCATTTTGTCCAATGTTACGTTTTCGTTGTTATTGAAAAACGCGTACCAATTGCCTGGTCCCTCTTTGTATCGAGGAAATCCTTCCACTTTGTAGAACAACGGCCATCCGTATTTTTCCATGTTGTCCAAGTATCCTTTTTGATTGGTGACTCCTTTTTCTGCCACCTCGCTTTTCAATTCGTCGATAGTAAAATTCTTCCTCTCGTAAAATGTATCCCAGTCATTTTTTTCTTCGATCTTCGGAAACCCTTCCATGGCAATCAATGTAGGCAGTGTCGGCCAATTATACTTTTCGCGCGCGGACTCGTATTTATCCTTGCTTGGGTTCTTCAATTTAGTAAGAATGTCTTTATGCAAATCTTCGTATGTCCATGATTCCCCAGTGAAGACTTTTTTCCAATCAACGCTGTTGTTGGGATAAAAAGGTAATCCAGGGAATTTCTTTGAAGTAATGGCATTTGGCCAGAAGTACCCCTCGTTGCTTCGAGCTTTTTTGAATTCAGATTCTGATGTAACGCCCTTTGCCTTGATATCAGCAATCAATGTTTCTGCTGTCCACGTCGGCCAAGTAACAGTCTCTTTTGGTTTCACCTCTAAAAAAGCATTAGTGTTCGGCTTGCTATCCTCAGTTTTAGGAAATTCAGGCATTGCTGTTACGAATTTCCACTCTGGCCAGTTATGTGACGGAGCGTTAGTTCTATAACCTGCGACGGAAACAATATTCTTTGAAAGTATGTCCTTTCTAAGATCTTCGTATGTCCATGGAGTTTCAGTAAAGAATGTTTTCCAGTCTATCGAACCGTCTGGATACTTTGGTGTCCCTGCGAAGGATGCAAGCGTGCTTTCTTTGGGCAGATCATATTGCTTGTAGGAATATTTATATTTAACCTCGTTGCCAATGCCGAGCAATCGAATTCGTTCTTTTGTTTCTGAAAAGGTTAGTTCACGTCTTACTTTTTTTTCTATTGGCTGTTTGGAACTTGCTTTTCCTTCTGAGGAAATGTGCTCATCTGAATCCATTTCGCTCATCGAGCTGCCATCCTCGTCCTCTTCAAAGCTAGTTGGAAAATCGCTCAATTCTTGTCTCAGCTTTTTTTTGAAATGTTCAAGCGCGACATCAGTATCAAGGTCATGTCGCGCCATCGTCGTTTTGCTGAGCGCTTCGCGGATACGGTCACGGAATACGGCGAATATATTGTGTAAGCGGGCAATCGATAATTCGGTTGTTTTGCTGATAGACTGCATGTTTTCTTCACCAAATAGATAGGGAAGAATATCGAATGCTTTTGATGATGAAATATATTTGCCATTGGGTTTACGCCCAAGATTGTTGCCGATATTTTCTACTAATCCTTCTGCGTTGATCGATTGCTCGAATTTTCTAGTAAGCAAATCAGCTTCGGCGATAAGCTCTGCCTCTTTCCAGTCATACTTTCTTTCTTGGCTAGTTTCTTCTCTTTGTCCTTGATTGCCAAGGGCAAGAACCGCATTGTCTATGATTCCAGGGAGCGCTTCTTTGGTTACGCTGTACATGTATGGTTCGCGCATCGTTCCAAGATTTTTTACAAAAAGCATGAGCTCAGTGTCTATTTGAGCCTCTAATTCTTCTTGCGCGATTGGATCAAGATTCTCCGCAAATTTTTTTGTTTCAGCTGCTATCTCGCTTTTAAAAAATCCCCTGAATTCGGCGAAGCTTGATAAATCACCTTTTTGTATTTTTTGGGCTGCTAGACGGAATTTTGCTTCCTCGTCTATCTCCATATTTCCCAAATGTTTCGATCTGCCGAGCGCCTCATTCCCGAAGTTTTCTTTCATACAAAGAGTATATCACCAGAGGCCACTGAGGGGAATTGGGGTGGTTTATAGGATAAAAACCATTTTCGGGTTGATAGAGAGGCGTCTTTTCTCTATACTGCCACTACATGAAACAGTCGACCAACCACTATGAATCGATCAAAATGGTCATTGAGCATATTGTCACTAACAAGCTCAATTCGCATTCTCTCGAGGAGCTTGCTCATTCACTTCGAGTCAGCCCCGGACATCTTCAAAAAGTTTTTACGAATTGGGTAGGTGTTACTCCGAAGCAATTCGGACGATATTTGAGCCTGCAATATTCAAAAGAATTGTTGAAGGAAAATAAAATCGTTCGAACATCAGTCAAAGCTGGACTCAGTAGTTCCGGACGCCTACATGATCTCTTTGTCGACATTGAAGCAATGACGCCAGGGGATTATCAAAACAACGGAGCGAATTTGATAATCAAGTATTCGACATTTGAAACACGATTCGGATTTTGCTTGGTCGCTTCAACGCCGCGCGGTGTGTGCAATGTGCTTTTTGCCGATTCAAAAAAAGAAGCGGTCATCGATCTCAAATCCCGGTTCTCAAATGCAAAGTTCATTGAAAAACAAGAGGCATCACACAGAGCGATCAGATCGTACTTCAAAGGAATTACGCCAAAGACAAAAATCAAACTTCATCTCCATGGAACAAATCTGCAACTCAAGGTTTGGGAAGCATTACTTTCAATTCCAGAAGGAAGCATAACAACATACGGACAAATTGCGCAAAAGATTGGCAATAAAAAAGCATCGCGCATTGTTGGCGGCGCGGTCGGCAGCAATCCTGTCGGCTATATTATCCCATGCCATCGAGTGCTCAAGTCCACCGGCGAGATCAGCGGCTATCGATGGGGAGTAGACCGAAAAAGAGCAATGCTAAGTTTTGAAGCGCTTCGTAAAAACAAAGAGTAAGTGTTACTGAGAAATAGGATTTCCTAGTCCTTCAAGTACTGTCACATTTGGAATTTGAACGAGTACTTTTCCAGGGATCACTAACTTAGATTTCCGAATTCCGCTGCCAATAATTACGTAATCTGTCTCAATAACTTTTGAGTCAACAAGTATTCGCCACTCTGCTGGAAGGCCGATCGGCGTGATCGCTCCATATTCCATGCTGGTTTCAGAAACCGCTTGATCCATCGAAGCAAACGATGCTTTGCGAGCGTCCAATGTCCTTCGGGCAAGACCATTCACATCGGCTCGCGTGCTTGCCAGTATAATGCAGGCAGCAAACTCCTTATTCTCTCCGCGCTTCGCTTCGATAATGACACAATTAGCGCACTGTTCTGGCGTTACTCCATACTCTTTGCAAAATGATGCAGTATCCGAAAACTGCGGGTCTATTTCTGCCACACCGATTTGTTCACTATCTGCAAGTGATTGTATGGCGACAGCGGTTCTTTCAGAAAGCATATCGAGATGTTTGAGAGCCGGAAGAATAGTAAGATTTCCAAGTTGTATTTCCATATATAAAGTATAACTTATTTATAAAAAGGAGGCTGCCGACAGCAACCTCCAGAAATGAATTAATTGTTAGATAGTTGCTTCTCATCAGGGTTGGTACTGATGACGAGCAAGGTGATTGCTTCTTCTTTTTTAACTTCGCGAGCAATAGAGAGATATTGTCTATAGTCGTTCATTTCATAGAGAATAAAAACATTATTATTTTCATTTGAAACTTTGTCTGCGAACTCAAATAAATGCGTTGGTTGGGCGAATGCGCTTCCAGGAGCGATCGGTTTCGCAATAGCCCATTTCGTTGTTGGAACACTGAGCAAGATTGCCATGTATGGGCGTATTTTCGTACCTGCTTTGATGGTTGGATCAAGTTCGCCGCTCGTTGTAATAATGGTTACGAACTTGGGTTTGTTTATTGCATGAACCTCATCAAGCAATACTCGAAACGTTCCGAAAGAAACAATCTCGTCGTCTTTGTGCAGCATCAATGCTAGTCCAGGGGCTTTATTGGGCAAACCTTTGGCATAGAGTTCAAGAACATCATAGGTAATAGGGAATACAGGCGCTAGTTCCCAGTCGACCGTTTTAGTGAGAGGTTCGCGATCCAAACCAAACTCGGCAATTAATTTTGTAATGAGATGTTCTTTTAGTTCCGAAGCAGCAATCTCTCCGAAAGGGGCCTGTGAAAGCGATGAGATCATGCTGCTAGTATCGCGCAATAAAGTTACTGCTCTTTCGCGGTCAGATTGTTGTAAGTCGTTAATTGTTTTCATGTTTTACGTTTTTAATGAGTGAATTTTCTTCAGCATATTCAATACATTTGTAATACCATAGTAAATCGATAATTTGTGTGAATTACAACAATTTGTTATATTTATAACAATGATAAAAATAGGACAGAAAGTAGAGGAAATCATTCAACGAGATCATGAGGCAGCTCAGTGTCTGTCGCGCGGTATTCTCAATCTCTCAAGCTACGCACGCAAAATCCATAAGTCTGTTGAGAAAGTCACTAAAAAGGACGTGAAGCTCTCAACTATTATCATGGCCCTTTCTCGCCTCCAATATAAAATGGAAGGAGTAAAGCCGCTTGCCCAGGAAGTAAAAGTTGATGGTCTAACGGTAAAGACGCCACTCGCAGAACTCGTATTTGAAAAAACCTCTGAAACCGTTTCCCGGCTTTCGGTGCTTGAAAAAACTATCAAACCCAAAAGCGATGAGTGGTTTAGTTTTTCTCAGAATACACGTGCCGTGATAGTTATCTGCAGTGAATCAAAAGCTGAAAGTGTCTTAAAGCACATGAAAGCCAAGCCCGTTTTGTTTTTGAAAGATCTAAGCGCTATTGGACTTTCCATAGATGAGAAATATCATCCAAAGCCGAATATTACCTTTTCATTGCTTCACCGCATCGCAGAGAGAAAGATCCCACTTGCGGAAACAATTTCAACTTGGAGCGAAATCATCTTTATCTTCAAGAGTGAATACCTGAGCCAGATCCTCGAGGTGTTCAAAGAAACTTAAAAAACACCCGGTTGGGTGCTTTTTAATTTTTTTAATGATGCATACTCATCGTACCCATGTCGTACCATTCGCTCATCCAGCTTTCCATTTTGGTCATTTCATCTGTTTGAGCAGTAATGATCTGGTCAGCGAGGATTTTGATTTCCGGATGCTTGGCCTGGACAAGCGCCATGCCAGCCATTGAGATCGCGCCTTGGTGGTGAACGATCATTTCTTGAATGAAAGCTTTGTCAAAATCGTCGCCAGTCTTGCCTTCGAGGCTCTTCGTCATGTCAGCCATCATAGCCTCCATGCTGTGGCTTTTGTTGTTGATAACAATAGTGACCCCGATGGTTATGAGAGCGCCAAGGACGAGGCCAAGGACTCCATAGAGGATGTTTGATTTTTGCATAGATACAATGTATCAAGTAAACACATATATTGCTAGATATATTGTAATGGTCTGTTGAATATACATGAAGATGCTTATATGGTATAAATCACTATATGGCTTTTAATCCTAATTAGACACCAGGTAATAAACAGGGCAACGAACCCTCACTTGAGAATTTAGCTTCTTGGAAGGGTAAAACTTTTCATGAAAGATTAGGAATTTCTCCTGGTGCAGATGAAAAAGAAATCAAATCTGCTTTCAGAAAGGCAACCATCAAGTATCATCCTGACAGAGTTTCTCAAATAGGGAACAAAAACTTAGTTACTAATTATGAAGAAGTGTTTAAATTGATTTCGGAGGCGTATGCTTTTTTGTCAGATCCTGCCAACGCAATGAGTTCATCCTATAGCCAGCCAGAATCAAAATATTCTAACAGTCAAACTACTACCGGTTCTCAAGAAAAACAGACAACGTACGAAAGACCATCATATAAGTATACTGAACCACAGTAAGAACCATATAATGAGGCAAGAGAAAAAGAAGAATTCATAACATTTGCAAAAAAGAATATGAATTATGATTTTCAGATCGAAGATGTAAAAAAGTACATGGATCAATTGTTAAAAATTGGTTTCAATAAAGAACAATTACTTAGGACCGTTCACAATTTATTGATCATGAAATTTACCACTATGGCAAAAAAGCACAGTGCCTATGTCCATCAAGCTACTGATATTGATAAATACATGAATGAACTCGTTAAACTAGGAATGGATCCAAGACAACTTGAGCCGATCGCGACACAATATAAAAACATTCAGAGATAAGGTTTATATTTGAAACATTAGGATTTGATTAAAATATATTGTATACTTGATTCCATGTCATCAACATGGAATAAGGGAATACAAGCACCCGTATATCCACCTCTCAAGGGCGCAGTGGGTACTGAAGTAGTGATCATTGGCGGGGGCATGACGGGAATTGTTACAGCCTACAATCTCGCTCAAGCAGGCAAGAAAGTCGTTGTACTTGAAAAAGGCACGCTTGCTGACAGCAGTGCTACTGCCTACACAACTGCCATGCTCGGCGCGGATATTGATACCGAACTTTCTGATTTGATATCAATGTTCGGCGAACAGAAAGCCATTGATATCTGGCGGTCAGGCGAGCATGCCATCAACCTCATTGAGCAAAATGTAAAAAAAGAAACCATCGACTGTGAATTCGTACGAGTTCCAGAGTTTTGGTATGCCACCAGCAAAAGCGGCTGCGATCA
Organism: uncultured Candidatus Saccharibacteria bacterium; assembly: GCA_964450735.1. Lineage (GTDB taxonomy): Bacteria > Patescibacteriota > Minisyncoccia > Phycocordibacterales > UBA9973 > DALYCO01. The sequence goes on along the minus strand of CAYVDC010000002.1, from coordinate 24,751 downwards.
TTTGAAAGAACAGCAAGATCGCGCCAAAGATTTGGGGTTCAAAGTTGAAACTATCAAAGACAGCAAATTGCCATTTTGCCACAAAGGCGTCGTGGAGTATCTCAATCAAGGAAAATTTCATCCACTCAAGTATCTGATAGCTTTGCGAAAAAAAGCTGAGGCTCTCGGTGTGACATTTTATGAACATACAGAAGCTCTGGAAATAGAAGGCGATAATCTAGCCACTGTCATAACTGAGCACGGGAAAGTAACTGCACGATTCGTAGTGATGGCAACATACTATCCATTCAAAAATCCGTGGAAGCTTTTTGCTAAGAAAGGAATGTATATTACCTATATCTACGAATTGGCAATTCCAAAAGATTCACTCAAAGAGGGAATATATCTTGATGATATGAATCCGTACCATTATTTCCGTATTGATAAAGGAGAAAACGAAGACCGTATGATTATTGGCGGGGAAGACCATCGTGAAGAAGTTCCTATCGATCCAGAAAAAAATTATACAGCGCTTCGGGCATACTTGGAAAAATATTTTCCAACGCTTATGTATAAAATTGTCACTCAATGGAGCGGGCCAATCCTTGAATCCATTGACGGTCTGCCATTTATTGGCAGATATGATGAGAATCACCCAAATCGCCTTGTTGCCACTGCATATTCTGGAAACGGCATGACGTACTCGCATCTCGCAGGAGAAATTTTGACAGGGGAGATTATTGGCCAGGCGACTAAATATTCCTATCTGTATGATCCATTGCGCGTAACCATGCGACCAGTTGGTTTGTGGGTAAAAACACGAGACTACCTCGGAGAGTTTATTGGGGGATACCTTAGAAATATTTTTCGTAAGAGTTAAGCAATGACTAATCCTATACCGTATTCATTTGTTACTACATTCACAATTGCCGCAGCACCCAATCTTGTATGGGATACGCTCCTAGATTTCAAAGAATGGGGCATCTGGTGGAAAGCAGTTCAAAAAGTCACAACTAGAGGCGAAGGTAAGGATCAAGTTGTGACCATAAAAGTTGGACACTTCGGATATTACCTAACGTTCTCAATGCAAGTAACGGATGTAAAAGTTGATAAAGAAATTCGGTTCGATTCAAAAGGCGACTTGCAAGGAGCAGGCCTCTTTACGTTAGAAAAAGCTCCAAAACTAACAACAGTAGTATTCTATTGGGATATTGTTACAACAAAACCTTGGATGAATGCTACCGCGCCAGTATTATCACGATTTTTTATAATGTCTCATGCAGTGGTTATGAGAGAATTTATTCAGGGTCTAAGTGAAAAACTCAATGCCAAAGTTCTGAAGGTAGTAAATAAGGGGAAGAAGATCTAATCTCTCACCAAAGTGTATAAGTTGACATATTGCAATTTTCTTGTAAAGTGAAAACAATTCGAAATTCGATTACATCATCATAAAACTAGTTCGTATGAAACAGCTTATTTTTACGGCAGTACTTGCCATCTTTTTTTCAGTAGGGCTTTTTGCCCAGTATCAGTTTCCTGGTCGTGGATATCAAAACTACGGAAGGCCTCAAAATGGTTACTATGTACAACCGCGCCACTTTCAGCAACCATACAATTACCGCTATGGAAATAGCCGAAGGTATACGGGCGGAAGTATTCTGCGGAGAGTTCAAAGTAGACCTATCGTGGCCGTAAGCCACCAGGTCTATCGGAGTGACCCACTTAAATCATGGGGGATTACGTTAGTAGTATTCGGCATTTTAGGGGGAATAAGCACCGGTGCTTACCATTTCAATTATGAATTCGGCAATCCATGTGGATGCAGTCCCCGCAATTATTATGCGAGATACTATATTATTTCTGGCTACTCTTTGAGCGCCGCTTCGATCATTGCCGGTAGCATCATGATATGGAAAAGCAACCACCCTGGTGGGACGGTACGCACATACCATAGAACAAGATATGGCGGCAGGCTGGATAGTAACGGTACATGGATCTCTCGTGATCCGAGATAAGATATATAACGTTTTAATTTTGGTTTGGGGTGCCTTTACAGGGTGCCCCTTTTTTATATTGAATTAAGTAATAATTAAATATCAAAAATAAAGTTATCCCCTTATTTTACATTGCAAAATAAGGGGATTGCGCTATTTGGGGAAAACTCCCATTGCATTTATGTCAGATAGGTCTATATTGAATACAGGCCGAATTATTAAGATTTTATTAAATTAGTTTATTATTCTCACTATGAAAAAACTTTATACATTCATCGTCGCAATTGCTCTCGTTGCAGGTATCGGATTTATTGGAGCGCAGCAAGCAAATGCACAATCTGTTTATCCTGCGGGATGTTCATCAAGCGCAGGATACAGCACAACAACTGGAGCATCTTGTAATGGTTCAACAAGCATCCCACTCGGTTGTTCATCAACTGCAGGATTCAACTCACAGACAGGTATGCCTTGTAACGGATCAACATTGGCCTCAAACGGAGGACTTGCATTTCCATACGGATGTACAAGTACAAATGGATTTAGCACAATAACAGGCGCGCCATGTAATGGTGCAACCGGACTTAGTTCAGCTGGTATTGTTTCATATCCATATGGTTGTTCATCAAACTTCGGTTACAGCAGCACAAGCGGTATTGCATGTAGCACTGTAAGCAGCACTACTCCTTGGGGAGCATACACGCTTTACCCTGGTTGTACATCAACTACTGGTTTCAGCACAACAACTGGATTCGCATGTAGCTTGGCTTTGGGCTCTGTTGTAACAACTCCAACAGTTCCAACATTGCCAAATACCGGTGCAGGTGCAACTGCCCCTGCAACAATGGCCCTCTTGGCTCTTGCCGGAGCAATTGTCCTCGCTGGTGGATTCGCTCTTACTCGAAACGCACGAGCATAATCGTATCGCATAAAACGGGTGTGCAAGCACCCGTTTTTGCATACCAAACACATTATGATTAGAACCAACAGACAAATTATCATTGCTTTGATCACTGCGCTTGCCGCCGTTGTATTTATCGCAATAGTGGTGGTCAGTACTGTTGGAACTGATGTATTTTTCCGAAGCGATACAGAACATTCGCGGCTGATTGATCAAAATGATGATAATCATGATGCCGTGGGACTAGCAGCACTTCCAACTACAGTAGGAGTTTGGGGTACAGATACAGAAACAACAGTAAAAGAAGAAGACGATAGTATTGCTCCAAACCGTATCATCATCGCGTCGCTTGGAATTAATGCACCGGTAGTCTCTGTAGGGGTTACCAAGGCAGGAGCTATGGCAACACCTGGAAACTATGCAAGCGTCGGCTGGTACAAATTTGGCACTCTGCCTGGGGAAACTGGAAGCGCTGTGCTTGCAGGGCATGTAGATAATGGCCTTGCATTGCCGGGGGTTTTCAAGCGACTGAAAGAAATACAGCCTGAAGCGAAGATTACGGTTACACTTAATGACGGAACAAGTTATACGTTTTCTGTTATTTCCATCCATACATATAACTACAAAGAGGCGCCGACTGAAGAGATTTTCAGCCAAAATGATGGAAAGTACATCAAACTCATAACTTGCACGGGAACGCTTATTAGATCCGAGCATACCTATGATGAACGGTTGGTAGTGACAGCCCGGTTGGTAGAATAAAGTATACAAAAACGCTTCTCAGATATTGAGAAGCGTTTTTGTATTGCTATTCCGTTGTTTCGATTCTGCGTACCGACGAAGCATCGCTGGTTTCTTTTTGCACTTCAGGATTTCCGCTGTACCGTACCGAGCTAGCATCACGGGCGTGTACGATAAGTTTTTTTGATACTGCTATTTCTGCACGAGAAGCATCTCGTGCAGAAATAGTTGCCGTCGCTGTTTTCATTGCCTGTCCATCGTATCGTGAGGCGTCAGACAAGGTTACATCTTCCGAGTCAGCTCTGCCAGAAAGGACGATTTTTGATGCGTCCCGCGCAATCAAGATCAGTGAAGTTCCATCGATATCCATTGTTGCGCGGCTTGCATCGCGAACAGTGAGGGTAAGGGGAATTCTAGTAGTCATCGCCCCCTCGATCGTAGAAGCGTCTCGAAGAGTGATTGCTTCAAGTGCTGGAGCAGTTACTGTTGCTGTGATGCGACCGTTGCTGCAAATGAAGAAGCAGATTGAGTGGTCGCGGGTTCGATCAATAGCGAGAGAATTCTCAGTATTGGTAATAGCAAGATGGTCAAGATCATACTCAGTTCCAGTGACAGTGAGAGAATACGTGCTTCCTTGTACATATGTTACAGCAATCGAGTCTGCTGCATAGAGCGATTCGAATGAATCATATGAAAGTGTCCTCGAGGTTGTTTGAAAAGCTGGATCGTTTGCTCGAGCCTCTTGTGTCTTCATGACAAAGCGTGTTCCTCCAACGATAGATATAATTACTGCTACTACCCATATGAGAAAGAGTGACCAGTATGCACCTTTGCTGACATAGGATTTTTTTCCGATCGAGCCAAGCCCCCAGAAAAAGACTACTATAGCAGGTACGAGAAAGGCGAAGTACAATCCAGCGATAACGGCATATGCAAGAGGATTATGAATGATGGTAGCCATCTCAGTTGAAAGATACGAGCTCGGAACAGCAAAGAGGAGAATACCGAAACCGACAGTAATGCCAAGGGAAACTACGATTCCGCCGATCATAAATATGCTGCCAAAAAGAATACGTATTGAAGGGAAGACAAACCGTTGAATGAATGCAGCAAAACTACGAAGGATTCCGTGGGGCATTCTAGCTACCTTTTCTGCACCCGCTTTAATTTTATCTGAGTCTATGCTCTCGAATTTTTCTTTGATGATCTCGCTCATATTCGAAAGCGTTACCGGGTCTCCCCGCATTTCAAGTTTTTGTGCAGTAGTTTCTGCTTCAGGAATAATAAACCAAAGGATGAGATAGATAATAATTCCAGATCCTCCTGCTAGCACTATGATAATGAATATCAATCTGATAAGAATTGGATCGATGCCAAAATAATGACCAAGTCCTGAGGCCACTCCCGCGATAACAGCAGAATCCGTGTCGCGATAGAGACGCTTTTTTGTTTTTGTTCCAAGTGAAGACGCTGTTTTTGCTTCATCATCGAACTGATTGATCGTTCCCATATCCTCAATGATCGATTCCACATCTTTTTGCGTGGTAATTGCGTGCGGAAGCTCAGAAAGCTTCTCGGCAATTCTTGCCTCGATGTCCTTGATGATTTCTTCACTGTCTTCGGTTCCGGCAAAATGTGCCTTGATGGTATTGAGATATGCTTCGAGTTTATGGTACGCGTCTTCTTCGATGGTGAAGGGCGTGTTGTTAATACTGATGCTGAATGTTTTTTTCATGTTATTTCAAAAGGATAGTAATTGAATTGGTAAGTTCTTTCCATGCCTCTTTCGACTGCGAGAGCATTTCTTTTCCGGCTTGAGTAAGGGTGTAATATTTTCTTGGAGGCCCTGACTTTGATTCTTCCCATGCGTAATCAACAAGTGATTCTGACTTCAAACGCGAGAGGAGGGGATAGAGAGTTCCTTCAACGACGAGCAGGTTTGCTGACTTGAGCTGTTTGAGAATATCTGATGTATATACTTTACCTTTATCGATAATGAGCATGGTACAAAATTCGATCATGCCTTTTCGCATCGACACCAGTGCGGATTCGGATTGTTTATCTTTCATACTAATAGTATTGCATATGGTACTATGTTATGCAAGGTACTATGTTGATAATTATAATCCAATAACAAAAATCCCCTTATGTTATATAAGGGGATTTAGTCTTTAATCTTGTATGGTTACTTGCATTCCCAGTACGCCCCAATCATATAATTCTCGTGCTTTCTCTGGAGGAAGGTTAACGCATCCGTGTGACCATGGTTGTCCGAAGTTATTGTGCCAATATGCGCCATGAATTACAGCGCCGCCTTCAGTGAAGTACATGTTCCATGGAACTCCAGGGAGATCGTAATACTGATCGCTAATTCCTGGCAGCGGGCCTTGCATGTATCGACTTGGAGTCTTTCGATATACGTAGAATGTTCCGCGGGGAGTTGGAGTGCCATCGAGGCCGGTAGAGATTTTTTGCTGCATGAAGAGCGAGTCTCCCTCGTACGCATAGAGCATCTGCTCGCTTCGGTCGACAAGAATTCGCTTTGTCGTATCTGTCTTCGTGTTCTGAGGAATTTCAGATGGTCCGTCGGTAGTGAAGTGGCGAACATAGTCTCCGGCAATGTACCAATTGCCTGATACACGCTCTGGATACCGGAGCCAGTCATCAAAGACAATCCTGTACCACGTATGGCCATCTGCTTCAATCGTGCCGTTTACATGAAGGACCATGCCATTTCGGACTTTCATGACTGCAGGGAATGATGTGCCTGCTCCTGAGCGGATATTGACGCACGCATCGCCTCCGTATCCAGAGTTGCAGCTCTCAGTGACCTCAATGTATTCGAAGACCTTAGGAACTGGTTTAGGTGGTTCTGGCGGAGTTGGCGGGGTGAAATTTTCGAAAGGCACAGTCGGAAGAATTGCCACGTCTATTTTTTTAGCTGGCGCGTTCTCTGGCTTTTGTGTGCTTAATGCCACGATCGCCAGTATGCCGATAATAATCAGCGGTATGAGCAGTTTTGGGGATGGCCGGAATTCTTTCATCCTTGTAGTATACACTTCAGAAAGCTTTATAAACAATAGATCTTTTGCTCGACAGGACCGAGTTTACATGGGATCATGTATGTATGAATGTACAACTATTTGATTTTATAGGCTTATTCATTTTTCTTGCGGGCTTCGTAATTGGCCAAGGAGCGGTAACAGTCATTGATTTTCATGGACTTATGGCGCGAACCTCGCCATATTGGACAGAAGCAACAATTCGTACACACAAGATTACCAAGCCGCTTATTTGGGCGGGAATGATCATCGCATGTAGTGGCGGTGCAATTCTATATCGAGACGTGCCATTTATTGGCATACCATTAGTGCACGCATGCATTGCTCTTATTCTTATACTCAATGGATGCTTTCTATCGTTCAATATTAGTCCGTATTTACTCAAGAAAGAACAGGAAGGTAAAAGCCAGGAACTTCTACCTGCTAGCATACAGCGAAAAATCATTGTTAGTTTTTTATTTTCTTTTGCTGGTTGGTGGACAGCGCTCGGACTACTTGTTTGGTATGTGCTTTCGATATAATGGTAGTTTATATATGAATTAATGGGGGAGCTAGCTTTTTCAGCAATAAAATGCTAGGATGTCAAGCATATCAGAACTAGCTACGAGTATTATGAAAGATTTCAAAAAATCAGGAGGGTACGGAGATAGAGATAATAGAGGCGGAGGAGATCGTTTTCCAAAACGTGATTTCGACAGCCGACCAAGCTTTAGCCGGGGCGGAAACTTTGGCGGTAAATTTAGCAAAGGTGGCGATGATCGACGTGTTGAAATGCACAAGGCAACTTGTGCTAACTGCGGCAAATCATGTGAAGTGCCATTTCGTCCAAATGGCGAGAAGCCAGTATATTGCAGCGATTGTTTTGGTGTCATGAAAGGCGCAACTCCAGGCGCAGCATATCCAAAGAAAGAATACGGCGGACGAGATGACCGTGGAGATCGACAGGATTCATACCGAAAGCCTGAGAGCGCTCCAATGCGTGAAGCAAAGGATCCTCGCATCGAAGAGCTTAAGAGCGAGCTTGCAAAAGCAAACTCTAAGCTCGATCGTTTGATGGATTTGGTTCGTGCAAACGGACGAATTCCTGCAGAAGGACCAGCAAAGCCAGTAGTCAAAACAGAAGCTCCAAAAGCTGAGATTGCCAAGGCAAAGCCTGAATCAAAGAAAGTAGAAAAGAAGGCAGAAAAGAAACCAGCAGCGAAAGTTGTTGCGAAAAAGAAGCCAGCTGGAAAGAAGAAATAATTCTCATTTCTAGAAAATAAAAAACCGCACTAGTGCGGTTTTTTATTTTCTATCTTCGCTCTCTTCGGTCGTTGTATTCATCCTCGTCTTCGATATCGATTGCTCGCATATCGCAGACAGGACAAACGCCATTTTCCATTGGAATCTTGCACTTTGGGCAGATGATTTCTTTTTCTTCCTCCATGGTGAATTGTTTGGTTTATATGTTAGTTATCCTTACACTTAGTGGCTGCACGCGCCTTGTCACTGAATTTTTATGTACCACGCCGCGCGCGGGACTTGCCTATCGGCAAGTCAAAACCCAAGGATCTCTAGAAACTTATGCGAAACGCTTTCATGCATTTCCTGCTCTTTGAGATGCGGCAGCAGTGCTTGTCGGATTGTTTCTGGGGCTACATCTCCGAGCGGAAGAGCTAGAAGCGGTGAGTAGGTGCGAGAAGTAAGTATAAGCAAGTGTCGATCGCCATTTTCTTGCGCTTCTTCCTCGATCCAGAATCCTTTGAGGTTTCGGTACGTAAACAGGTTGTTGCGCACGCGAATGCCTTTATCATCGATGACAATGCTGACTTCTTCTGGCGCTCTGAACGAAAGGTAGGTGAGGGTACCGATGCCCATAAGTAGCAAAAAGGCGAAGAGATAATTTTTGAAGAAAATACAAGCCACGACAACTACGACGGTAATAAGGCCGACGGTCCAATACCAGTCTACGGTATGGACTTTTTGTTTGTATTCAAATGCTGACCAGCTGAGCTCTTTTTCCATTCCACTATTGTATCATGGTTTTCTTGCAAAAGAACACACAAGCCGCTTTTGTGTGTTTAGTTGAAGTGTGCCATTTGGTATACTGTCTGTATGAAATTGTTAATTGGAAATAACCTTGGTGTATTGGTCCTTATTGTAGTATGGGTTCTGCCATGGAAGGTATATTCAGTATGGGTGGCTGCGAAGCGAGGAGACAAGAAATGGTTTGCGGCACTGCTTATCCTAAATACGTTTGCCATCCTCGATATCTTTTATATTTTTTACATCACTAAAAAAACGTGGAAGGAAGTGTTTGGATCATTTCGGCGAGTGTTTCGGTTTGTTGAAAAGAAGCTAGAGTAGGTAAATACAAAACACAACGGGTGACGCGCAAAGCGCGTCACCCGTTGTGTTTTGTATAAGCTTGGAAGCTTTAGTACTGATTCATCATGCCAGGAGCAACTTGCTGTCCGCTGTACATCATGTTTCCAGCACCGTTAGTGTGCAATGTTCGGTACTGTGTAAAAGGAGTGATACCGAGAGCGCCTTTGATTTCACCAAAGTGCACGCCGAGTGAGAATGACATGAACATAAAGATCAAAACAACGACGAACTTCAAAAGCTTGTGACGGTTCTTGTGACCAATGTGTCCCATCATGTCACCGCTGCTGCATGTACAGCCATTTCCATGCATTTTTACTTCTTCTGCCATATATATTGTAGCGAGCCGAGGCCCGAATAATTTAATTTGTAATGCTGTAAGTATACCACGATCGGCGGGTTCCCTGGCAAGACCCCTGCAGACAACAAGACGAAATGGTGTACACGATGATATACTACATATCGTATTACTAATTAGTTTTCTCAAAACATATGTCAAAAAAGACCAATATAATCATCGGAGCGCTCATATTAGTCATCGTTGCAGTTGTAATCATTGTCGGTGTTTCCAAAAAACAGTCCACGGTGGCTCCAGGCGCTGTAGGCGATATTCCTACACAAACAAACGTTCAATCATCAACAGGACAGACTCCAGCCGAAACGCCAGTCGTTGCCAAGGACACTTATACGCTCGCACAGATTGCCGCTCACTCGACCAAAGCTGACTGCTGGACTACCGTCAACGGCAATGTATATAACGTTACTTCATGGATCAGCCAGCACCCTGGCGGACAAGAAGCAATTCTTTCCCTTTGCGGCAAAGATGGTTCAGCTGCTTTCAATGGCCAGCATAGCGGAGATCGCCGTCCAGCAACAGAGCTTGCTTCGTTCAAGATCGGAACATTGGCAAAATAATCATCAAATAGTCACTATATGAATTTCAACACACAAACTATCGGGAAACTCCTCCTACGCTTCGGTTTTGTCTTTGTTTTTGCATGGTTCGGTATTAGTCAGTTGCTGCATCCAGACATGTGGACATCGCTCATCCCAGGATGGGTCACTGCTTTTTCAGGGATGAGCGCCCATACTGTTGTCCTTATTAACGGAGGAATTGAGGTTATCCTTGCCCTTGCCTTGGCATTCAATCTCTATGTGTGGTTTGTTGCAGGATTGCTTGCGCTCCATCTTCTTTCGATTGCCGTTGATTTGCGTTTCAACGCGGTTGCAATCCGAGATATTGGTCTAGCTATTTCAGTTTTGGCGCTTGCGTTCTTGTCTTGGAACGGAAAAGAAAGCCAGTTAAAATAATCTGTCTCGCAAATTAAAAAACCTTACAAATTGTAAGGTTTTTTAATTTGCGAGCTTTTGTTGAATTAAATCCAGTGAACTAGGTAGGCGATAAAGAGAACCGTTGCGATCAAGCCAAGAAGCGGCTGGATGCGAGTAAGCACTCCGATAATAACAAGGACAATGATCACCTTGATCAATCCCAAGGCGACGAGTGACATCCAGATTGTCTGGATAGTTGCTTGAATGATATTCATGTATTCATTGTATCGTGAATACAACAGGGAAGTCAAAAGGATCTTATTTTCTAATGGCATTGAGCTGGCTGTTATTGCGTAGAAATGTATTTGTGTCGTGATTGAAAGAAATGAAATAAAACGATGCTTCGAGGTGTAGTAATTAATGAGAGCATGGATGCTCTATGCATGCTCCACCATGGTTTAAGTAATATTTGTCGAAATTAGTAATAGTAATATACACAATAAAATATCAGAATGAATAAAAAACAACTTATCATCCCAATGCTCGGCATGGCGCTCCTTGGAGGAGCAGCTGTCGGCGCAATTGGTTTTGCAAACGCGCAAAGCGCAACAACAGTTGCTGGAGAAGCACAGAAAAATTTTAGAGGCGCAGGCGTTTCAGGAACTGTCGCTTCTGTATCAGGAACGACTATAACCCTCACCGGTAGTGATGGCAAAACATACACCGTCGATGCATCAAAAGCAGCACTTGAAAAAATGCAGACAATTACGACTGCAGATGTAAAAGTAGGCGATACTCTCAACGTGCATGGAACTGTTGATGGAACATCTGTTTCAGCAGAACATATCATGAGCGGAAAAATTCCAATGGGCGGCTTTGGTGGCGGACCAGGCAAAGGTCATGGGCGAGGTCCAGGCGTTGTTGGAACGGTTTCAGCTCTGAGTGGAAATACGCTAACAGTGCTCGGCAAAGACGGTACTTCATATACTGTTGATGCAACGAGCGCAAAAGTTTCAAAGTCAGTAAGCGGCGCTAAGCCGACAGACGCTACTGTTTCTGCGATTGCAGTCGGTGATACTGTCGGCATTCAAGGCACAGTAACTGGCACATCGGTCGTAGCTAATCACATCATGGATGGCATTCCTCCAATGGGCGAAGGACGAGGTTTTAGAGGAAAGCAGCCAGTCTTCGGTGCAACAAAAGCTCAGTAAATAAAAAATTCTTCATACATACAACTCTATAGCCGTATACTTCTCGTGTACTACTAACAAAAAGCCCTATGACTCCAGGGGCTTTTTGTTAGTAGTATAAGTAATGAAATAAATAACTCGTCTCGGTTGTACTATACTGTATACGGCATGAACGCTGATGTGATACAAGAGAAGGACGAGGATATCGCTGACAAGGTCAAACGAGGAGACAGCAATCTCTTTGGCGTATTGATAGAACGATACGAAGCCAAACTGCTGCGATACGGACGCAAGTTTCTTTCAGACCGCGAAGATATCAAAGATATTGTCCAGGATGTATTTATCAGTACCTACCAAAACATTCAGAGTTTTGATCTTTCGCAGAAATTTTCCTCTTGGATCTATCGTATTGCGCACAATGCATTTGTTAACGCTCTAAAGAAAAATTCCAGGAACCCTATTTCATTTTTTGATTTCGACACATTCTTGCCCCATGTTGTTTATGAGGACCCTGCGGTCGGTGAGCGTGAACAGCAAGAAATGAGGAAGATGATCGATGCCTCCCTCGATCGGTTGCCGCAGAAATACAGAGAAGTGCTCATCCTCTCATACCTTGAAGAAATGAGTTACAAAGAAGTCGCCGACATTCTGCAGGTTCCTGTCGGAACAGTTGGGGTACGGTTGAAACGAGCAAAGGAAGCACTCAAGGAAATATATAAAGAAGAATAATTATATGGAAAATAATACTAATCAGCACAACAGCATCAAAGATCAGATCTTGCAGAAAATCAGCTCGCAGGAACTTTCAATGCGTCCCAAAAGCAGCTTCATATGGAAAGTGGCAATTGTTACGTTTCTTGCCGTAATCGTTTTTATCATTTCCGTATTTATCTGCAACTTCATTCTTTTCCATATTATCGAAAGCGGCAGGGGGACGCTGTTGGAATTCGGCCCGCGCGGATACCTCGTATTCCTCAAGTTTTTCCCTTGGACACTAGTGTTTATAGACATTGCTCTCATTATCAGCCTTCAGTATTTATTGAAAACATTTGAATTTGGCTATAAGCGCCCAGGCATCTATATGGCAGCAGGGCTTATTGTTGTTGTGCTTGCTTCTGGATTGATTGTAAGTCTCAGTACTCCGCTTAACAAAGAGATAGAACGACAATCTCAGATGGGGCATCTTCCTCGGCCGGTTGGCGATTTCTATAATGAGGCACGACGTCCACCAGGAGAAAAAGGCATTTGCGAATGCCTCGTGCTCGCAGTGACAGATACAACGGTAACAGTTCAAGATATTCATCTAACATCCCGCGCACCGATTACTATCGAGCTTCCACCTGAACTTCCACATGATTTTGAAATAGGTTCAATTATCTTTGTGGCGGGCGATATTCAAAATGGGCACATTCGTCCATTTGGTATTCACAAAAACGCTCCGCGGCTTTCCCCGCAAAATTTGAGGATGCCGCAAATGCAGCAGGCTCAGTAATTATCGACAATATTTGTTGATGAGAAACATACTAGGAAGCGCAATGGCAATTCCGCCGAGCACGTCAATGATGTAGTGCTGTTTTGTGGTGAGTACGGATATGCAGATGGCAGTTGTCCAAGTCCACATTAGAATTCGTTTCAATGTGGATTTTTGTACCAGCATATAGCAAAACGCCAAAAGCGTTGTCATGGCAACATGAAGCGATGGGAAGCAATTTCCTGGTCCATCCGTCAGCCTAAATAAGTTAATAAGGGGGCTACTACTGGTGTACAGCATTCGAGGGTATTCGATTGGAAAAAACAAGAAAATAAGCAGGGCAACAAAAACCATTCCACCTGCGAACATTACTACTTTTTTTATAATGCGCTGCGGCAATAATTTGATAATGATCAATGCTTGAATAAAAACGGAAATATAAATAACAAATGTCCATGGTGCAAATGGTATCAAAGCTTCGCCCGGTAAAAACGGAATAATAGTTCGGTGAAGCGGAAGGTGATTAACAATGCCGTAGGGGATAAGGTATAGAAGGATAATGCCAGCACAGGCAAGCCAGGTGATTTCTTGTTCCTCATTAATCTTGTCAGTTCTGTTCATGTGGTAATGATAGCAGATATGGATTATAAAAAACAAAAAAACTCCCTTTGCCTACCTTCGCTTACGTTTAAGCTGTGGCGGGCAAGGGGAGTTTGTTTTTCATACTTACGCAGCAGCTTCTGTGCTTTCTGCTTCAGGCTGAGCTTCTGTTGTTTCTTCTACAGGAGTAGGAATTGTTGTTTCCTCTGTTCCTTCTGTTGTTGTAACTGGGTCCATAGTATTTCTCAAGTTAGTGGGTAATACCTCTGACCTTACCACGGCAGAGGGGATTACCCTAATTACTTGACTCTGACGTTACGTGATAGTTTATGTTAGTATAAGGATTATCTAGTCGAGATTTTCCTCAATAAACACAAGTCTATGTCATATACAGTCCATCAATTGGCACAACTGGCGAAGGTGAGCGTTCGAACATTGCATCACTATGATGCAATCGGCCTTCTGCGTTCCGGACGCAATGCCAAAAACCAGTATCGTGTCTACGAAGAGGCGGATCTTTTGAAGCTGCAGCAGATCCTCTTTTTCCGAGAGCTCGATTTCAAGCTTGAAGATATTCAGACAATTCTCGAGAGCCCGAATTTTGATATGGCGAGCGCACTTGGCGAGCACCGGCAGATGATCCTCGTAAAGCGGAAGCGACTGGATGAGCTGGTTAAAACAATCGACAAGACAATTAAAAAAATTAACAAAGAAAAAAATATGGAAGACAAAGAATTATACGATGCATTTTCCGACGAGGAAATGAAAGAGTATGCCAAGGAGGCAAAGGAGCGATGGGGAAGCACAGCTGCGTACAAAGAGTCGGTTGCCAAAGTCGGTAAAATGACCAAGGCAGAAATGGAAATAGTGAAGCAAGAATGGGAAGCGCTTTTGCAAAAAGGCGCCACTCTTGTTGAAATGGATGTAACAAGCGATGAAGTTCAGGTGTATATTTCTGAATATCATCAACATCTTTCGAAATTCTATGCACCAACCAAGGAGATTTTTAAAGGTTTGGCGCAGATGTATGTCGACGATCCACGTTTCACTAAAACATTCGCCAAATATCATCCCCAATTGCCGCACTTTTTGCGCGATGCGATGAATGTGTTCGCAGAGACGCTGTAGAAATAACAGTAACGACACGGAGCAATCCGTGTTTTTACTTTTTATAAAAAGGTTTATAATTACTCATATGAAAAAATATAAAATAGCTTTTTGGATTTCAACAGTATTTATCTTCTTATTCGAGGGAGTCATGCCAGCGCTTACATCGCATACTGAATTTGCTCAGTCAGGCATTACTCATCTTGGATATCCTGTGTACTTCGTGTTCGTACTTATGGTTTTCAAGGTCTTGGGAACATTGGCACTCATTATTCCTGCGGTCCCTGCACGTGTTAAGGAATGGGCGTATGCTGGATTTGTTATCGATTTCCTTTCGGCTTCGATCAGCATCATGATAGTAGACGGCTTTGGTTTTGGCGCGATCTTCCCGCTCATTATCTTGGCAATTCTCGCTGTCTCATACTGTTCATACCACAAGCTACACCCTAATATCACGATCTAGTACTATGGCCACCTACGTCGCGCTCCTCCGGGGAATAAACGTCGGAGGGAACAGCAAAGTTCCTATGAAAACCCTCAAAACGTTGTTTGAGGGTTTTGGCTATATGGATGTTTCCACCTACATCAATTCTGGCAATGTTATTTTTAAAAGTTCAAAATCACCGGCTGTTCTGGTAAAAGAAATAGAAAAGGGGATTGAAAAGAAATTCGGGTTTGCCGTTCGCGTGATCATACGAGATTTGAAAAATATTCAAAAACTGGCTAAAGCCATTCCAAAAGAATGGACGAATGACAAAGAGCGAAGAACGGATGTGCTTTTTCTGTGGGATGAATTCGACAGCAAGAAAACAGTCAGCCTTATCGCGCAGAATCCTGATGTGGACGTTTTAAAATACTTTTCAGGCGCAATTGTGTGGACGTTTGATCGGAAATACTACACCAAAAGTGAGATGCATAAATTCATAGGCACGAAAGTGTACAAAGGAATGACGGCGCGGAATGTAAATACAGTCAGAAAATTGGCGGAACTGATGAAGAAATAATTTTTATCTTAAAAAGTTTCCGCTTTCGTACCTTCGTACCGCTCTGTTGAAGGCAAGGTATGCTATGCAGACCCAGAAAAGCGTTACGATTAAAGCAAAAAGCAAAAGGTAAAGCGAATTCAACTTCACGACGTCCACCGCAACGGCGCTGGTAAGAAGCGTCGGTATAACAGTCATGAAGAATATTTTGAATTTGCCAGGGAAGATCGAGCCAGGGTACAAGCCTGGACGCAGGAAGATTTCGAATAATTGGCTGGAGATTACCTCGCCATCATGTATGAAAAACACAACAAGTGATGTCAGTAATTTGATGCAGAGGAAAACAATGCAACCGAGAACGACGGCCGCGATATACATCAGCCAAGCAACGAGGGTGAAATGAGAAAGTACGCCGTAGATTATCGATACTACGATTCCTTGAATGAGATCGCCGTAAGCGGTAATGGAGAATGAAGTTCCACCGAGTTTGAAGAAAGCATTTGCAGGGGAGAGAAGGACGCTGTCAAAGGTGCCTCGGACTACGAATTGCGGCAGTTCATGTACGCCGTAAAAGAACGAGTGTGTTACTCCGAAAGCTATAAGCGCAACACCAAGCATGCCAAAAACATCTAAGCTGGTCCATCCATTGATCGGACCGGTCGCTTGCATGAACAGAAGCCAGATAATGAAGAACGTCATGTTATTCAAGATCATGCTAATAATGCCGATCCAAAATGAATGTCCCAATACATAGGCATTTTTGAAATTATATTTTGATTGGGCGATGAAGTAACGAAGGTTGTTCATAGATTAGCCGTTGACTGATAATTTTCTCGCCGCACGCTTCGATATGATCTGGGTAAGAATGGCGAATATAATAATCCAGAAGGAAATTGTCAGAACCAATGTTCCAAAATGTTCGGCAAAGTTGGGGTACATTGCGTACGAGATTCCAAGAGAGGCTCCAAATGGAGAATATTCAGCAATGATCTGAAGTGTTTTAGGAAAGAAGGCCACAGGCACCCAAGCGCCGCCGAAGATCATGATGAATTTGCTGACGATAAAGTATATTGGCTGGCTATTTTCAAGCCAGAATCCTGAAAGACCACAGAGGATGTACAAAAGAGCGGTAAGGATCTGGCTCAAGACGAAGATGACTATGAGCGCCAAAATCCAGACCCCGATTGGCGTGCTCATTTCTGGCAATCCGACGATTAGACAATTGATAATGACAGAAAGCACTAATGCGGAAAGAAAGGGAATAAACCCTTGTCCAACCTGCAGTAGTACTTTTTGCCAGACGTAACTGATCGGTCTGAGAAGATAAATTTCGACATTTCCGGTTTTAATGTCTTCACTGAATAATTTTTCAATTGATCTCAGAGAAAACCAGAACGCAACAAAATACATGGACATACTCCAGATAGCATTTGAAAAAGGAAGCTTTGATGATACGCCCGGCAAAAGTTCATACACATATTTGTAGAGGTAAATACTGAACAGCAGAAAAACCGTGTGGTTCAGCATTTGAAAAACAAGTTTCTTTGGCTGCTCCACGCTGTTCTTTGCCACTGTGTAAATGTAATAGAGACCGGCGTACATATATTATTGATTGTAGAGTTTGACGAGAACATCTTCGAGGGAAGGGCCGACCATGACCATCTTCTTTTCTTGGTCGACGAGTTTATACAGTTCGCTTGTTGGCTCGTCTACGACAATTGTTCCATGGTTAACGACGATGGTACGGTCGCAGATTGCTTCGATATCGCCGACATCGTGCGAAGTCAGGAAAATAGTGATGTTGTGCTTGGCGCGAAGTTCTTGAAGAGTTTCGCGCAAATTCTGTTTTGCAATGATGTCCAAACCAATGCTTGGCTCATCAAGAAAAAGGATTTTAGGATTGTGCACGAGCGCGCAGGCGATCTCAACGCGCATTCGCTGACCAAGAGAAAGCGTGCGGATCGGTTGCCCTCGGAATGCCGTGATATTCATTGTTTCTTCGAGATATGCGATACGTTCTTCGATCTCTTTTTTTGAAAGACCATACATTACTCCCAAGAGCCTGAGTGTGTCTTCTGCGGGAAGGTTGGGAAGGAGATTGCTTCGCTGTCCAAATACTGCGCCAATCTGCTGTACAACTGCTTTGCGGTCATGCTGTGGAGACAAGCCAAGTACTGAAACAGTACCGCTTGTTGGCCAAAGAATTCCAGTCAGCATTTTGATTGTCGTAGATTTGCCGGCGCCATTTGGTCCGATGAAAGCAACGGCTTCGCCTTGTTGAATGGTAAAGCTCACATTGTCGACGGCGATGATTTCTTTGCCCTTATATGTAAAGACTTTTTTGAGATTTTTGACTTCTATCATAGGTATAAAAAAACTGTAGCACAAAAGAGTGAACTGACCAATAAAAAAGCGATCCCAGAAAGGAATCGCTTTAAGTGTTTAATGACTGTTGTTTGCAGGTAGTTGGTATTAGTTTTTAGTAGTATTCTTCAAAATACGTTTCAAGTATTTTTACCGTAAGGCATAACCCTACAACTAATCCAAGTCCAATTTTGCATCCCATTACATAGTAATCCCAACGGATAGAAAGTGTTTCTACTGTGCAAAAGGGAAGCATGAAAAGAAAAGAAACTAACCCTACTCCAACGCATATTCCGTAGAATTCAGCAGTATCAAAGCTTCTTACGCAGGGTTCAGTGTAAATAAGCTCGGCAGTTTTTTCAGGCAGTAAGGCAAGTAGTATTCCAACAATGCTGCCAGCTATTGTTATGGACTTAAAATAATAAGCCGCAATAGCTATTAGTATCATTGTTACAAATATAACTGTCTTGTTTACGGGGGTAAGGGCTTGAGTTCTCATGTCGTAATTTTTTATTGTTTTTTGAAAGATATGTATATGATACCATAATAAGTATCATTTGTCAAGATCAAAAAAGCCTATATTAATAGGCTTTTTTGATCAAATAAAGTGCTATTTATATTAGATTTTTTACCCCTTCTTTCCCTTCAAACGCAATTTCACCAACACCTTTTCTCTGGCTCGGTGCTTCGCGTTCCTGCAAGCGCTCAGGCAAGTCAGCGATATTTCCAGGATGGCCAATGGCAATCATTGCTTCAGTTTGATATTCATCGCTCACGCCAAGTGTTTCTCGTAATGTTTCATTGATGTATCCCGCCATTGCATGAACAACCAACTTCATATGCGCTCCTTGGAGGGCGAGATTTTCCCATGCTGAACCGGCGTCGAATGAATGCGTAGCATTGTCTTTGCCGTCATCCATATGGATTTTGGAAAATTCGATCACGAGCGCTCCAGCGTTCTTGCACCAGACCTGATTGCTTTCTTTGAGAAATGAAAGGAAAAGGTCGAAATCAGGAGTCCCTTTGATTGCGTATAGGAATCTCCACGGCTGGTTGTTGTTTGCCGAAGGCGCCCAATGTGCGGCTTCAAAGAGTGTCATGAGTTCTTCGGTAGAGAGTGGTTCGCCCGACATTGCTCGCGGGGAAGAACGTTTGAGGAATACGTCGTCGATATCATGCTCCGCTGTACGGCTGTTAATTGTTTTCATATCTTAAGTGTATCATAGTCGTCAAGAAAGCATGTTAAGTTGACTTAACAGCATTTTTTAGTACTATGTATGCATGTCACGAGTGGTCAAAAATGCTGTGTATGAAACACGGCAAAAAAGAAAAATAACCCAGGAAGAACTTGCCCAAGCCGTAGGCGTCACGCGTCAGACGGTTATTGCCATGGAGAAAGGGAATTATACTCCGTCGGTCGCGCTCGCACTTGATATTGCGGCGTATTTTACTACCACAGTCGAAAAACTTTTTTGGTACGATAACTAAATTACTATGAAATACATTACTTGGAAAGAATTAGTGCTCTCAATACTTCTGTTGGTTTTTGGGTTTCTGCTCATCAATCCTTTTGGAATGCTAATGTCGAATACCCTGCATCTCACCGTATATGGTCTTTTGCTTATATGTACTGGGTTATTTACTGGACTGGTTGTGCACGAAACAGTTCATGATGAGAGGGAACTTGATCATAAAAACCGTTCTGGGCGCTTTGGATACACGCTTGGGATTCTTGTATTGCTCGCAGGTATAACTTGGCAGACAATATACATGCCATATGATCCATGGCTGCTCGGCGCGCTCATTGCTATGGTTATAGGCAAAGTAGGGGCACGGATTTTTAATCGAATCGCTCACTAATCATAGATTTCCCCAGAACCCAAATGTAAAGTTAACTTTACATTTGGGTTCTTCTTGTATATACTCTATAAAGTTCGATTAGTAATTATAAACGAGGAGAAATAGCTTTATGGAAAAAATGAATCACGAAGATATGAACATGGGAATGAAAGGAGGTAATTCAATTGCGTTGATTATCGGTGCACTAGTTGTGGTACTTATCGTAGGTGCCGTATCGTACGCTTCAGGCGTGAAGTCTGGTGAGAAGAAAGCCATGATGACGCAGGAGGCCATGATGCAGGGAGATATGATGAAAAAGGATGGTGGAACTATGATGAAGGATGCTAGCATGATGCCAAAAGATGCAATGATGCAAGATGGCGACATGAAAATGAAAGGTGACGCAATGATGAAGCAATAATACGTAATTCGATATCTAACATATGACATTTCTCTTACTCTCATTTATCGCAGGTGTGCTTACAGTACTTGCACCATGTGTGCTGCCGCTACTACCGGTGATTATCGGCGGATCCATTTCGGATGGATCAAATAAGCGAAAGTCATATGTTATCATCGGTTCGCTTATTATTTCTATAGTCCTCTTTACTCTCATTCTCAAATGGAGTACGGCGTTTATTACAATTCCACCGCAGGTCTGGCAGTATATTTCGGGCGGCATTTTGATTCTTGTCGCGCTGACAATGATTTTTCCGGGGCTCTGGGAACGGCTGCCGTTTGTTGAGCGAATGGGAATTAGTTCCAATAAAGTACTTGGAGCCGGCTATAAGAAAAAAAATTTCTGGGGAGATGTGATTATCGGGGCATCTCTTGGTCCGGTTTTTTCCTCCTGTTCGCCAACATATTTCGTAATTCTTGCCACAGTTTTGCCACAGAGCTTTGGCAAAGGACTGGTTTATTTGGTTGCTTATGCTCTTGGATTAGGATTGATATTATTGGTTATTTCTCTTCTTGGTCAGCGCATAACTGAAAAACTCGGTACCGTTACAGACCCAAAGGGGTGGCTTAAAAAGGGTGTTGGGATTTTGTTTCTTCTTATTGGTATCTTTGTCCTGAGCGGTCTTGATAAGAAAATTCAAACTAGTGTGATCAGTAGCGGCGTTTTTGATATCACTAAAGTTGAGCAGAAATTATTGCAAAGCAGCGAAGCAGTGCCTGCCGGAGAGCAGGTGCAGAATACGAGCATTCTTACTGCTGAACAAAAAGCACTTCAGTTTGCAAAGTACAAAGAAATTACTCGCCCAGACGGATACGTGAACACAAACAGTATGCCGATTACCATTGGTCAGTATGTTGGTAAAAAAGTAATTCTTCTCGATATACTGACGTATAGTTGTATTAATTGTCAGCGAACATTTCCATATCTCAATGATTGGTATACCAAATATGAAGATAAAGGTTTAATCATTATCGGCATTCATACTCCTGAATTCGCTTTTGAACATTTGCAAAAAAATGTTGAAGCAGCCGCAAAGCAATTCGGCTTGAAATTCCCATTAGTGCTGGACAATAATTATGGAACGTGGAATGCGTATGGTAATAATTATTGGCCGCGAAAGTATCTTATTGATATTGATGGATATGTCGTTTACGATCATATTGGCGAGGGGAATTATGATGTGACTGAAAGCAAGATAGTCGAACTTTTGAATGAACGAGCAAAACTCTTGGGCGAGCCCTCTGTCATGCTCGGTGCAAACCAAATGCCTGAAACAGAGCTTGGCGGTTTTAACCAAAGTCCTGAAACATATTTGGGTAGCGAACGAAGCGAATATGCATACAGCGGAAATGGAAATCTTCCAAAGAACCGCTATTCGCTTACAGGAGATTGGGATGAAAAACCTGAGTATGCTGAATTATCGAGTGACGCAGGGTCGATCAGGTATCATTTCAGCGCTTCAAAAGTTCACTTGGTAGCTTCGTCTGCCATTCCTGCAAATGCGCAGATTTTTCTTGATGGAAAATTGATCACCGTGGATCAGGCGGGGGGCGATGTAAAAAATGGATTGGTGCAATTTAATGAGGCACGGTTGTATACCCTCGTTGATCTAAAAGACGGTCCAAGCGAGCATGTGCTTGAAATCAAAGTGATGCAAAAGGGTTTGGAAGCGTATGCGTTTACATTCAGTTAGGATAAAAAGTAGGAATTTTTATACATACCGGGCGCGGCCGTAGGCCGCGCCCGGTATGTTATTTGAATTTCAGATTTACTTTTTTCGAAAGTAATTTCTTTCGTTCTGGCGTGTAGTGCCACCATGGTTTCGCTTCTGCTCCTCGCATGAAATCTACTGCAGCCATAAAGGTGTCGAGCACGCATGGGTCTTGTTTTGAATTCGTCAGCTTCTCTAGTTTAAGATACATCTTCATGGCGTCTTGCTTTGCAAGATCGGCAGGGGACTTGATGCCAAGCGTTCGAAAATCATGGGCGATCCGCGGACCGACGTTTGGAATTTCCTGAAATTTCTTTACTTTTGTGCGGTCGAGTATTTTCATGTTACAGCAAAAGACTTACTTCTGAATATAATAGTCTCAATCCTATCAAGAAAATGAGGACAGAGAGAATAATAAAAACTTTCCCGACGATTTTTTCGTTTGAAAGATATTTCCTAAGTAGTCGGAAGCTAAAGAATATTGCGGCAAGCGCCGTAACCATTGAAACTTCGAATATGGCGATGAACAGATATTGCCCGTAGTGGATTTGATTTCCAAGACTGAAAGCGATAGGGAGGCATACTGAAATCCAGAATAGCCACATTGGTCCGTTTAAAATCATGAGCATGATTATATGTTTTACGCCAACTTTCTTATTTTCCTGTTCGTATTGAAAATGTTTAATTTTGTAAAGTTGAAAGGCAATGTAAAACAGTAGAAAAGCTCCGACAACAGCAAGCATATGAAAAATAAAAGGAGGAATTTTCAGCCATGATGATGTCGCCACTAGGAAAAACCCAATACAAAATTCAGTCAGTCCTGCTACGGCTATATACATGGTGCCGTTTGAAATTCCTTTTGTTGGAGAACGTAGAATTTCAGAAAGGGCAAGGATAATGACAGGTCCTGGTGTCAGGCCGCCGATAAGTCCGAGTATGATTGCTGTCGAAATATCTTTAAAAATCACAGTAAATTATTTATAGCATTATTATGTAATATGCGCTAAAAATTGATATAATTGATCTATTACAATACTAGTCATTACCCAGGTAGGTAAACAGTCATCATATGCAAAAAATCACTCCGCATCTCTGGTTCTCTCACGAAGCCGAAGAAGCCTCACAGTTTTATACTTCTATTTTCAAGAACGGTAAAATCGGAGCGACTGCTCGGTATCTTGAAGCTGGCAAGGAAATCCATGGCATGACGCCAGGTACAGTAATGACAACAGAATTCGAAATCGAAGGATATCATTTCCTCGCGCTTAACGCCGGTCCGCTCTTCAAATTCACTCCGGCAATTTCATTCATGGTGAATTTCACCAACAAAGATGAATTGAAAGAGGTGTGGGATAAACTGTCAGAAGGGGGAGAAGCAATGATGCCGCTCGACAAATATCCATTCAGCGAATACTACGGTTGGATCAAAGATAAGTATGGCATTACCTGGCAGCTTATCTATGCTGACAATGGCGCTCCACGACAGATCCTGCCTGCATTCTTGTTTACCGGCGACAAATTCGGCAAAACAGAAGAGGCAATCAATTTTTATACTTCAGTGTTCAAGGACGGAAAAGTATTGGAATTGCAGAAGTACGGCGCCGATCAGGTTCCGGGTGCAGAAGGTAAAGTAATGTATTCAGACTTTACTATCGAAGGACAGAAATTTGTTGCCATGGATGGTCCGGGCGAGCATGCGTTTACTTTCAATGAAGCAATCTCACTTCTCGTGAGTTGTAACGATCAAGAGGAAATTGATTACTACTGGAACAAGCTCTCAGCTGATAAAAATTCAGAACAATGCGGATGGCTCAAAGATCAGTATGGTGTCTCGTGGCAGATCGCTTGGAAGGATATGGGAAAGATGCTTAGCAGTCCTGAACGAGACAAAGCAAACCGAGCAATGGGCGCAATGATGCAGATGAAGAAAATCGACATCGCGAAATTAGAAGAAGCGTTTAACGGGTAATCATATATGGAAACAAAAACACCAATACAAATAGAAACTGTAGTAAATGCCCCAGTTGAAATTGTGTGGAAAGCATGGAATGAGCCTGAGCATGTCGTCAATTGGACACATGCTTCAGATGACTGGCACACGCCTCACGCGGAGAACGATCTCAAAGTTGGAGGAAAGTTCCTTACACGTATGGCGGCTAAGGATGGATCAATAAGCTTTGATTTAATAGGAACCTACACTGAGGTACAAGAATTAAAATCAATAGGCTACACAATGGAAGACGGACGCACTGTGCATGTAATTTTTGAGAAGATTGGTGATACGACAAAAGTTATCGAATTCTTCGATCCCGAAAATGAAAATCCAATCGAAATGCAGCGAGGAGGATGGCAGGCTATTTTAGATAATTTTAAGAAGTATACAGAAAGCCTCCACTAGGAGGCTTTTGTTTTTACCGTACTGAAAGCGTAGAGAAAACAATGCTTGCGATCACCACCAAAATAAACACTGCGGTCCGCAGATTAAAGACTATGCGCTGGTTCTTGAGATCCGATGCGACCTTTATCAAGAAACTGAAAGCTCCAAGCGCCGTGAGCGTAAAGAGAGGGAGGTTCGCAAATCCGTATCCTTCGGGAATTGAAGCAATGAACCAGATTGTCGGGATTGAATAAGCCAGCCACCAGTATTTTTTGATGGTAGACTTTTCTTCAGATGTTGTTTTCTTGAACATCGGTAGAAGGTAAATAATATTGAGCA
>CAYVDC010000001.1:0-184708 GCA_964450735.1 uncultured Candidatus Saccharibacteria bacterium | reverse complement strand
GCATTTCTATTTTAGTTTCACCCTTATAGCCACGCTTCAAATAATAGACAGCACACGGGAACCCGAATGGGAAACCTGCCTTACTTGCTGGCAAAGTATGTATTGATACAAACCCACCATATTCAAATATCAGTTTTAATGTTCCCAAACTCTTAAACATTTTAGCAACAGGCACAAGTAGTACAATGTTATCTGCCAACGCAAATGAATGTTCTAAAAACCTATTGTAATCGCTGTAAGGCGGGTTTGTTACAATCCAATCAACTTTCTCATTGTAATCATAATAATTCCTGCCTTCTGCAATTTCACACCAATCTGTATTTTCAGGCAGATGTTTTAAAAATGCTCCTTCGCCTTTACACGGCTCTAAAACCTTTCCTTTAATATCAAACATTGATACAATTTGCTTTGCCAACCAATCAGGTGTAAATACTACATCATTTGGATTTATGTGAGCATATTTTCCTTCTAATTCAGGATTGTGTTTTTGTCCTTTAATACTTCCCATTTGTTTTGAGTTTAAGTAACCGAACCGCTAACACGTGCTATAAGAAATAGCGGATTTAGTGGTTCAATCACGTTTTATTTATTAATAATATTTAGTTTAAAATTCAAGTTTTCGTTTTTAAAGTCCGCTACTTCTCATAGCACCATACGTTATATGAAATGCCTTGCTGACCGTTTTCAATTGAAAATCCGTGAAGGAAAAACAAAAAGAAAAAGCCACCGCACTTTTTTATAACCATCTTATGATTGGTTCTCCTTCATATCCTATTTCCCAAACAAACCAAGCAAAAGCCATAGTGCTACTATTCATTTTTTTGCCTGTAAGCTCGTCTATTTCACTCCCATTTCTTAAAGGTTGCTGTCTTTTTTTGAAAACATACACATATTTTAATGGTGTTTTTTCAAAGTAAGTAGCCCTATCAGCACCTTCTAATGCTTGTAATTTACCAAACATAATAACGTGCTTTTTGGCAACCTTTAATCCCTTTTCTACAAATTCTTTGAATAATTTGAACGGTGGATTTGTTATTACCGTATTGTATTCAGAATGGTATTCGGTTGTCAAAAAATCAAACCCTACATTACCATAACCCCTATCAATTAAATCAAATGATTTTGTTCTGTATGGGTCTAATAGTTTTGATATATGTCCTTCTCCACAAGCAGGTTCTAAAGCAGGATATTGAATATCCCATACCTCTAAAAATGCTTTTGTGCTATCAGGGTGTGTTGCGTAATAATCATTATCAACTCTACCACGTTCAGGGTTTCCGCCTGCAATTTTACTTCCTTGTTTCATATTTGTTTATTTAATTTTTCCTACGCTTTTTTCTTTTTTTAATTCTTTTGTTTCGTGTTTCAATTTAAGTTTCTGCTTAATTTACCGTGCCAGCAGGTAACAGCGTATATAAGAAATGGCACAGAAACATTAGTGCTAAATTCAACATTCTACAAGTGCCACTTCTCATATACGCTCACCGTTATGGGCAATACTGAAACAACCTTTCAATTGAAACTTTATTGCCACCAATTACACCATTTGCGGACAAAGATGATTTAGCTTCTTTTTGCCAAACACATTTAAAGTCAGCAGGTGCATTATATTCACTTACAAATACTGTGTGTCCTTGTTTGCTAATATTTCTTACCCAATACCAAAAAATATTATGGTCAAAATCTATTGCATATTTTGTAGTTCCTTCATAAGGTGGGTCGCAATACACTATGCTATTTGGTGGCAATTCTAATTCATAATAAGGTTTATTTTGAAACAAAACACCTTTCATTTTTTCAACTTGCTTTACCACATTATTTATTGCTTCAGTTTGATAATCTCTAATAGTTCCAATTTTAGTATTAGTTTCCCCAGCAAATCCACCAAACCATTTACCACTATAAGAGCAATTAAAACCGACCCAACCAACTTTATGTAAAGGGTATTTGCTTTTATTGTTCATTATTTCTTTGTATTCTTCTCTTGTGTACTTTCTTGGCTTCCAACCACTAACAAGCACACGCCACATTTCTATTAAATATGGGTTTATATCATTAGCAATCCTATTCCCTTGTACTTCGCAAATAGCGTTCATCCCACCTGCAAATGGTTCAATATACCATTGGTCGGATTTCCTATCTTTTAATATTATTGGCAAAATTTCTTTTACAAATCTTGCTTTACTACCCATATATTTCATAATTCAAAATTTACTATTGATGTACTGCCCATAACATAAGGTTTTGTGCAATACAGGCTTGACGTTATTAATTTCAACTAATGCTACTTTTTCCCCACTTTTCTTTCTACTATTTGCAAGAATGATATATTTCATTACTCAAAAGTTTCTAATAATTTATACAAATCAGATAGGACAATATATTGAATATCAAAATCAGTAGAGTTTCCATAATATTCATATTCAGTCTTCCAAGTTTCTTGTATTAGTTTTTCAACTTTTTTATATTGTAAATAAGAAATATTGGGGCATAATTCAGTAAGAACTAAATCCAAAACTTTCATTTTATCTTTTGGTTCTTCTAAATGGTATGGTTGTGGGTTACTGCTATCCCAACAGCTACCACCGGAAACACCCCCTGTTCCATATCTACAATAAATAACAGGTTCTTTTATATGAACAGGTATTCCATAAGGTTCTGTAAAAACACCTTGTTCATTAACTTGCCAATCCATTGGAGATAAATTATTTATTTTTTCAATTTGTTCTTCTGTTAGTTTTTTCATTATTAATCAAAATTTACATTGTATAACTCCTCAACTCTTTCAGGTGTTAAAAATGGATATTTATTTGATGAAATTCCATGTTGAAATGTTCATCCAAATTAAGAATTTTTCAATTCTGTCTAATTTTTTAGTATATTCCACTGTCGTTTTTAATTCTTTCATTTGTTTCTATCTCTTATAAATGTTTTTTCCCTAAAATCATCTCTTGTTAATAACATGATTATCCAAAATCAATCATTCCATTCGGATAAAGATTCCAAAATGAAATTAGTTTACTATTTGTTGTTTCAAAAATTTGACATTCATTTTTAGGATTGTTAATATAATCAATGGTTTCTTGATAAGAAAAAAGTCTATCAAGAGGATAGCCATATTTCCTGAAAATATCATGTGGCATTGTGTTATCCGTTACAAAGAAACCTACATTTGGAATATAAATACTATGCTCGGGTTGCTTGTTCATTACAGCAACATTACACATTCCATTTTCCACCATTCTTAATTGTCTTTCATAAACATTTAGACAATTTTGTAAAAAAGGTTCATTCCATTCATACGTCACCCTACATTCATCTAATGGATTGGAAAGCATTTCTCTAAAAGAATCAATTGTTTCTTTTTGATTCTTTATCCAAAGAGTTCTCGCTTCCTCCATACTTCTATCTACTTTTTTATAAAACCACGTGTGACATCCCATCTTCATCAATTTGTTTTAAGTTTCTTTCTATTTCAAACATTTTTTCCTGAGAAATTCCTTTAGCATAAAATCTAAAGAAATTAAATTTTCCTTTTATTTGTGAAAATGAAAATTCATCAACTTTAATGAATTCTTCAAATTCTTTATCTAAATATTCAAGCATTTTTTCATTATAAAGGGAACACCCTTCAAATCCTTCTTGAATATATTTTTTGTATTTTTTGTTAAATTCTAAATTTGTCATAGCATATTTTTGTTTAAACAATTTCTCCATTCAGTATCTACATTGTTCCAAAATTCATGTCCTTCTGATGTTGCGTTCCAAGTTAATCCCCTATCAATCATGTTAGAATTAAGTGTTTTCAAAAACAGTTTTAATTGATGTGTATTCCACCTTCGAGTCTCAATACATCTTGTTTTAAATATATCTAATAGTCCCCTATTAGAAAGCCATTTTTCAAAATAATTCATTGTACACTTCCTTTTTAGTTATAAAATATATTATATTCTGTAATTCATGTAGAAATCTTATTTCGTAATTTTCTTCTCCAAAATAACAAACACCTGATTCAAACTGTTTAAATGATTTGAATGGCTTAAACTCATTTTCTAATGCCAAAGATATAGCAAAATTACAACTTTTCAATAAAAAATTGATAAAATAATTTGTTTCATTGTGAATTTTAAATCCAAAGTTTAAAATAATATCTTTTGATAATTGTATGGGAAAGCATTTTTCTTTAGGAAACACTTCGTTAACATGGGAATTACTAATAGATTCCACTTGCACATATTCCCCATTTATAGAAACATAATTTCCAATTCTAAGTTCATTGGTATTCATCGAGTTTACGTTTTAGTTCAAAAACTATTCCACTCCAAGTTTTAGCATTTATAAAACGGAGCGTAAAACCCACTGATGCCGAATGAGGTTTACTATTTTTTTAAGGTTAATAATATTTTTTCGCATAATATAAGTAGTTCGTTTTCTGTTAATGCTCTTTTGAACCAATTAGCCTGTCTTGATACCCATTGAACATTTGATAATTCTTTTTTGCCACCTCTGTATAATGGCAAAATATGGTCAAGTTCAATATCATTTTCAAATGATATTTCATCACCAGTTAAAGCACATTTATAATTTTGTTTTTCTATAAGTGATTTTAATTCTTTCCAATAAACTTGGCTTCCTAATGCGGTTCTTGATGTAGCCATTAAATAATGTTTTTCACAATAATTTTTACCTTTTATAGTTTCTTTACCACATTGACAGCATTTCCCTTGTTCTTTCCACTTATTGTAATTTTCTTTTCTAAGTTTAGCTCGTCTTTTATTACAAGCATTACATCTTAATCCAATTGTAGGATTAGAGCATTCAATGCAAAGCCCCTTTGACTTTTGTTCTTCTTGCCATTTGCGAACTCTTTGTATGTTTTTTTCATCTTTCATATTGCAAATATACAACAAAATAATTAAACTACAAAATACATTTTATGGGATGTAAGCGACAAACGCTATCCCTGTAAAAGTTTTTTACCAGAAGACGGAAACTTTTACAATATGTTGAACGGTATGATATGACAAATTTACATAAAACAATATTTTGGCATAAATTTTGATGTATAATAAGTATGAAAATGATTAACAAGACATATAGATTTCGTCTTTTTCCTACAAAAGAACAAGAAGTGCTTTTAAACCAGCACTTTGGACATTCTCGTTGGGTGTATAATCATTTTCTAAATGAACGTAAAGAACAATATCAAGCAGATAAAAAGTCTGACAATTATTACAAACAGGCTGTCACACTGACAAAACTTAAAAAAGAAGAAGAAACAAAGTGGTTGAAAGAAGTTAATAGTCAAACTTTACAATTTGCTTTACGTTCACTTGACACAGCTTTTTTAAACTTCTTTAGAGGTAATGCACAATTCCCTAAGTTTAAATCAAGAAAACATAAGAACACTTTTACTATTCCTCAATTTGGAACTTTAGCTGACAATAAAATATCAATACCTAAATTTAAAGAAGGTATCAAAGTAAAATTACATAGAGAAGTTAAAGGTAAAATTGGTAAGATGAGTATTACCAAAACACCTACTGGTAAATATTATGTTTCAATTTTCACAGAACAAGAGGCTGATGAATTGTCAAAAACAAATAGACAAGTGGGTATCGACCTTGGTTTGAAAGATTTTGTGATTACTTCTGATAATAAGAAATTTAAGAACAATAGATACACAAAAAAGTATGCTAAACAATTAAAGAAAGCACAACAGCACCTTTCTCGTAAGCAAAAAGGAAGTAATGGTTTTGAAAAACAAAAAATCAAAGTTGCCAAGATTCACGAGAAAATTGCAAGTTGTAGATTAGATACCTTACATAAAGTCAGCAAAGAACTTGTTAAATCTTATGATTTGATAAGTATTGAAGACTTAAATGTTAAAGGTATGATTAAAAACCACAAACTATCTAAACATATTGCAGATGCAAGTTGGGGCAACTTTGTTACACTTCTTCAATACAAGTGCGATTGGTACGGAAAGGAACTTGTTAAGGTTAATCGTTTCTATCCTTCGAGCAAGTCGTGTGGAGACTGTGGTTGGATAAATCAAGAATTAAAACTTTCAGATAGAGAATGGACTTGCAAATCTTGTGGTGTTATACACGATAGGGATGTAAATGCAAGTAGAAATATCCTAAAAGAAGGTTTAAAAATACATCGGCAGGGACTGTCGATTACAAAGGTGGAGGATAAATCAGACTACTCAGGTAGCACGTCCGTTGAAGCCCGAAGCCCATCCCATCGCTTTAGCGTGGGTGGGTAGTTCACATGAGAAATGTAATTATTTTTGGTTCTATTTGAGTAATTTAGATATATAAACTTTTGTTCACACATCTTTATAATTTTTTCATTCAACATATTGATTTTTAATTAGTTAAATACCACTTGCTTATATATAATAGTTAGCAGTAATACTACATTCCATCTCCGAATGAAGTTATTAGATTAAATTCTTTTTCTTTTCTTTTTTCTTCCACCCTCTTTAAAGAAATATTAAAATAATCCATATTATTCTCAATTCCGATGAAATTTCTATTGGTGTTTATACAAGCAATTCCACTTGAACAACTACCCATTGTGTTGTCTAATACAATTTCATTTTCATTTGAGTATGTCTTTATCAAAAATTCCATCAATGGTATAGGTTTTTGTGTTGGATGTAGCCCATTCTCTCTATTATACCTCAATATACTTTTTGGATAACCTGTTTTGTCTTGTATATATGTTTCCCTTTTACTTTCACTTGATAAATGTCCAAGTGTTCCTGCTTTACCTTTGTTTGATAAAATCAATTCAGTATCATCAAGGTAAAGGTTATATGTAACCTTTTTTACGGTTGAAAGTATTTCGTTATACTTGTTTTCAATTCCAAATAAATCACATATTTTAGTCCATTGTTGTTCAGTTGGTAATTGCGAACCATTCATTTTATTTGTAACCCAACCTGTTATTCCGCCTGTTCTTGAAAGTTCTAATTTAGAAATATCAATTTGTTTTAAGTTAAGTCGTTTCATATTTTCAATCATAATATCAGCAAACTCCATATTAGGTGTTTCATTATAAAATACTGATATAGTTTCGTGTATTTTCAATGGTTGGTAATTTACTAATTGAAAGTTCCCTGCATTATTCTTTTCCCAAATCCAATCATATTTATACCAATCTAAATTAGAAGTACGCAATAATGATGAAAATGGTTCTGAACCAAATAAAACAATTACACCTTTATCTTTAATAATTCGTTTATATTGTTCCCAAAGTTTGTCAAATGGTATAACTATATCCCAAGCACAAGCAGTCGTTCCGTAAGGTAAATCACAACAAATAAAGTCAATACTTTTATCAGGTATCAATTTCATTTGTTCTATTGTATCTCCGTATCTTAAATCTATTGTCATAATTTTATTTTAATATTTTCCCACCGCACAAAAAAGAAAAGAAAAAAGTTCAGTTCTCCGAATGAGAATTTGTGGTTTAAATCCGTACTACTGCTAACAGCGCATATAAGAAATGGCACAGAAACATTTGTGCTAAATTTCAACATTCTACAAGTGCCACTTCTCATATACGCAAACCGTTACCTGCAAGTGCTACGATACTGCTTCTATTGAACATTTGTGGGAGAAAATTTAAAAAGTTTTTCCATCTTCACCATATTACCTGAATTACTGCCGTTTCCTAGTTGAGTATTAGTTTCAACCACCTTCACACATTCAAAATCATTAGGTGCATTATATTCACTTACAAAAACGATGTGTCCTTCGTTTGATTTATCTCTACACCATTGCCAAAATTTTAAATGGTCAAAATCATCTTTATACTTTGTTGTTCCTTCGTATGGTGGGTCGCAATAAATCAAGCTATTTTCAGGTATTTGTAGCTCTTCATAACTTGAATAAATAAAATCAACGTCTTTTATCTTTGGTAGTTGTTTTAACACACCGTTTCTGCTTTCAGTTTGATGATTAGGCAATCTGCCGTTCTTTAGTCGTCTATTTTCTTTATAATCGTTTATCCATCCACCAAACCATTTTCCACCATAAGAGCAACAAATACCAGCCCATAAGGTCATTTTTGGGTCATTGTTTTTGTTTTCTTTAATTCTGTAATATTCTTCAAGTGTTATGTGTTCAGGTGGTATCCATCCGTTTTGTATGGCATTCCAAAATTCAATAAGGTAGTAATTCAGGTCTGCACCTATTCTTTTACCCTGCACTTTATCAATCATATTTGCACCGCCAACAAAAGGCTCAACCCAAGTTCTTTCTCCTCGTTCTTTTAACATTATCGGTAGTATTTCTTTTGCTATCCGATTTTTACTTCCCATATATTTCATAATCAATAATTTAAAAATGTACTGCAACTAACACCGTATATAAGAAATGGCACATCTGCATTTGTGCTAAATTTCAACATTCTACAAGTGCCACTTCTCATATACGCAAAACGTTAGTGGCAATACTCCGAAGCCCTCCGAACAGCGACATCGTAATATTGTTTTTCCTTTTCTATTCCGATACCTATTCTATTGTTTTTTATAGCTGCTAAAATTGTTGTTCCTGAACCCATTGTATTATCTAAAACGGTATCGCCTTCATTTGTGTATGTTTTTACTAAAAACTCAAGTAGTTCAAGTGGTTTTTGCGTTTTATGTTCCATACCTACATTGTGCATTGCGTAGGTTAAAATCTGCCTATTAAATCCTGTCATT
Source organism: uncultured Candidatus Saccharibacteria bacterium (assembly GCA_964450735.1). GTDB lineage: Bacteria > Patescibacteriota > Minisyncoccia > Phycocordibacterales > UBA9973 > DALYCO01. The sequence goes on along the minus strand of CAYVDC010000001.1, from coordinate 175,989 downwards.
GTTTGTTTGCTTTCAATATCATTGCATCCATTTTCTAAAAAAGAACCCATTTTATTTTTACGCCATCTTTTGTTTGGCTTTTCAAGTTCTTTCAGTTCTTGGTTATAGGTTGGTTGCTTTTTATAAAATACCATAATATTTTCGTGGTCTTTCATTGGTCTTTTATTTGCGTGTTGGAATAACGAAGGTCTTGTTTTTTGCCAAATCCAATCATATTTATAGTTTAAAATATTACTACTTCTTACCATAGTTGAAAATGGTTCAGCACCAAACAAAACTACAGCACCGTTATCTTTTAAAATACGATTGTAATGTTTCCATAATTCTGTAATAGGAAGAATTTTATCCCAACTCAAAATAGTAGTACCATAAGGTAAATCGCAAATAATCGCATCAATTGATTTATCCTCAATAAAAGGAAAAATATCGAAGCAATCAGCGTTCACAAAAGTACTGCCACTAACACGGGTTTGGCAAAATGGCTGTTCAGTAATTCTATCAATCATTCGTTTTTAATTTTAAAGTTTAGTAATTCTATTTAGCTTCGGGTTCAGCCACTTCGCCAAGCCGCAAAACGTTAGTGGCAATGCTACCCGAACACACGAGCAACTGCCAACTCATAATATTTTACCTCTTTTTCAATTCCGATAAATTTTCGGTTCAACTCCTTTGCTCCTAAACAAGTTGTTCCGCTTCCCATTGTGTTATCTAAAACCACATCACCATCGTTTGAATATGTTTTGATAAGATATTTCATAAGTTCTAAAGGTTTTTGAGTTGGATGGTTTCCTTTTTTTCTTTCAGTATTTATTTTTAAAATTGATTTTGGGTATCCCTTAAATTTAGGAACGTACTCATCATTTTTACACCCACTTTCAGTTAAGTAATTACCCTTGTTTCCTCTTTTGCTTCTTTTTTTTATGTTTTCTATTAAACCTTGCGGATGATACGCAATTTTATTCTTTGAGTTTGGGTAGGTATATCCCTTACTAAATACTAATATATTTTCGTGTGTTTTTAAAGGCATAACATTTGCAAGTTGAAACCCTGTTGCATTTTCTTTTTCCCAAATCCATTCATATTTAAACATTTCATAATTACTACTAATCAATTTAGTTGTAAATGGTTGCGAAGCGGTTAATACTATTACTCCACTACCTGTTATTATTCTTTTGTATTCTTTCCAAAGTAGCTCTAATGGTATTATGCTATCCCACTTACAAGCAGTCGTCCCATAAGGCAAATCAGCCAAAATAAGTTGAACCGATTTATCAGGAATAAGAGGTAAAATATCCATACAATCAGCATTGAACAAAGCACTGCCACTAACACTGCATTGCTGCAATGGCGGCAGACTGCCAAACTTCAACTTGTGTGCTTCTATTATCTTTTGTGCTATATTCATCTTTTCGTTTTTTTAATGCCGCCACTGACAGCAATGCTTTGACGTTAGTGGCAAGTGCTACTAACCGCACATAGCCGACTTTGTTCTATAAATTTCGGTTGTGTAATTGTCTGTATCGTTTTCAAATTCATTAATTACACACTTTTCGACAACACAAGCGTATTTGCCACCTCTGTATTCAGTATGGCTATCTGCACATTTTATGGCAGCGTGTTTTTTATTAAATACGCCAAGTGTGTATGAATGATTTTCACGTTCACCCCAGCGATAAGCAATTACTACATAAGTTTCATTTTTCATTTTGTTTCAATTTTACCGCACCAGCCACTAACATTGCATTGCAAAAAGCAGGGCTGACGTGTTGCTATGAGCAATGGAAACTCTATTTAACTTTTATCTATAACGCAGTCGGCAGACGAGTTTCAATTACCCTGCCTTCTGCAATGCTTCAACGTTAGCGGTAAGCTGCTACATTCCGTTTTCATATCAACTTTTCGGTTCAAATTTTAATAATTTTTTACCAACGCTCCTATAATCAATGATACTGAATGTTCCTTTTTTAGCTTGTTCACCAAATATGATTATGCACATTCCCATCCATAAACCTCTTGGTTCATCATTGAAATTTACTTCGCCATTAATAAATCTAATTTCTGCATCCTTGCAAAACTCTGCCCACCATTTTGTATTGCTTCTAACAGGTATTAAACAAACTTTTGTTCCTCCGTTTTTATCGGCTTCATCAGATGCTTTCCTTACCCACTTCGCTAAATTTCTATCAAATGGTGGGTTCATCCAACAGTTACCAATCCAATCCTTTGTCAAAGCATCATCTTCTTTTGTCCAGTAATCAGGTAATTTGTGATTAAGTGAACTTGCACAAACATCTTTTACTAAGCCAAACTCTTTTATTAATGGCTCGACAATTTTTAATGGAGTGCTGTATTCGATACTATTACTCGTAAATGAGTTTTTCTTATTTCCTATTTTATCAATTCCCATTGCTCAAAATTTATTAAAAAGTTGTTTCTTGTTCTAAATGAAATTCCTGCTAAACAAGTCGGCACATACGCATAACATCGGTTTTGTGCAAGCTGCCTGAGACCATGCAAACCCACGCTTCACAGCCTGACATATTATTTTTAAATTATTCCCCACTAAAAGGATGTGTTTCTTGGGATTGTAAGCATTGTCTCCACCCATTCACAAAGGCTTCTTGTTCAGTATGCTTTCTTTCTCTCTTACCTGATGGATATTCAATTTCAGCAATTTTATGTTTTAACAACTTTATATCCACCACTTTAGGTATATCAATGTTTGGATTGTTGGTTGTAGCTATTACTTTTTTAGCATCTTTATACCACTCGTTTGTCGTATAAAAATGCTTAAATATTTTACCTTTTACATCTTCTTTATAAGCGGTTCCTTTCCAACCTTCTTCAATTATGTCATCACTCACATAATAATCAAACCTATCTATTGTTACTTTATCACAAAAATGTTCTTCTTTAGTTTTGTTGTTTATCAGTTTGTATTGTTTCATTATACCAAATTAAAAATTGAATGGAATATTATTTTTCACTTTATAACAATACTCTTCAGCTTGTTCTTTTGTCTTAAATCTTTGATAATCTGATTGAAAAAAGTTGGTATTGTCTTGAACTATATCTCTATAAGGTTTTAATAATAAAGCAGGGTAATGATTTTTACCATCAAACTCCAATTTATGATATATTGTTTTTTGTTCTTGAGTAAATACTTTCCAATATTCATCTCCTTCATAAAGAAATTCTCTGTCCCAGCTCAAGCAGATAGTATTGACATAACAATCTTTTAAATCAGGATAAATTTGATGTTGATTAATAATGTTTAACTTACCATCTTGGGATTGCCAAACATAACAACCCACACTATCCCATATTTTAGGGTTATCATTTTTAACTTTATCAAAAAAAGAAGTAAAATGTAAATAAGTCCCTATGGGAATATTTAATTTATTTTCCTTGATTATTTTTATTACTTGACTCATTGTTATAATATATTAAAAATTGATTAATTGCTTGTACTACTGCTTCTTTTTTGGAATTAGCTTTAATTGAAACTATTTGTTTTGTGCCACCAAAGTCCTTCCCACTATCATTCCATCTATTGAAAAATACCCCACAATAATTATTGTCTATTATTAGGTAATATGGACGCTCTTTATTCAAAAGGTATTTATCTTTTTCAATAGCCTCGACCATTCTCATTATCCAATTCCAATCTGAATCAAAGGATAAATAACCATCTCTACCTAAAACTTTTTTAGAAGTATGAACATTTGCTTTGTCTTTATGTTCCCAATATGAATTGTCTTTCCATTGCTCAGGTCTTTTCCTCATTCGAGGCGTGATAAGTTCATAACCTAAAAACTCAGCACAAAGACGATTATAATTTTCTATTTCATGTTTATTCATAATATTCAAATTTTCCAAATTTTGTTTGTTTAGTTCTATCTTTCAAATTATACCAAATTAGATGAAAAGTTGTATTTAGTTGTTTAGCAGCTAATGTTATAGAATCAAAGATTATAATCTCATTATTTCTAGAAATAAGTCTTATTTTTTTAGAATTAACTTTACTTAAAATTTCTCTGTTTTCTTTAGATATAGTTTTACCTTTATGATAAGAACCTATTTTTGCTTTATATTCTTCTGAGTATAATCCTGTTTTACCCTTATTCCAAGATACATGACCTATCATTCTTTTGGAACAATTTTCTTTAAAAGATTTATCTCTTTTACTACCTAATTGACTACCTGCTGTTTTACAACAATTGTATTTACAAAATGGGAGCGAAAGCCCACTCATCAGCTTTGCTGTGGGTGGGATGAAAGCGACCCAATACAAAAGATAGTAATTTTTTAAATAAATTTTGTTTTTTCTTTAAACTTTTGTATATTTGCATATATTTATAATTGATGCTAAGGGCTTTTAAATACAAAATTAATCCAACAAAGGAACAAACCACCTTGCTTAACAAGCATATTGGAGCAAGTCGTTTTGTGTATAATTTAGCCTTGGAATGTAAGCAAATGGCTTGGGCTGGGAATAGGGTTAATTTAAGTTGTTTTGCCTTACATAGCCAACTAAAAGACCTTAAAACCGAATGTGAATGGCTTAAAGAAATAAATAGCCAATCATTACAGCAGTCAATAACGAACTTAGACAAGGCATACACAGCCTTTTTTAAAGGGCAAAATAGTTTTCCAAAGTTCAAAAAGAAATCAAATGGTGGCAGCTTCAATATACCACAAAATGTTCTTTTAGAAAACGGTAAGTTAATTATTCCAAAATTCAAGAAAGGTATTGATATTATTCTACACAGACCAATTAAAGGTGTGATAAGACAAGCTACAATAAGCAGAACGCCAACTGGTAAATACTTTGTTTCTATACTTTGTGAAACAGGAGAAGCAATAAAACCAAAAGCAAAAGTTAAAGAAAAAACAACAGTTGGAATTGATTTAGGCATTAAAACATACCTTGTTTCATCTGATGGGCAAGAATTTGATAATCCAAAATTCCTTCGTAAAGCACAAATTAGATTAAAATACGTACAACGGAAATATTCTAAACACAAAGGAAAAAGAACAAAACAAAGGTTAGCAATACTCCACGAAAAAGTAGCTAATCAAAGAAAAGACTTCTTACACAAAACTTCAAGCGAACTTATCAAGAACCACGATAGTTTAGCAATAGAAGATTTAGCGGTTTCAAATATGGTAAAGAACCACAAATTTGCACAATCAATAAGTGATGCAGGGTGGTCAACTTTTGTAACTATGTTGGAATACAAAGCAGAATGGTATGGCAAAAACATTCTGAAAATAGGCAGGTTTGAGCCGTCATCAAAACTACACGCAAACTGCGGACACATAAACAAAGAACTGACACTATCCGATAGGGAATGGACTTGTCCAAAGTGTGGTGAAGTTGTTTCGAGGGATTTGAATGCCTCCATAAATATTAAATCATTTGCATTAAAAAATATCTTATCTGGAACGGATAGGAAAAATCAAGGCGAACTGTCAACGATGGTTGAAGTGCTGACCCTTGAAGCCCATCCCATCGGCTATGCCGTGGGTGGGTAGTTCACTTTCATGTAAACTTTCTATTCAATGTTACAAATATATTCTTTTCTGCTCGTGTTAAACTGTTTAACTGAAATGGAAGTTCTTTAATGATGTTTATTTGTTGAGATGAATCAAAATATTCGATATAAACATCATCACTATCGTCTCTACTAATGAAACATACAATCTTTCCATCGTTGATATATAATTTAATCCCAATTTTAATATTAACATCAATGTTACATATTTCTTTTCTATTGGAATTTTCTGAAAAGGAAGGAATCACTTGAAACATTCCCAATTCAGCATTATATCTCCAAAGCCAACCAATATATTTATAGTGAAAGAAAGTGAACAGTTTGTCGAATATTCCATTTCCATTTCTATATTCCACACCTCCTCCAAAATTCCAAACACCTTTCCCTTCGACATTTTTCATTGTTGGATTGAAAGAGAATTCCCATTCAAAGAGTTTTCTCTTTTTTACATCTCCATCTTTATAGAAATGTTTAGGTTTCCTTTCTCCTTTTGAAATTAATATTTTAACAAGTTCCATTCTTGGTTAAATAAAATGTTTCATTTTCTTCTTCTACATCATACGTTCCTAAATATTCCACATCATATCTACTTAGTCCAATATGAAATCTCCCATTTATACATTTGTGAATTTTCTTTTTATTGACATCTAAAATATTAGAAAGTCGAAAGGACAATGTTCTACAATCAAACCAAACATCTTTTCCGTTAAATAGTTCCTTTAATTTAGAAGAACTTAATATACATTGTACTGTATCGGGAGAGCGAAAAGAAGTTCCCTTTTTCAATTTAAGTGTCACCATGTTCGAGTAAATAGTTTAGTATTAAAAATTCTTCACAATCATCAATTCTATCAATTTTCTGTAAAGATAGAATATATTTAGAAGAAAATGAACAATTAGGAAATATTTTTATTATTTGTCCATCATTAAGAAGATAGACATCATCCCCCACTTCTGAAACATCATAGATAGACCCAAATTTTATCTTATTAGGTTCAAGGAATTCAAATATTTTATTTCTATAATTGTATATCATTTATGAATTTTTTAATGTTTTTTATAATATAATCGTCATATCGAAGGAACATCCAATTATCATCATCTATCTCCATATATAGTTCATCATGCGTAAATATGAATATTCCTATGTGAGTTTTATATTTGAATTTATATTGAGTGCTACCAAAGCGTCCAAAACATTCAAATTCTTTAGAAATTAATTGAAGGTAATGATTTCTCATGTTGTTCGTACAAATCTTTAATTCTTTCCTTTTGAATCGAAATATAAGTGTATAATTCCACTGCTCCTATCAAAATAAAATTTGTGGAATATAAATAAAAATGTTTTTTGCCTTCTAAGACAATCACCATTTTTCCTTCGAGACGGCATTTATGCCAATCTCTGTAATTTCCAATGTATTCTGCTCCAAGTGATGCTAATATGAATTCCATTTATTTAAAGCGGTTAAGAATATTTTTAATATTAATTTCATCATCATATCAAAAACGGATATTGCTACACAACAAATCTTTCTATCGTGGTATTCCATACAAATTAAGAATTTTCCAAAAATCCATTATATTAAAAAAGAGATAATATCCATTATTTTGACAAATAAAAGCGTAAGAGTTATTTGCCTTATTTAATTGTTGAACATAATAATTACGTTTTAAATACTGAAACTTTATTCCATCTTGAAACATTCCAACATTATTAACATTATGTTGGAATAAAATCACAATAATATCTTCCAAGAATATTTTGTTTTATGGTAGATAAATTATCAGTAATAGTGGGTATCTGTCCATCTTTACTTAATACATAAAAATAAAATGGACGATGTGATAAATAATATTTTGTTTCATATAAAATGAAAATATGAGAATCAAATTTGAACTTAAATTTATTATTCTCATATTTTCCAAGACATTCAAGGGGGAGAGAGTTGAGAAGTTTTAACATTTTTTTAATTTTCTTAAAATTGATTTAAAATGAGGTTCATATGCACTTTTCATTTCCCCATCAATATATAGAACATATTCATTTGTGAAAAAATAGTTTCTTACTATGATGCAAATATGTGAATTTATTCTAAATTTCCATCCATCTGTAATCCATCCATTACGATGAAATGTATATTTCCCTAAGAAAGTGGGAGAAAGAGAATTGAGAAGCTCAATCATAATAAATCAATATCTGAAACATAAAATTGATTCTCATATATGTTTTTCTGATTATGTAGTCGGGCAACATAAGTTCTATAACTTATGCAATTTTCGATTACAATAACAGAATTTTTTCTAACATCATGTCCTGATGCGTTGTGGATTACAATAGCTCTCTGTTTAGGAGCAAAGCGGTGTCTTGTGGTTGTCATTATATTTTCATTTTATCGTGTACACATTCTGTCCATTCTTCATTAATTTTGCTCCAAAATTCATGCCCTTCGGTAGAACTCCCCCAACTAAAATAATAAATATTGGCATATTTGAAATTAGGAAACTCACCATAATTATCTTTTTGATGATTTTCAATAAACGCTTCTCTAATATGTCTATTAATGAGAAATTTTTCAAATTTAGTCATAACATATTTCTGTTTAAACAGTTTCTCCATTCAAAGTCTATTTTTTCCCAAAAATCTTCCCCCTCTTTTGTTATGTTCCACGTGAAGGAACGTAGTATATAATGTTCCTTATTAATCCACTTTAAAAACATATAATAATCGGTGTAATGGATTCCCGTTTTTTCAATATTATGTTTAAACTTTTCTAACAATCCCCTGTTAGAAAGCCATTTTTCAAAATGTGTATTTTCCATAGTTTTCAATGAAATTCTTTATTCCCACCATATCAGAGACATCGTAGTAAGCACATATAGTAAATCCTTTCCTATATATTAAAAATTGATTATCTCTTCCTTCTCGAATAAACAATGGATGTTGGTTGGAGATGATTTTATAAAAATCAACAGCGTATGCTGTATATTTTCCACCATAGAATCTGCTGAATAATTTGATATGTTCTTCATTCATAACATTTCATTTTTTAAGCATTTTTCAAATTCATAATAAATCTTTTCCCAAAACCAATATCCCTCTTTTGTATTAGCCCAAAGGAAATAATAATTGATATTTTGATATTGATTTAGATTTAAACTTTTCTTCGTCTTTCGAGAACTAATAAATTTTGTTGGATAATGGAGAACATTATATTCAAATTGTTTCAACAATCCTCTATTCATTAAAAACTTTTCCAATCTACTCATAGTTTATTATTTAACAAACATTCCTTCCATTCTTCACTAACTTTTCTCCAAAAATTATATCCTTCGGGAGAAGTTTTCCAAATAAATACGCCTGATAAATAGGATGATTTGGATATATAATATAAAACATCTTCGATAGATTTATATCGACCCATTTGTATATTGTTTAAATATCGGCCTAATAAGTTTCTATTAGAAAGCCATTTTTCTAATTTGCTCATATAATTTATGTTTAAGAACATTGATTAATTTTGGCTGTTTGATATATAAACATATTCCTTCTGAATATGTTCCATCAAACACCTTTCCCACTTGAACAAATCCCCTTCTTAATAAAGAACCACGAGCAATTGGATTGCTTGTAGTGGAAATGATTGTAGTGTGAGAACGATGTTTGTCCAATAACATTGTTTTTAATTTGGAATTAATTCCTTCTCCCCTCCTGTCTTCCAAAACAAAACTATATCCCAATTCACATAGTTCTTTTCCTTTGAAAGAATATGAGAAATTATTTTCTAATTTTTCAATATATTCTTTTCTTGGGATTTTCAAACAAGACACCCCAATCAAGGTGTCATTTTCTTCGCAATAAGCAATCCATTCACAAGTGAGTAAACGCTTTTTAAGCCCCTCTCCACTCACTTTACCTCCGAGTAATATAAACTCTCGTATTTGCAAAATGAATTCGTTAGAAAGGGAATTTGGTGGCTCTACGTGGAAGTTCATAATGTATTCTTTATTTGAACCCATTTGTCTGTATCTGCACAAATAAAACCACCGATATGATAACATTCATATACAGTTGATTTAATCCCACCATATTCATCGAACCAAATGTTCAAATCATATATTTTTCCTCCATGTTCAAAACTTTCCCAATATTCATCTTCTGAAGTATATTTTCCTAATGTGATGAGAGTTGTTCCATTGGTTAATACAATGTTATTCTCATTATTAAGAGAGCATGTGAAATTTTGAAAAACTTTTTCTAAGGGTCTCATTTAAACTGTGTTTAGATAGGTGACTAATTTAGAAATATCATCTGTTGTTCCTATACAAGTTCCATCCATCTTATATAGTGTGTAGTAAAATTGGCTTTTTTTTTTAATTTAAAAAATATCCCATTAGACGATTTCAATTTATAATATCCATCGTCATAATATCCTATTAAAAACACGGAAAGTTTTTTCATCCATTTGTCGAATTCACTGCGATTATGAAAAAATAAAAGTCTATTATGAAATTCTTTTAATTCTTGGTAAAGGTTTTCCATAATTTAAAATGTATGCTTCAAATAAATCAAAATCACTCAAACTAAATAACCTCATGTAAGAAGAATCAAGATTGTAAACGTAAACCCAATAGTCATCATTAAAAAAATCAATCAACAATGGAACTCCATTTGTAATGATTTTTATATATTCAGTTTCGTTCATTGTGTATCTTCCACCATACAATGAACAAAAAAATTCAATATATTTCTCTCTCATAGCCTATCTGTTTTTAAACAATCTCTCCATTCTTTATCTATATTTTCCCAAAAATAATATCCTCCCTTTGTATGCCTCCAATTGAATGAATCAATTATTAATCTCGATTCATTAGGATTTAATAGATGTTCTTCCAAATTTTGACAACCATAGGAATAATAAGGTGAAGAATTAAATTTAAAATTTGATTTGAATTCTTCTAACAGCCCTCTATTCATTAAGAATTTTTCTAATCTACTCATATTATTTCATTTTTTAAACATTTTTCAAATTCATAATAAATCTTTTCCCAAAATTCACACCCCTCGTCGGTTCTTTTCCAAACGAAAGCCCATCCAATGTTATTTACATTTCCATTTTTTAAAAAATATCGAAATGTATATCTATTAAGGGAATGGTTTATCACATTGTATTCAAAACTTTCAAGAAGATTCCTGTTAATTAAGAATTTTTCTAATTTTGTCATAACATATTATTCCTCAAACATTTTCTCCATTCCCAAGATATATTAGCCCAAAACAATTCACCTTCACGGGTGTAATTCCATTTGAAAGCACTTGATATATAACACTTTGGATTTTCTACAAAAAGAAAAATGGATAGTGATGAATAAGGAAAATCCTCATCATTGTGATAGATATTTTTGCGTAAATTATATTCAAATTTCTCTAATAAATTCCTATTAGAAAGACATTTTTTAAAATAAGAAATATTACTGTATGAGTTCATCTAAATTAATGTTATTATTCATTATCTCTTCATGGATTTTATCAAATATCCTATCCACCAATTCATAATTGTCTTCATTCTCAAATTGCTTTCTCATATTATAATTAATTTGAAAAAGACAAATTGCCATGTCTATTGATTTAATAGCTCTTTTCAAAGCCATTTGGTCATCAACTTCCTCTAAATTATATTCTAATGTTGCTTTCATTCTGTCATTTTAATTACCCAATTAAAAAAACGTTTTCCATATAATGTTGTCATCACTTCTTCAAACAAATATTGCTTAAAATCTGTGTCTCTTCTATATTCATCCCCATCTTTCACCATTTCAACATAATATTTAGCTCGTTCAATAACAGCAGACCAATCTGGATTTTCAATCATCGTCGGAGCTGAATGTGAAACTTTAGCACGTCTTTCTAATTCAAATTTTAATTGTTCGTCTGTAAATTCTGATAGTCTTTTCATAGTTTTTTTGACCTAATAGAACGAATCCATTCATCATTTAAGTCATCCCAAAAATGAAACCCTTCGGGACATTTATACCAATCAAATGCGTAATCCATATAATCTGTTTCATGTTCTTTTAATAAGAGTGCATCTAAACTATTATGGTCAAATCGTCTATTTTCAATAGAATCTTTCTGTAAATTATATTCAAATTTTTCTAACAGCCCTCTATTAGAAAGCCATTTTTCAAAATGCGTCATAATCTACCTTGTTTTAAACAATTTATCCATTCTTCTTCGATATATCTCCAATACCAATGTCCTTCTGGGGAATTACTCCAAAAAAAGGCATTATACATATTTCCATTTTCATAGGAGAAATGTCCAACATCTAATTGTGTAATATGTGGATGGTGAATAATATTATATTCAAACCTTTCTAACAATTTTCTATTATTAAGGAATTTTTCAAGACGTGTCATTTCTTAAATCTATTTAGAAATTCATTTGCAAAATTAATATTATTTTCCTTTTCGTTACAAGAATTTGCTAAAATATTTTCACACACTTCGATTCCTGCTTGAATGTAAGAGGGATGAGTGTTTTCGTCAAATAATGAAATAGCAGAACATCCTTTTCTAATTCCATAATAGGTGGAGAATTTATATTGAATTGGTTTGATAGCCACTCCTCTTGTCAGTCTTTCAAATGTTTCCTGTTCCTTTCTTCTCTTTTCCTCCATCTTTCTTATTTCTTCTTTTCTAATTCTATAATTTTCTTCTAATGTGAATTGAACAAATGAATTGGACATAATTTTGTCCACTCTCTTTTGAATACTTAATGGGAATGAAGCATTTTTCCAATCCCCAAATCGAACAATATCAATTCCATTTCTTTCTTCAATTATATATCCATCCTTATAACTAAATTCATTTCCAAGAACACATAGAAGTTCTGAAAGAATCTTCTCTCTTGAATTTAATAGAACATCTGAATTCAACAATATTTCTTCCCATTCCTCAAACGTCTTATTTGGTTTAATTCTTTTTAATTCTAATTCTATTAGCGGAACTTTACAATATACAATGTTATTAAATTCTTCAAATGTAATGGGAACATCTGTTGGTGTTATGTGCATTGTCCATGCCGCATATATTAGTTGCTTAATTTCTTCATTAACAGGGCGTGCCTCTTCGATTTTGTATTTAGCATTATCATCACATTTCCCCTCCCAACAAGTGCGTCCTGCATAATATAATGTATCGTACATCCATCCCAACTTAGCTAATTGGGGAGGTGTTAAATCCATTTGATACTTTCTTATAATAGAAAGCAAAGGATTAATCACTAAGGATTCAAATTTATAATTTTTCATTTATATAACAGTCCCTCCACTCTGCATTTATTTTAGTCCAAAAAGACAATCCATTCTTAGTATCAGCCCATGAAAAAGAATCTACTACATAGTCGTTTTCATCCGTAATTTTGAGAAAGAGGGAAAAATCATCAGTGCACATACCATGTTTTTTTAAATTATGTTTAAACCTTTCCAACAATCCCCTGTTAATAAGAAATTTTTCAAAGTGTGTCATTTTCTAAACATTTTTCAAATTCATAACAAACCTTTTCCCAAAATTCATACCCTTCTTCTGTTCTTTTCCAAATGAAATAATAATTAACATTTCTATTTAGGTTTAAAAGTTCTTTCATCCCCCTATAACACAGTCCATCTGTTGAATGATGTTTAACATTATATTCAAATTTCTCTAATAAATTCCTATTAGTTAAAAACTTTTCCAATCTACTCATAGCATATTATATCTTAAACATTTTATCCATTCTTGATTCGTTGCACTCCAAAACATAGCTCCTTCTTTGGTGTCACTCCAACAGAAAGCACTTATAATGTTTTTATGTTTGTAATAATAACTTGGTAACTCTCCTGCTGATGAATGATGGTGAACATTATATTCAAATTGTTCCAACAATCCTCTATTATTGAGGAACTTTTCTAATTTTGTCATAACGTTTTATTTCGTAAACATTTGTGCCACTCTGTATTTATTTTACTCCAAAATTCATACCCTTCGGAAGTATCTCGCCAAGAAAATGTTATCGTGAAATATGAAAAAGGATTTACATAACAAAGAACCTTTTTCATAGATTTCCATTCTTCATCTTTAATTCTAATAACATATACGTCTAAAAGATTTCTATTAATGAGGAACTTTTCTAATTTGCTCATAAGAAGAAGGAAGGGGAAAATCCCCCTTCCTTTTTAGTCATACACTTCTAACTCGTCCATATATATCCCACAATCCATACAGAGATATTGTTGAACAGACTCATCATACATGAGTTCTGCTTTTATCTTGCAATGTGGACATGAATTGAGTGATGCTGGTACATCTTCTTTAATCCTCTGTGTATAGGACTCCCACCAACGGTCTGATTCTTCATGTAAGTCGTTCCATTTAGGATATGTCTTTGCCTTTTTGGTATTCCCATAATAAACAAAGTCGTTCCGTGACAAATAAGATTCATTGGAAAACCAATTACCACTTTCATCCCAATGTCCTTGTTGAGCATTGATGATGTAATATTTATCATTCTTATCCAAGAAGAGCAATTTACTCCAAGAAATACTTTCCTTAATAAATCCACAAATAACAGAATTATTTATGAAATTAGTGGGAAGTTTCTTTAAAATGGTTTCGTTAAACCACCATGTGTCTGAATAGGTGTTGTCTCCTAATTTGGGGATGATACCATTGTGGACAAATGCTAAGTTCTTATTGACAAAGAATGGATGAAGATTGGTCTCATTATGTTTTCCTGCTGTTGCGATTCGGAAATGAAGAACAATATTTCCAATGAACATATTTTCTCTCAATTGGAAATACCTTTCTCTCAATTCCTCATACTTAAACGTTTTGAAAGATTTTAACTTTCTGTTCTCAACCCATAACAATCCTGCACCTTGATTGTTATTATCCCACGAATTTTCCAAGTAGGCTTCGGGGAGAGTGTTCCCCGAAGCATTTAAAATTGCTATACACATTTGTTCCCTGTTTGTTTTAATTAGTTATTCGCATCCCTCAACAACAGCCTTTGTTGTTGGTTTCTTAAACTTATACGATGCCATTTTTTTCAAAGCAGCTTCAATACTTTTTACATCCCACCCTTCTAATTCGGTGTGGAACTTAACAGCACTTTCAAGCATCTTGAATAAACTTTCTTTGGTGTCATACACCTTCATTAAATGTTTGTTCAATTTGCTCTTTTTGTTCAAGGCTAACAATAACACCTTCTCAAATGGAAGTGTTATGTTCTCCGTCATTATACGGAGGAATCCAATTCTCCATAATAATGTTTCGTAAGTATAGACGGCGGAGATGATTCTAAACTCAATATGATTATCGAGAATGCGAACCGATTGTCTGCGTTCTCTTTCGTCTAATAAGTTTTGAACTTTCTTCGCTATACTGTAATCATTGTTGGCACGTCCACGATACATCGAATATATCATAGGAAGCCATCCTTGCAATCTTTTTAATGTATTGTCCCCCCTAACACCCTTGATTCCAAAATGAATATGTCCACCACACCCTGTCACATCGGGAACATCACAGAATCCTCTGATACATTCCAATTGTTTTTCAAGTGTTGGGTCGAACAAATCGAATGTAGGTGTTACAATTTCAAATCCGTTGGGAACACTTCCGTCCCTTTCGATTATCATCTTATGAATGTTATACAAGTCCTCACGATAGAACTTGAATGATGGCTTCTCTGCCTTCTCTATTTCAAATCCAACGGAATAAGTTGTATCAGGATTTCTCAAGTCAATTCGACTCATTCCATGATAGTCATAGACGATGGAATGTTCCCTCTCATTGTGATAGTAGCCATCATTCCAACGATATAGAGAAGATTCTAAGGCATAATTCCCCGTTTCATATACCTGTCTATACCCATATTGGTTGATGTAATTGACATCATATAGATTTCCATCCACCTCGATGACAAATTCTTTAGGAACAATCCGTTGAACATTTCCGTTACCGTAACATGTCACTCCATTACTAATGTGATAATACTTGTCGTTGTATTCAAAGACTTGTTGGCTTTTCTTTGAATACCATTTTCTGTCATGGGAAATACAATTCGCTTTGAGGCGATAAACACCTTTCCAGTCAATCACAAGTTTCTCATTGGTTTTCACCCACCATCTTCCATCCACTTGTACAATTAAAGGATTTGATTTTAAATACCAATCTCTCTCAATTCTACAAATGGCTTCATCACGTGTTGAATATTCCACTCCATCAATCACCACCATTGTAGCGGTGCTGGCAAGAGTGACGAAATTTTCAAACACCCAACAATTCATCGTCTCCCCATTGTTTAGACATAAGGTGCTATCTGATGGGTCGGTTTCTACAACAGTATAAATATCTGTTGGAACAATTTGTTTCATCCATTCCGACATTTTATCTGCCGGAATACTATCAATGCAAACTGAATCTCCTACTTGAAATCTCATTGTTTTTGTTGTTTTGTTTGTTATTAAGCTGTTATTAATGCTTCGGTTTCAATTTTCCCACATGAAAAGCACATGGACTCACCGCCGAATTTCACTATCTGTCCCGATACTCCACAGAGACATCTACTTTGCACCATTTTAGCTTGATGCGCTGTCGTTGTTGGAACTCTTTGGTTTCCATAATAAACATATGAATTTATTTGTAAGTGAGAGTTATTGGAAAACCAATTACCATTCTCGTCAAATGTCCCTGCCTTATCATTGACGATGAAATATTCATCATTCTTATCTAAGAAAAGGAGCTTACTATTTCCAATATATTTTCTAATTAATTCAATGGTGGCTGAATTTTTTAGAAAAGATTTAGGAAGATTTTTTAGAATGGATTGGTTGAACCACCATGTATCGGAAAAGTTTTTATCCCCCAATCCACTTATCACTCCATTGTGAACAAAAGCTAAACTTTTGCTTACAAAGAATGGATGTGTGTTTTCCTTGTCCAATTTTCCTGCGGTGGAGATTCTAAAATGAAGAACAATATTCCCCACGAACAAGTTCTTTCGTAGTTCAAAATATTTATCCCTCAATTCCTCATATTTGAATGTTTTAAATTCGTTCAACTTTCCATTCTCTGCCCAAAGAAGACCTGCTCCTTGTGAGTTATTAATGAATGAGTTTTCAATATACGCTTCTGGGAGCGTATTCCCCTTTTTGTTTAAGATGGCTATACACATACGCTGTTGTTTGTTTGAATTAAGCCCTTTTGAATTTTGGCTTCGTTAATGATACTTTCCATATCTGTTACACTTTCTTTCTCCAAATTAGAGAAGAATTTAACAGCACTTTCTAACATTTTGAACATCTTTTCATCATCAGCATATACTTTCCGCATATGTTTAGACAAAGATGTAGTTTCGTCTAATATCGCTGTGATTAAAGTGAAGAAATCGGCATCCAAATAAGTTGTCACCATTTCTCGAAGGAATTCCATTCTCCAAATTAGTGTTTTGAAATCTGGAACTCCTGAGAATATTCTAAACTCAATGTGATTTGAAATTATATTTACTGCTTGAGTTCTCTCTCTGTCTGATTCTAATTGGACAGACGATTTACCTCTGCAATATCCATTTTTAAAACGTCCTCTGTACATACCGTAAAGGAGAGGAAGCCATCCTTTAACACGATGGAACGTTTCTGTTCCACTTTCTCCACGTATTCCGAAATGGATATGTCCCCCACAATTAGAAATATTAGGGGTGTCAATGATGTCTTTTACAACAGAAAGTTTCCGTTCCAAATCGGGGTCAAATAAGTTGTAGGTGGGTGTTACTAGCTCAAACGTAACACTCCCATCTTCCTCCATTATCATCCCATAATTATTATACAGGTCTTGGCAGTTAAACGAATTATATGGCATTTCGCCTTTTTCTATTTCAAAACCGACAGTGTACTCACTGCCATCTGAATAGTTTTTTCTTGTTTCCCCATGATAGGAGAATAGTTCGTTGTTTCTCATTTCTTCTTCTTCTTCGTAGTGGTATTCTCCGTCTGAATCCCAATAATATACCTCGTCTAATGATGCAATTTCCCCTCTATAATCTATACAGAGGTTGTTGTCGCCTAAATAATCATTATGATAATATTCCCCATGATAATAGACACAATTGTCTGCAAGGCATGACTGTTTTCTTCCTCTTTTATAATAGGCGCAAACGACATCTTCTGCAAATTCATATTGGTCGGTTTCTTCGCACCGCTCAATGTTGTAATAGTCTTCGGGGTCGTACCAATCCTCATGTACCTTCACCATATCTTCTTTCAAATGGTATTCTCCATCTGTTTCTGATATGGCAATGTCTGGGTCTGTTTTTAGATAAAAGATGTCATTAATTTGAACAACATCATTGATGGGGTATTTAGTTCCCTCTATGAGAACATATTCCATTTCAGTTTCCATTTTTACACAATGTTTTTGATTAATTGTGGCACAGCCTTTACAAACTCTGCCACTTCCATATGTTCGGTTTTACAATATATTCCTCCGTTTTCATCACATAGAGCGATGTATTCAAAGGATGGATAAGACCATTTCCCATCTGCATCGTTTTGTACAGAGAGAATGAATGGAAGGTCTATTCCATCCACAGTGATGGTGATTGGACAATTTCTTTTTGTTACTATTTGAGAAATATTACCCAACGTTTCCGTCCCCGTTTTTACTGTTGTTTTTCTAAATTCTATATTTTTTATGAAAACAGATGCCTGTTTCCAATTTGGAACTAAGAATTTAAGTGCTAACAAATCGTCATTTGTTCTTAAAAAGGTTGTGAACCCTTTCCAAATCTTACGACGATTATCTGCTACCGTTGCAGCGTTCATATGAACAATATCTCCAAATAAATTCTTGCCATGATTTTCTTTTGGCGTTGTTTTTAAGATTTTAGAAGCAATTACACTAAGGCAATTGCAATACAATTTGTTATTACTCCATTTTAGATTTTCACCATATTTGATTAATTTATTAAAGGAACTATCTGCCACACAAAAGTTCAAATTTCCATCAAACCAAAATGTGTATGTTTTCATTCCTTCGCCTAAATTAGTGGCGAACTCTTGGAAACGCCACACTTCATCATGGACTGTTTCAATAAATGAAGCCGATGCTTCAATTCTTTTCAGCGTTCCATTGATAAAATCACTCCTCACCAAGCCTTCTAATTCGGCTTTGGAATGTTTGATTTTAAATGGATTTGCCATTTTCTCCTTTTCTTTTGTTTCTGTCATTGTTTTGTTTGTTTTTTTTTTTTATTGAGTGAAAAATTCTTTCATTGCTTTTTCATATGCGTCGATTTCATTTGGATTTTCTTCTAAAATGATACTATCAATGTCAAAGCTGTCATTGATATAGGTCTCATCAGGTTCAGATAGAAATTGATTTAATGCTGATATTACAGCTTCTTTGAGATTTTCAGCTTGAACATCATATCGTTTGTACGACTGCCAAGTGATTGGGATTGAATAATTTTTCATTGTTTTAAATTTTATCTTCATCATTATAAACTCGTCTCCATTCATCACTAACTTTCCTCCAAAAACATCTCCCTTCTTTGGTTAGATGCCAATCAAATGCTTTATCTACAAAAAGACTTCCATGTGTTTTTGAGCAAAGTTGGTCAATAGTTATATCAGGCACTCTGCAATGTTTCAAGTTATACTTAAATGTATCTAACAAATTTCTATTAATAAGAAACTTTTCAAACCTACTCATCTTAATTAATTTTCATTGGAATATAATTTATGTTTTCACATGAAACATTTACATAACGTTCATCTGATAAAGAGTTGGAGTGTACGTGTCCATGAATGTTTATGTTATATCTATGTTCCAATTGTGAGAAATGAATAGGACAATGTGTTAGAATGAAATTTTTATATTCAAACATTCCACACACAGAATTCACATATTTTAGTAATTCGGGAATGTGTTGCGGTTTGTCATGGTTTCCCAATACAATTTTCTTCCAACCATTCAGTCTATTCAATAGTGGATAGGGAGTCGATTTCTCCATTGTTATATCCCCTAAAATATAAACAGTGTCTCCTTTTCCAACGATGGAGTTGTAGGATTTGATTATAAATTCATCATGTTCCTCTATTGAAGAAAATCCTCTACGAATAGCCATATTCAAATGGCTGAAATGTAAATCTGCTATTACGAATATGTTTCCCATTTTACCATGTTATCAATGATATAACTAGCCCCTTATTGTAAACCATTTCGTGATATAGTCCTTCTTCTTTTAATCTTCCAATTATGTCAAATGGGAGAGTTGATTGAAAATAGCAATGTCTTCTTCCTTGTCTTGCTTCTTCTTTTAAAATATTCACCACATCTTCATAATGGAAATATGAATTAGAGAGTTGAACAAGGTGTTCTGATAGTTTCATATTTCTTTAATTGATATAAACGTTAATGGAATGATTTCTATTGCTCCAAACTTGGAGACAAATTGAAATGTTTTACTCCTTGTTCCCTCTAATCCGTATGTTCTGTTTTTACGGAACTCATGGGAATGAACATCTCTTTGTTTCAAAGCCCATTCTTCGATTTCCTCTATTGGAGAATTAATGAAATACGTTTTGGTTTTAGTTGGCTTAGGTTTAATCGCTTTCACCCCTGCGAATTCCATTACCCGTACAATAAAATGATTTCTACTTAATTTTTCTAAATCATTTTTCATTTCTTCTTTTATTGGAAGCCATCCGTCATCTGTGACGGGATGTACTCCTAAGAATTTGTTGATAAATTGTTCAGTGTTCATTTTTTAATGTTTGTCTATATTTAAAAGTTTTCTATTAAGGTTAGCTATTAATATATCACGGTAAAGAGAATAAAGAGAAAACCCATCAAAAAACTCAATTACCACATTTTTAGCTTCCTGTATTTTACCTTCTGAAATCAATGGTTCAATCTTAGCCTTACACATTTCACCCAGTTCAGCATCAATTTTATCTACTTCCTCATAGTGAAATTTCAACCTATTCAATAAACTGAGTATAGCATCGGTTTCATTTAATGCTTGCTTTTGTTTTCTTGCACAAGAGAATCATCTTGATACTCTCTATACGAATGGGAATCTCTGGGGTCTGAACAAGGCATAATTATTATTGATATAATACTTTAACAATTTCCAATTCATTCTTGAAATTTTTAAAGAACAAGTCTCTGATTTCCTCTGATTGAAATGAGAAGAATATTGAACTACTTACCGTGTTAAATGGTATCCACCTGCCATTAATTAAGCTGATGGAGAATTTTGTCGAGTCATCGTTCCAATTAGGCTTCCACCCATCTCTATACACTTCTCTCAATTGAGAGAGTTGAGAAAGCATTAGGATAGCTTCTGCTAATTCCTTTGTTGGGAATATGTTTTTATTATTATCAATTGTATAATTAAGTGTTGCTTCGACAATAATGGAGTTTCCATTAATATAATATCCGTGTCGATTCACCTGTATTTCCTCCCATTTACTTGGTAGCGATTTAGTTAATTGAATTCCCATTCTCCGAACTGTTTTTCGCTGCAAGTCAGTTCCATTTTTCATTAGCAGACGGATGGATTCTTGTTGGATTTCAACGAATTCTGTGTCAGCTTTAAGACAATTTGGAACTAAATAGGTTTCTTTAATATGCTCCTTCCATTGCGAACATTCAAAATTCGCATAGAGAAATTTTAAATTTAAAATGTTCAATTCATTTTTCATTGTTTTTGTTGGTTTAATTTGTGAAGTATGAGGAACATCTCTTGTTTCTAAGCGATAGATTTTAGAGAAAAACGTTTTCTCAAATTCTCTCACAGCTTCAACAAGAACACCATCTCTAAAAAATGAGCATTGGGAGATAGGAAATTCCCCATCGGGTGTTATAACAATAATTTCTGTCATTTCCTTTTTAAAATTAATACAGTTGTCCTTAATTTGATTATTCCAATATCATGTCTGATTTGATATAATGCGAGTTTATCAGAATCATTTTCACCTACTAATTCATTGCTTATGTCCCAAGCAACTTCTAATAGGATTTTTAATTTTTGAAGTTTTTCTTGTTTATTAGTATTCATTGTGTTTAATAATGATGTTATGTTTAATGACAATTTCTTCCATTATTCTTGGAAGTTCTAAACTTTTAAGAGGTTCAAGTTTAGGGAGAATGTATTCAACAAAGAATTCATACCAAAATATAACAGAGCCATCTGTCACCACTATGAAGGGGTATAATGATGAATGAAATGCGTCGCAATCCAATTTTTCCCAATTAATGTTATTTTTAATTTTAGGAAGATTTTCTAAATCTTCTAGTGAATCAATTGTAATGATTTTAGCTGATGGGAGAAGTGTGAATAGAGCATGATGTGGACTGCCCCAATCGGCTTCTGCTATAAATTCTTTCCACCCTCTTTCTGAATTGATAGGAGATGTCCATAACCCCCCAATTGGCTTGTTAATCCAACAATTATTTTGTAGGGGCTGTCACAATTTCTTTATAGTTCATAGTGAATTATTATTTATCTGATTGTTCTTCGTTGTCTTCTTCGTGGACGGTTTCGATTTTCCACCTTTTTTATCCACTTTTTCATTCTTTTGTTTGTTTGATTCCCTCACGTTTAGCAGAGGGATGTGGTTCGTTTTCAATTACAATATTTGATGCTGTTGGATTTGGGGCGTGTTGTCCCTGCGATTTATTCATATTGTTACAAACATATATGGGCTGTTGATGAAAATATCTCCATCATAAACGTCTGCTTGCCACATTTGACATTCATCATCGTAATATATCTCAATCATTTTCCCGTCAAACACTACTTCCGTAAGTCCATCGGGATTGAATTGAGAATTTATATTGACAATCACATCATCATTAAAGATGAGTTTGAATTGCCCGTCGGAATAGATTATATATTTTATCATACCACTTTGTTGGTTTGGTTTCGTTTTTAGGTTGTAAAGTGATAAGAATGTTGTTCAAAAAGTCCTTTGAATGAATAAATTGGAAGACATTCTTTTGTATATCCCGTTAATGTAATGGGTGTATATCTACCACCTCTCCCTGTATAATATTCCACATCTATTTTAGCTCCTAATTTAGAAGCACATTCGGCAAAATTGCAATTCTTTTTTATCTTTCTAATGGACAACGCTTGTCCATATTTTGTATTAGCAATGCAATTTTTACCAAAAGCATCTACTAAAATGTTCCAAGATATTTTCATAATAAGGTTATTTTATCTCCATTGATTTTAACATCCCATTCTCCTTTAACAGATGGTAGTAAACTAATTATCACATCGGCAGGTTTCCATGATGCAGTACACCCTTCATTAATTTCACCCCAACCTATAGCGTGTGTTATATCGTCTGATGTGAACATTTTTCCTCTAATTTCAATTAGTTTCTCCGTTAATTTGGCTCTACCGTAAAAGCAATTATCACAAGTACAATGTTTTTTTGGTAATTCCTCAACATAGTCGTGGTCAGGATTTCTCCTATCGTAATAACATAACTTTGATAAATCTATTGTAAATCCGTAAATAAGTTCTTCAATATCTGAATGTTTAATCAATATAGTTCCCTCTATTGGTATAGTGGAATGTGTAATTTTTTTAAGAATATGTGTATTAGTTACATAAGGAGGTGGTGAAGGGTGTCTTCTATATTCAACAATAGCATTATCATACGTCGCCCCATTAGCAATACATTTATCACCACTTACTAATTTAGAATCATCTATAACAACGTAGTGCGTGGTGGAAAGTCGAATTAATTTTGTGTTATTCATGCTAATACACTTCAAATTTTATTTGTTGAACACCTTCTAAGGGTACGTTACTGCTTCGGAACGAAACCAGCAACAAGCCTTTCAACAATTTTTCTATCTACTACGCTGTAATCTTTTTCAAATTGCCTCACTTGTTCCCAAGTTTTTAACCAAGAAAACTTTGCTGAAAGTGTTTGAAGTTTACTTTGATTATCATATTTAGCAATCATTCTATGCACTTCTTCACTCAATTCGGTTTTACGTTTATTTCTGATTGATATTCTAAAGTAAACTTTATGTACCCAAACATCGTAACCTATCAAAGTTTTATTCCAAAATGTTTCATCTCTGCGAACAGTAACCTTAATTATTCTAAGTTTGAAAAAGATTACAAGTATCGCTATTGTGTTCAAAATTGTTAAAAGTATCATTGTTTCAAATTAAGTTTTACTAATTTTATTTCGCATTTAAGTTTCATTTAAAAAGAAAGGACACCCTTTTTATAGAATGTCCTTTCAACGGCGGATTACTTAGTGGGTTTATTAAATAGAGGCTTTTCTTCCCCCTTGAACAAGTCCCTCAACGGAACATAGTTCTTTTTGAGTTCTCTCCATTTTTTCTTGTTCATTGTTTTGTTGGTTTTGTAATGTAAAAGTAAGTAACAAATGCGGCTAATGAAGAAAAGCCCACCATGATTAAAAATGGATTAGGCTTTCCTGTAGGCAGAACATTATTCAAAGAGTGTCCCATGCTATAAAACAAGAACAAAATGAGCAAAATAGTGGCTATTCTTTTCATCGTTGAGAAGGTTTCAATTTAAAGAACTCATTTCCTTTCATCTTGTTTTGTATTAACTTATCAACGTCGGCACGTGGTTTGCTATATTGCTCGTACTCATTTACCGACATATACCTGCCATTGCAATAAACCCTCACTTGAAATTGTAGCACTTGTACTCCGAATGAGCCGTTCATAAAGGTAATAAGGACAAACGTACCTTTGCGTTTTACCTGAATGATTCTCTTGGTACTGCCAATAACTTTTTGCTTGGATAGTAGATGGAGGAAGATATTGTCCTCCGTTGCATTACCTCCGTGCATTTTGATAGTAGATTCAATTTCTGAAATTAGGTTCTTTACACCTAAGTTTTCAGTTGAAATGGTAGCTCCGTTTTGGAGCAATTGATGGCGAATTGAAAGGTTCATTGTGTTATTAGGTTTGAAATTAAATTGTTTATTAAAAATGAAATGACGAGCGTGAAAGAAAACTCAAAAAATTCCTTCCATTCAATGTATTTTTTTGCCTTGTATAATAGTAGCATCCCAAATAATGCTATAATAAAACAAGAAATGAAGAAAGTAAATGTTTGCATTGGTTTTTTGTTTAGATGTAATGAAAATCACATGATAATTGAAATAAAGAATAAATCCAACCATCTTTTAAATTTGCCGCAAGGGGATTGGATGAGTTGGTATTAATAAGTTCTCTTATAATAACTTTTTCGTTTCTTGGAACGCTTGTTTCGTTCCAATACATAACATTTGAATAACGTCTTTCTTTTGTTTTATATAAGTGCTTCAAATAGTTTTCAATAGCTATTTTTCTTTCCTCCCCACGAAATTCCATCACTATAAAAATAGTGTTCGATAGTTTTTCTATGTAGTTTTCTTGGTTTGGTAGGGATATGATTCTATCAAAGATTTGATAATATTGGCTATCAATTAGGATGTATAAATAGCTATAATCGCACGTTTCATGCTCTAATATATCAAATCCATATTCATTTTTATATATTTTCGCCTTCCATTGTTTTGTTTGTATTGTTTCATTTTCTTCCTTGAAAACAGGCAATATAATTTCTTTTAATGCAATACAAGCATCTAAAACAATCGTTCCACATTGTTTCCATAGATATTTTTTCGTGATATGACAATGTGCAAATCATGTTTTTTTTTTTGTTTAAATTGTACAACAAAAAAGCCTCAACAAACAAATGTTAAGGCTTGAAAAAGAATATATTTTTGGCTAATCAATAGCAATTACCTTGCCATAAAAGTCCCAACCTTTTATCGAATGAACAATGTCAATACCAATTTGGACTTGAAAATATTGCAATTGATATTTTCTACTATGTTTTATATCAGTTTTGTAATATTTTCCCGTCTTTTGTGATTGTTTTTGTGTGTACTGAATTGTCACCTTTGCGGCTTTTTCCCTTTTTTGTTTTATACGAAAGGGGTTTGATGCTTTGATAATATCCACCAATGTATTGAATTTCTTTGTAGTTTCCATTGTTTTAGTTGTTTTTAAATTGTTCACAATAATTTTTCATAACGGCACAAAAAAAGTCCCTGCTAAATTAATAACAGGGACTTAAATTTAAGGATGAAATGAAAATTACATATTTGAAACTGTTCCGTCGAAAGGCACAAATTCAGGTTCTTTCTTGCCTCCTTTCTTGCCTCCTTTAGCTGACTTGATAATATTATCCGCTTGCTTGCCAACGTTGGTAATTTCGGAATTGACCACGTTTTTTGCAAGTTCGGTTTCCTTTCGCTTTTCCTCTAATGCCTGTTTTTCGGTTTCTGAAATTGGAGGCATAGTAGGATTAGAAACGCTTGTTACGTTAGTAACCAAAGGAGTTTTAGCACTCTCCAAAAGTTCGGCGATTCGTAACTTTTCAGCCTTAATACGCTCCCTTTCTGCATAGCGGATTGATGCACCATCGAATGCAATATCTGACAATTTTTGTTTCACCTTTGCCAAACGTTGGCTTTCAGTCAGTCCAAACTCACTTCGTAGCTCATCGAAAAAGGCAAGCATGATAGGATTCTCCGAATATTTGGTTTCCAACCAAGTTTTGAACTGAATAGAATCACTGTTATGACTTGCAATATCTACTTTACCGTCTTTTATGTTGAACAACAAAGTATCTTTTTCCACGATTTCACCATTTATTTGTACCTTGCTTTTTTCAGCCTTAACTTTCGCCCGAATTTGAGCTTCTACACTTAAATCAGGGTTTGAAAAATCAACGCTGAAAACATACGGCTTAGGATTACTTTTCTGTAAGATTACGACGTTTCCAACCTTAACAGTCATTGCGTCAACATTTGTAAGTAAACGTCCTACGCTTTGCCCATAACGGGCTGACAAGTAAGTAAAATATAGTCCTTTGGTATTAAACTTACTTTTTCCTGCCAACTTTTTCTTGAAAGTGCCGTTATCTTTGGCAATTTCTTTTAGATAACTAATCCAAATTTTTGAGGCTGTTTGCGCCTCCGTGATAGCATTTTGTCCGTTCATTTTATTAAAAATTTAAAAAGTTAAAAATAATTAAAAAGTTTAGAACGGAGGAAAAGAATCGAACTTTTCATTATGTAACCAACCTCCGTTTTTATATTCAGAACGTTTAATAACGTTAAAATATCATATTCTTAGTGTTTCGTCATTTATCAACTCAAACATATTGCAACGTTTGACTATCAAGCTACTAAGCTAAGTTCTTGAATAAATTGATATAAATGACAATTCACGTGCAACGGTAACACATGATTACAATTGCAACACACATCCACTAAGCCAACCAATCAACCTAAATTGATTGTTTCTGATTCGATTAAACACACCACAAGGGAGCATTTTATAATATTAGACACAATTTGCACAACTGCCATTATGTAAGCGTATCATTACATTAGTGATACGGACAATGTACAGTGTAACAAATATACTACCTAAGCGAAAATCAGAGCGTCATCTAACTCACATACAAAACTCCGAAATGTTTACTAAGTCAATCCCTTTCAACCATTAGGTATATACAAGGACTATTCGTAGGCGTGAATCACGCAATCCACACAGACTATTCAATACATCAGAACTTTGTCGCTTTCGACGTTTCAAAATTGATATATTATAATTAAATAAAAAAATACATTCTATGAAAGTTTATAAAAGTTCTTCATATAATACAAAAAAAGAATAAAGTTCTTTAATTAGTACAAATAGTTCCTTAATTAATACAATTCCGGGATATAACAAATCAAATAAAAAATATAACTATTCAATGTAATACTTTTAAAAAGTATAATACATTAAAAAAGAATAAAAAGGAAACGTATATACATTAAAATATAGAAATATAAAGAATGTACAATGAAATATAGGAATAATTATATACCAATTCATAACAAATTTATATAATTCAATCAAAAACAATCAAAAACAATCAGAAATATTCATAAGTGAACGTTCATTCATTTATAAAATATAGGGACAAACGGCAAACTTCAAAGGAATGTTCAAAAAGAAAATAAAAGAAAGGAAACAAAAGGAAAAGAAAGGGAAAATGAAAGGAAAAGAAAGGAGGGAAATTAGTACGGTTTGACCAACCTCTTCTTAGAATTGTCCTATTTATCATTTATTAATGAATTGTACTTTTCCAAGAAAATCATTTTAATTATTATAAAAACATAACTACTTGATTATCAATGAGTTACATTTTTTACATATCAAATTTCCCTATATGAAAAACTATAATTAGTTACCAAATTGAATGTATGAAAAAATTGTACTATTCTAAGAATGGACAATAAATAAACGAATCAATTCTTAACAGAATACAATTTTAACATATTTTAACATTCTAACGTTTATAGTGTATATGTTAATTATAAATGAACGTTCATTCACTTATAAAATAAACTGAATAGTACTTTTAAAAAGAATAATAAGTATAATACATTTAAAAAGGGATGAAAGTATAACAAGTCCCTAGATGGGTTAAATTTCAATTCTAAGCGCACTTAATTAAAACTGATATGATTGTATGGTTTTATATAAAAAGTTGCTTAGAACTAACGTATGAAAGAAATAGGGCTATATAAGGATGATGTCGGGTTGAAATCAATTCAAAAAAGGACTAATTATGGGAGGTATAGGGGAGGAGGGTGGGAGGTCGGTCAGACTCCCCTCTTAATTACACAATAAATTTACACTCATTTCTTCTAATATATACTTATATATCATTTATTATTTAATTTATTCCTTTAATATTTATTTCTTTCTTTATTCCTTTAATATATTGTCTTATTCATTTATTCCTTTTCCTATTCTCCTATATTGAATTATTCTTCTATTCATTGTTATTTCTTTATTTGTTCCTATTCTTCTTATTTGTTTATTCTCTTCATTATTATTCCTTTCTTTAATATTTTTCTTTCTATAATTTACCCTTATTTCCTTTTATTCTTTCTTATTATTATGTTTTTCTGAATTATTATGTATAGAGGGGGTGTTTATTTATTGAATTTACATTTGAGGGCTTCTTTTTGGGAATGTTGAATAGGGAAAATGGAAGAAATGTCAATTTTTTTATTGATAAACGATAAATATATAGACATATGTTAAATGTTATATATTAGAATAATACAATTTAATTTTTGAATTTAATGAATTTCTATATACGAAAAATGAATGAATTCTTAGAATTATTATATTTATATTAAATAACAAATGAAATTAAAAGAAATAATGGCTTCTATTCTTCAAAATGAAGATTATAAAGCATTAACGGAATGGGTGGATAAAAATCAATATGGAAATTATGTCTTATTAGGAGAATTTCTCAATCCAAACAATTCCTTTGATTATTGGGAAGAGTTTAAGGGATATTTCATTTTTAAAGACGATTCAGGATATGAATTTTATGCAAGAGTGATGTATAATGTCACAAAGACCCCTCATTTTGAAATGAAGATGGGTTGGGTAGATGTTCAAGGAGTAAATCAGTATTTGAGACAACATGCCAGAGAGGTGGATGAAAGGAGAACGAACACTGTTGCAAAGATTTTCAGAGATGAAGTGCTTCCTTATTTTGAAGAACAAACCCTTAGTGATATATTAGTCTTTAAGCCAATAGATATTAAGCGTTATCAATTCACGATTAGGATGGTGAAGAAATTTACGAATATGGAAAAATTTGATATTGTTGAGAATAAGCCATATGAAATTCTAATTCAGAAGAAATAACATTATTTTTCGTAGGGAGAATGAACTATATTAGGGGTGGCATTGCTATTTTTCTTAATTAATTGTATTTGTGTTGGATAGTCTTCTATTATTTCTATTTCTTTATCATTATTGAATTTTCTTAACATTCTAATGGAGAATTGATAGCGTTTACTATCTAATGGTTTCACCAACATTACATCGCTAAGTGTTTGTTCTAAAAAGAATGGGAGA
The DNA here is from genome assembly GCA_964450735.1 of uncultured Candidatus Saccharibacteria bacterium. GTDB lineage: Bacteria > Patescibacteriota > Minisyncoccia > Phycocordibacterales > UBA9973 > DALYCO01. The sequence continues at coordinate 146,389 of CAYVDC010000001.1, read as the reverse complement.
AGATGTAATTTATATATTTTAGCCACTGTATTTGTTCTTCTTACATCTATTTCTCTTGAAGGTTGTCTTAAATAACGTTTTTGCCCTTCTAAATCTTTCCATCCCATTTTTAATTCAAAATGAGGGGGAACTAAACGAACAAAAAAATCATATCCTTCTTGGTCTGTAAATTCAGCATATTCTTTTCCATTATATTTGTATTCAAATGTATTTTCTATGTTTAACATTTCCCCCATTAGAACATAGCTTTCTAATAAGTTTTTGTCTTGCTATGTAGAGAGTGAATTATATTCATTTGTCGTATTTAATTCTTTTATAAAAAATAATGACAAATTGACACAAATAATGACTTTGGCACGATTATTGTAATAATATTAAATATGAAAGTAAAATTATCAAAATATGCAAAGATGTCAGGTGTGTCAGTTAGAACACTTTGGCGTAGAATAAAAGAAGGCACTCTAAAAGTAGAGTACTCTTCTACAGGTAGAGTTTTTATAAACCTAGAGGATGAGCAACTAACATCACTAAATGTGTGTATTTATGCAAGAGTGTCAAGTTCTGAAAATAAAGATAATTTAGAAAGGCAGAAAGAAAGGCTTATTAACTATTGTAATGCAAAAGGGTATAAGGTTGCTAAGGTGGTGACAGAAATTGGCTCAGGCTTAAATGATGAAAGAAAAAAGTTAGAATCTATTTTACTTGATAGAAGTTTAAATTTAATTGTAGTTGAACACAAAGATAGGCTATCTCGTTTCGGTTTAAATTATATTCAAAAACTTCTTGAAATGGATAATAGAAGAATAGAGATTATAAATCCACAGTCTAATGACGAAAATGACTTAATGCAAGATTTTGTTTCTATAATAACAAGTTTTACAGCAAGGTTGTATGGTAGACGGAGAAGTAAGAGAATGACTGAGAAGATAATAGAAAACGCTAAAAAAGAATAATGACACTTGTTGAACAACATATAATTAAAAAATCTGATAGTAGGTTTAAAGAATTAGATAATTTATTATTTTTATCTAAGAATTTATACAATGCTGGTTTGTATACTACAAGACAATATTATTTTGAACATAAGAAGTTTTTAAATTACCAGTCTTTAGCTTCTATTATGGTTAAGGAAAACAACGTAGATTACAGACAGATGCCTGCTAAAGTATCTCAACAAACTTTAAAATTAATTGAACAAAACTTTAAATCTTTTTTCAAACACTTGAAAGTAAAGAAAAAAGATGAAGTGATTAAAATACCAAATTATCTAAAAAAGGATACAGGTAGGTTTGTTGTAACGTATACTTCACAAGCAATTTCTAGTAAGGAGATTAAAAAAGGAATTTTAAAATTATCAAAGGTAAAATCAACATTTAAAACAGATAAAACTGATATTCAACAAGTAAGATTAATTTCTAAAAATAATCATATTGTAGTAGAAGTTATCTATAATGTAAAAGACGTAGAACCTTTAGCAGATAATGAAAGATATGCCTCAATGGACTTAGGCTTGAATAATCTCGGAACAGTTGGAAGCAATGTAGTAAAACCATTTATTATAAATGGAAAACCTTTAAAATCAATTAATCAATTTTATAATAAAAGAGTTTCAAATTTAAAATCAAAACTGACAAATGGTAAGAAAACAAGTAAGAGGATTAAGTCCTTAACAGATAAAAGGAATAATAAAATAAAAGATTACTTACATAAAGCAAGTACGATACTAGTAAATCAATTAGTTTCTAACGACCTAAATACCTTGATTATAGGTAACAATAAAGGCTGGAAACAAGATATAAATATTGGAAAACGTAATAATCAATCATTTGTACAAATACCTTATTCTACATTTATAAAAATGATAGAATATAAGTGTAAACTTGTTGGAATTAATGTTTTAATAACGGAAGAGAGTTATACTAGTAAGTGTAGTTTTTTAGATAGCGAGGACATTAAAAAACAAAAAGAATACAAAGGTAAAAGGATAAAAAGAGGTTTATTTAAATCAAGTGAAGGTGTTTTAATAAATGCCGATGTAAATGGCTCTCTGAATATACTGAGAAAAGTAGTTGGGAATTTTAATTATGACCCAATAGAGGTGTGTAGTACGCCAGCAGTAATAACTGTTAAATTTAATTAATGTCATTATTTGACATTATATTAAGTAACTATATAATTCTTCTAATATATTGTATAATGAGAGGGATTTCATTTTAAAAATTAAATTTTCTATTAATATGTACTAATGAGGCTTTGTATTCATTGTGTATTTCTATAATGGAAGAGAGATAGTCCCTGTATTCTTCATTCACTTCATTAATGCCTACATGCTCGAATTCCCAATCTTTTATTCCTCTATGTCTCATTATCCCTTCTGCCACGTCCATGAAGTTTTTATTGGTGTAATTGACAAAATATAAATTTCCTTTTTCTGAAATGAGTTTAATTATTTTCTTTTTTCCTTGATAGACAATTTCGTCTAACAATTCCATAACAGAATTATTGAAATTCTTTATTCCAAAATAGTCTCCTGCTCCAAGTTCTCCATTGTAATTCCCAGCTCTCTTTTGAGAAATGTTGTCTTTGGCAGAAAGCTCTTTGATAAATTGTTTTAATGAGATTTTCATTCCTAATTAGCCTTTCATATAAATATTTATATGAAAGGCTTTATATGAATTTAGAAAACATTGTCTATCAATATTATGAAAATGGGGAAAAGCCTTCTATTACATTTGAGGACAAAAAGCTCAGATGGATGTTTTCTCAGGTGTTGAAAGTGTGTGATGAATTGAATTCATTTAACATTCAAACAGGAGACATTGTTAATTGGGAGAATTGGGGAAAGAAAGGAAATGAATTGGCAATGTTTGATTTGGGCTATGGGAAAGAGAAGAATGTTGATTTCCCTTTATTAGAAGCTATTTCTCCTGCAATGGAGAAAATATTCAAAGCCTTGCATATTGAAAATTATAAATGGCTTGGAAGTGGACATAATGGACATGCCTATTCCATTGATGGGAATAGAGTGTTGAAACTGACAACAGATGTCACAGAAGCTAACAATGCTAAAAAACTCATTGGAAAACAATGTGTGCATTTAGCCAATGTTTATAATGTTTATAAATTGAAAGAAAGAGAAGGAATGTATATAACAATATGTGAACGTCTTCCCATTCCAAATGAAATAGAAACATTGGGAAACCAATTGGAAAAATATGTTAATGAATTATAGAATGAACAAATCAATAGCTATTGGTTTAATATATAATACATTACCGACAAAATAAATATTTATATATAAAATTCCCCTATATGTTATTTTCAGATATTATGACAAGTGATATAGTTGCCGTTCTCACTGTTATTCTCACCGGATTGGGAACTATTCTCACTTATAAAGCTCAAATTAAAGTGGCAACAATTAATACAGCTTTAAAAAAAGAAAAGGCTAAGAATTCAACACTCCCCACTCTTTTATTAGATTTAAAGTTTTTTAATTCCCTGAAAGATATTATAGATAAAATTTTTATTGAGACATCTGTGGATAGATTTCTCATTCTCATTGCCACTAATGGAAAAACTGATTTTAAATTTGCCACTGCTATTTACGAACATCATAAATTGGGAAGTGGGGACACCACTGTTAAATTGTCCATAGGAGGCACTACCCGATATGTTAAGTTTAAATTTGATAAACTCTACCTTGATATGTTAAAAGAGTCTGAGATAAGAGATAGGGTGAGTGTGATAACAAATGAAATGCCTGAAAGTGATTTAAAGAATATATATATATCAGATGGGGTGATGGAAAGTGAAATATATTTCTTGAAAAGAGAACCCTTAGATGAAAATAATGATGTTATATTCTATTGCTCATTAGCTACTCATTCAGAAAAAGGATTTAACAAAATAGAAAAGAGTTTAATTAAATCATATGTGGACAATATAAAAAATATAATGAATGAATATAGCTTGGGGGAATGAGAAAACAGGGCAAGAAGACAGGATAAGAGATGTGAATAAATATTCCATTCTTTCTATTATTTGCTTTTTAATAGTAATTTTATTAAATTTGTTTCGTTAAAATGAAAATTTCAAATCTATTTGAAGCCTATCCCTCAACGTGGGACATGGAAACGTTTCTTTCCATGAAAAATACAACACAAAGGCATAATTATGCTGCGAAGCATTTGAAAAAAATTGGACAGGGGAGCAGTAGAATAGTTTATCGAATAGATGATGATAAAATTCTTAAAATAGCAAGACAGGCAGGGGATTGGAATAAAGGAGTGGCACAAAATGAATTGGAAGTGGACATTAATAGAATGTACCCAAAAATCACCACAAAAGTTTTTGATTATGATGAAAATTTTAGATGGGTGGAACATGAATTAGTAGTTCCTCTAAAGTCAGAAAAAACATTTAAAGCTACATTAGGAATTGATTGGAATGAATTTACCAAGTGGATAGAAGATAGATGTTTATTAAATTCGGGGAGAAGAAAACAAAAAAGAGTGGTTTCAAATGAATTAGATGAAAATGAGTTTTCAAGTGAAATATTAGATTTAATAATAAATTATGGAGCAGAGAAATATTATTTAGACTATATTCGTTTGGGACATTATGGAGCAACTAAAGATGGGAGAATTGTTCTTCTTGATTATGGAATAAATGAAAGTGTCTTTAGAGAATTTTATTTAAAATGAAAACCAAAAGAAAAACAACAATAAAAAGAAAAACAAATGTTATTAGAACAAGAAATGCTAACACGTGGACAGAAGCAGAGTTTTTCGGAAAGTTAAGAAGTTCATTAAGAAGGGTGAGTCAGTTTTGGAAACCTATTACATTCACTCTTGAAAAATCAAAGAGAAATAGTTTAAGTGAAAACAAAAGACTTAAATATGAATATCAATGTTGCTCTTGTAAAAATTGGTTTCCTAAGAAAATGGTGGAAGTGCATCACATCATCCCCGCAGGGTCTCTGCGTTCTTATTTAGACCTCCCCCTATTTTGTGAAAGACTTTTCAGCGAAGACCCTGAGAATTATGAAGTGGTGTGTAAAGAATGCCATAAAATCAGGCATCATGGCTAATGTAAAAGCATAATACCCCGTCCACCATTCTTGAATACATAAATGGAAATACATCCTCTTCTTTCCAATAATATGTACAATCAAACCAATCTGTATGGATTTTATTAGCATTATTAACTAATTCTGCTCCATTCTCAATTTTTGTATATTCTATTATATTATCAATGCTTCTTTTCATATGTTCATTAAATAAATTGCATAAATAGCTAACGACACCCCATACCATCCACATATTCCAAATATCACTACTAAATAATAAGGGAGGTCTTCTCGCTTCTTAAAAAGAAACAATTCAATTATTGCTTCTGAAATGTCTGTCAAGCTCTTCTTCATTATGTTTTGATAATAAAATAAAATAAAAGTCAAGATTAAAATGTGCTGGAGAAACTGCTTTCTCAATAGTTAAATATTCAACAGGATAACCAGCAAGTAAATGATGTTGATGATGTGTGATAAAATCGTAATTCCATCCATTAATTCTCACTTCATCTCCATCCCTCTCTTTAAGAATCTTATATAATTCTTCTTTATCTTTAGCTTCAATCTCATGGAAACTGTTGTCTCTAAATTTTCTTAAATAATATTTCATTTTCTTTTAATAACATTTAATATTCTACCATCATCTTTATTAATTATCACTATTGTACTATCCGTACCCACAAAATAATTTGAAGTGAGAGGAATTGCTTTCACTTCCCCCGATTTTACTTCTTCGGTTTGAGTATCACATGATGATAGTATAATCAAAGACAATAACAATGTTAGTTTGATTTTCATTTTTTCTTAGTCAGAAAGAGTTAAAATAATTTTTTCAAGCATATTGTCATTTATAACAAATCTTTTGTTATAAACTGTATAAGAACCACCATAGTACGGTGGTTTAGTTATATGGATTAAATCTCCCTTATTTGGAATTATATCCATTTCTATTTCAATTCCAACATTGGTTCTATTAAGCAATATCATTTCAACTTTCATCTCAATTCTAATTGATTTTCATTAAAAATATGTAACATTCCATAATCATCTAATTCAGCCACTACCCTCACTTCTCCTGAAATTGTTTTGAAAATGGAAACAACGGTGGATGGAAATTTATATCCTTTTGGTTTATAAACCTTATCACCAATCTTAAATTTATAGTTTTCTGTATGGTAAAAAGAGAGCTTTATAAGCCCGTTTCCGTTATAGAATACATCTTCAATATGATTCCAATTATAGATACAATCTTCATCTCTAAATTTGTAGAAATTGATTCTTTCCATATAACTATTTTCATTTATTGTTTCCACATCTTTATCTGTATATTCGCTTTCCATTATTGAGAAATATTCATCTAAACAATCTTTGTCTATTTTATTATGAATGGTTTGATATTGGCGTTCAGATAAATTCATAATATATGAATAATATTCATCTTCATTATCATTATATTCTGTTATTGTATATTGTTTCATTTTAATTTAAAAAGTTTTTCAACCGCTTTATGTGTTGCTTCATTTCGTTGACTTGCGAAATTTGTTTTTATTTCACCTTGCCACACACATTCAAAATCTGATGGAGCATTGTATTCCGAAACAAAAACAGAATTTTTAATGCTCATTTTTCTCGCCCATTCCCAAAAAATATCATGCGAGAATGTTTCCGTTTTATATGAGGTAGTTCCAAAATAAGGAATATCACAATATATTAAACAATTTTCCACATCACTACATATATCATAACTTCCATGAATTAACTGAACGCCTTGTAAATTTGGACTTTGTTTTTGTGCATTTCGTTTACCATAACCTACAAAGGTTGTTTCATCACTTCTTTTTTCTCTTGAATATCCATTCTCAAATTTACCACCAAATGAACAGACAAATCTTATCCAACTCGTTATTGGTGATGGAAATGTTCCTTTTAGACTTTTATAATATTCTTCACTAACTTCATTTGGTAATTCATCAACTAAATCGCGTATTGCAACAAGAGATTGTATAGCATGTTCATTGTAATCAATTCCAATGCGTTTTAATTTATTAGGAACTTTATCTATAACGTTCCCCCCCCCCCGACAAAAGGTTCAATCCAAGTAGTGATATTTTTATCATCTACTTCTTTCAACATAATTGGTAAAATATATTTAGCAATTCTTGCCTTACTTCCCATGTATTTCATAAACAGATTATTTTAAAAAATTATTTCCACCAATCACCATGTTTTTCATAAAACCAAAATGTACCATCCGTATAACAAACTAAATATCCATTAGTTGTGACTTCTATACGTTTGATTTCTTTTTTCATTATTTTATTTATAAAATCTAACGTTTAGTTCCATTAAATGTGGACATTTCGTTGTTCCACCAAAATAAAATCTAAGTAAAGTTGTTAGTGATATTGTTGGGTCATGTATTGGGTATCTTCTCACCATTCTTTTCCCCACCATATCATCCAAAATAAATTCAGCCTCTCCGCCTTGAATAGAAATTTTAAAATAAATCCATTGCAATGGTTTAACAACTAACATTGGTTTATCCCAATCATTTATCCTGTCTTTTCCATAATGTAAATAAGGATAGACATGAAATGTAGAATCAACACAATGCCATCCAAAACGGGCTGAATCTGCATTTTTCCACAATCCAATTAATTTATTGGCATCGGTTGAATCTTGTGTGAAGAATTTGTAAACACAATTCTTTTCAAACATAAATTCTCCTTCTATTTTTTTATTGAGAACTATGTAATTAAACCCAACAGAATGGTCGCCTCCTTGTTCGATAACATAAGTCCATCTATCAGGAAGTGTTAAATTTAATGTCGAGCAACTATTCAGCAAAATAATAAGAATAGTTAAACTTAATATTTTCAAAACCCTACTAATTTATAAAGATATTTCTTGTCTTCTGATTTAAAGCTAAACTCATTATTTGAAATTTTTTCAACAGTTCCACTATAAGAACTATTTTCAACAGAAGATTTAATAGTGAACTACCCACCCACAGCATAGCTGATGGGTTGGGCTTCGGAGGTCATAGACTCACCTAATGGTAACGCCTTACTCCGTTTTTGTTTAGTGTCCGAGTTAGTTCCTAAACCAGACAATATTTTTAAACCTTGTTTTTTAATATTTATACTTGCATTAAAATCTCTGTCGTGTACGGTATTACAACTTGGACAAGTCCATTCCCTATCTTTTAGAGTTAAGTCTTGATTGATGTAATTACAAACATTACAAGTCTTGCTACTTGGGAAAAATCGGTCAATCTTTACAATCGTTTTGTCATTCCAATTAGCTTTATATTCAAGCATAGTATAAAACAGGAGTGGTGTTTGAAGGAAAGTATGCTCCTGAAAATGGAAGAATAACATCTGTGTGTTTTTTGGGAACAAAATAATCCACTCTTAAAGCATGGGAAGTTTTATTCCAAACCTCATAAACTCCTAATTTTCCATTATTAGGAATTTCATCTGAAATGAACAATGTAACAATCAAAATTAATTTTTCCACTTTTTCTTTAATTTTTTATATAAATCTCTTACAAGTTGTCTAAAAATTACAAATAATATTAGTCCCACCATTAAAAATACAAACATAGAGATTGTAAGTATAACAGGCATAAATGTTTGAAACCATGTCCAATTACCAACAGAGGTTAATTTTAAAACAATGAATAGAACTTGAATAAGTGCCATTGTTAAAAATATATCAGAAAGTCCTCCCTCATATTTTCTATGTCTCATCTTTTTAATTTGATTAATTGTTTCCAAACATCTTCCACATCACAAATTTCATATTCCACTTCAAAGATTCCATAGTCATTCACTATTGTTGAAATGTTAAAGTCTAACATATAATTAATAACTGAATGTAAATCAAAATGGTTCAATTTAGTGAATAAAGTTGATAATTTTATTTTTTGATTATTCATAAATTTGCAATCATATGTTTTAATACCAACAAAATTATTTTTATTTTTTTTTTCTACAAAGGAAAGTTTATTATACTCAACACTTACCCATACGATGTCTTCACTTTTCTTCTTCTCTGTCATTTTCTTCAGATGATTTAATATTATAAGAAGTTGAAATAGCACTGCATAAAGAAACAATAGCTAATGTTATCCAAAATTCCATCGAAAACGCATCTAACTTTAGATAGAACAATAACAAAATTGTTAAAGCTATTAGTTCCAAATTTCCAATTATAAAATTAATTATTATTTTTTTCATGTCTTTTGTATTTTCGTTCTAGTTCAACATATCCACTATCTGATGGTGGAAGAGGTTCTTTTCCTGAATAATAGTTTTTCTTCCAATCATATTTAGATTCATCGTAAGGCTGTTTGTTTAGAGAAACATTCTTAGATTGTTTATAACAATATCCGAAAATGATAAATAACCAAAATATAATAGGTTTAGCAAATTCCACTTAATTAGTTTATTTTAGAGAAATATTCTTTTTCACATTTTTTACAGCAAAATAATTTTTTACAACTCACTCCTGTTTCAATAATTTTATAACAATTGTTACATAATGTGGCTACCCGCCCATTGTTAAATTTTTGAACAGGTTTTATCGAAGTCTCCAATTGATTATCCACCATAATTTTTCAAAGAAATTATCAAATGTATAAATTTCAACATTTTTAGTATAAGGTTTTAGATATATATAGTCTCCATCGTAATGAGTACAATAGAGATGTTCATTTTCTCCCCATCTTTTGAATCTATTTAATATCCAACTATCATTAAATGTAATGAAAATAACATCATTTTCTTTTATTGGATGTTGATTATTTTTTATTTGTTTCATTTTATGTTATTGTTTATTTGTAAATTATTTCATTCCACATCATTTCTAATTCATTAAGATGCTCAGGGTAATGTTTTATCAATAAATTATATATTCTTTGGCATTTTTTACAAATACAAACCACTTTAGATTTTAATTTATAATATCTTTCTTGGTTATTGCTCACTATATTGTTTTTTTTTGTTTTATAAACTTCTTAAAATGAGAAAAATTATTAGAAATTAAATTAACACTATCACTTTTATTTGAATTAGGGTCTATGAATTTAGCAAATCCTTTTATATAGATGTTCAAATTATTTCTTCTATATCCAATAATATTTTTTTCTAAATAATTATGAATCCCTTCACTTGGATTTCTACCATACTTATCAGACCAAACATATTTTTTCATTTGTTTTTAATTTTAGTGGGAAGGACAGGATTTGAACCTGTATGTGCTTAGTGTGTACGCGCGCTATTCAACTATTGTTTATACACTTTGCACCTGTTATAGTTAACAAGCGTCTAACCAATTCCGCCACCTTCCTATTTTATTTAACATTTTTTTACAAATTCTTTAAATTCTTTAAAATGTTCTTGAACTAATTCTGCATTACAGACATTGGCTGTAAACAATCCTTTATATCTTGGATTGTAGTTGGTATATGGCAATCCTTTTGATTTAAGAAATTCAGCAGTTAATTTTGATACAAATGCTGTATTGCTTTTTAAGCCTTCCTTTCTCAACCAACATTCAATGCCATAACTTGCGTTTGTTCTTCTTTGTAAATTACTCATAATAAGTTTGTTTAAAATTTAAGCTGTACCCTCTTGTCTTATAAGAGTAGGGTCTAAGTAGTTAAGTACCAAGATTTCAACGTATGCTATCTTTCAAGGCATCATGGTTCTTTTTGTCACACATCGTTTAACTACTTTTTTAGCTGAGAATCATTTATGGTGTATAGTAAGATGACCACTCACGTAAAGCGCACGTTGAACTATATTCTTTTTGACTATTTCCACTTCTCATATGGAACACCATATCATAACTTACATTATGAATTTTAGAAATTGCAATGGGCGTAAGATTTATAAGTTACAACACCAAACTTTAGTAGTTATATTTCATTACAATTTCAAGGACTCTGATTAACCTTGTTGATATTACTACTTTTAGAACCTTATTATTTTAAAATAAGAATATTACTCTATTTGAGTAGATTTTATCAACTACATTCAGTTTATTTTGTTATCCTGAATGGTTTTTAACCTAAGTTGAATATTTTTAATAAAACAGTTGTTGTCTTCTGAATGGAATATTGATTGAAATTTTACCAATATGGTATGGCTAACCTAAATTACTTTCCAGAGATTTCAATACACTAACCTAATTAAACACATTTCAGAACTGTGTTGTAATGCTTTTGTTCTGCCGTTTGGTGGGTTGTTTCTGCATTACTTATTAGTGTTAATCAACAACTGTTTTGTGTACCCTGATAGAATCGAACTATCACTCGCTTGATTATGAGTCAAGAGCTTTACCATTAAGCTAAAGGTACTTTGGTTTCGGAAATATTTCAATTCTCTCACAATAAATATCATTTGGAAGTCTATAATATCTACTGTTTTCTAAAACATAAACCGATGCTATTTCTTTCCATTTTTCATTTTCATAAGAGAAAAGTGATATTCCTATTGTGATTTTTTCTTCTCCTTTATTATATCCTCTACTCGGAGCATATTTATTCAATTCCGAATAATAATAACAAGTCCATCCATTTTTAATAAGAGAATGTTCAAAAGGAAAAAGTGGTGTTATCTCACCAATTATCTTTTCGTTATTCATAAACTGTTATCAACTTCTCTTTAGGTCTAACTTCTTTACAAGAGTCGTCCCAACCCTCAAAATCAGTTCCATTGTATGAACTATACCATCCATCCACCTTAATATAAACATCATGTTCAGGAAAGTATCTAACACGCCACCATTCTTCACCTTTACCCTCTCCACCATATTTGGCAATTTCTTTCATTTTACCCACACCATCTACATGAGTTTGTCCACCACTGAAAGCAAAATCTTCAACATCTTCAAATTGTGTTTTTAACACATCGAGAATTTCTTTATAGTTCATTTTTTATTTGTTTAAATTGTTATTCGTAAACTGTTTGTAATTTTTCAGAAGGTGAAACGAATTTTAAATAAAAAATATGTTCATTACCTCCATAACTATCTTCTTTTATTTTTAGTTTCAAATATGTATTAAATTTTTCAAAATAATAAACAATCACATCAACATCATCTTCTTGTTTTTGGTAAACCATTTTAAATTTACCAATACTATCCCTTATTTCTTTTGAAAGATTATTATAGTAGATGTTATAAAAGTTTTCTAAAATTAAATTAATTTGTTCCATTTTATTCAAAAGTTAATGTATTTTTTGTTATAGGTTTGACTAATTTGACATTAGAGAAAAATTCATTTGTTCCATAACTATCTGTTGTTAATTCTATTTTCAAGTAATATTCATCTTCAAATGGAAGTTTAAATATTTTAGTCTCAACCCCCACCTCACCCATGTAATAAGGATTTATTTTAGAAGAATCGACTAAAATTACATCCCTTAGTTCAGTTGGTAATTTATGAACATCTTCAACATGATAAAATATTTCTTTATAATATTGAAGTATTAGATTGATATTCTTTACATCCATCTTCTATGATTTTTAAAAAGTTAAAACTTGGTTTTTCCAATAATGGAAAATTTTCAATGATGAAAATAGCCTCCCATAATGGAGCATGATTGATAGTAAACTTCTTTAACATTTTAGAATAAGCATTTCTATAATTCAAATTTCCAAAACGTTCAGCCGCCATCACCATCACTTCTTCTGTTACCAAATCACATTTTTCATCAAATAGCAATTCATTAAATAATGATTCACTCACCTCCACTTCCCCAACCAACACTTTAGTAAATGTGGGAGGATTTTTTATAAAAGTATGAATAATATCATGTGGAACAGGATATTTAATAGCATTATCAAAAAACATTTCAGAAGACATATTCAATTCACTTCTTTTATTTTTCTGGTGAACAGTGTTCCAAAATTCATACAATTCATAAAACAATTCAGAGATTAATTTACATCCTTTCTTTTTTAAGAATTGAATGTCAAATAAATGTTTTTCCCAATTTATATCCCATCCAACAACATGTGACATTTTTAATGTATATAAAACATCAGGACTTGCCACTTCCCAATATGGAAATTCTTCTTTAATGAATTTGTAAAGAATTGGGTTGTATAATAATTCTATTTCGCTCGAACCTTTTGTTTTATAATCAACAATGTAATCAACATCTTTGGGAGTTCTTGGGAAATCTTCAAACCATCTTTTTATGGCTTTACTGCCTATCATTATCATAATTCCAATTTGGTTCTTTGAAGTTAATAGATTTCAATACTTTACCATCACTTAGTCTTTTCAAAATATAATATTCATTGAATTTTTCAGCATAAACATCTATTCCTTTTCTTTTATATTCAAAGACACTATCTAACGATTCTTCTATTGTTAAACAGAGTTTACTCATATTGGAATCATAGACCTTTTCAACAAGTTCTTTTGGGTCTAATCCACACACCATAGCCATCTGCGTAACTACGAAGTATAAATCACCTATTGCGTCAGCAATGTCATTCAGAGAATAGTTTTCAATAGCTAATTTCAATTCCTCTGTTTCTTCAAGAATCAATTTAAAAGACAAAGCCATTTCTTTATCACTGGGTATTTGCGGAACTGTTCTGTTAGGAAGTCCAAAAACTTCTCTCCAATGTTTTATTTTTTCAATCATTTTCTAAAATATTTTCTTTAATCAAAATTTCTTTTACAAGTTTAACCAATTCTTCAATCGTTCCAAAATTATTTATTTGGTAATCGAAACTATATCCATCTAACATTCTTTCTGAGACATGTTCATTTTTATTAATAGAATGATTTCTCACCACATTAATTATAATTCCACCTTTTTCTTTTATTTTCTTACACTCGTTTGGAAATCGAACATCTGTGATAATCCATTTAGGTGCAAATACAGGTAATATAGGTTCTATTTTATCAATATCTTTACCTACATGATTCCACTTTTTACCTTTTTTAATACCTGAAATTGTAGTTGGAGAAACATTAAATAATTTTGCTATTTTATTTTGAGATAAAGTATTATATTCAATAAGTTTTTTTATTGCTAATACTTTATCAGAATCTAATTTAGCATCTTTTTGAGATTCTCCAAAATTACCCCTAAGAGTAGTTTTATTATGTTTTATATTATCTTCTTGGGTTATCCACTCAAGATTTTTATAAAAATTATTTGTTTTATTGTAATCAATGTGATTTACAACAAACCCTTCTTGATAACCTTTTACAAAATGTTTAGCTACTAAAGAATGTAGAGTAAAAGTTTTACCACTTAAAGATACTGTTTCATATCCACCACTTAGAGTAGGTTTTAAAAATTGACTTTTTTTAGTATGATATTGACCAATACCTTCTCCATAAACTATTTTTCTATCTAAACTTTTTATTCTACCAAAAGAAGAAATTTGATAACTACCTTCATAATTTACAACATCTATCCATTTTTCAGTATCCTCATTGTAATCTGAAAAAAGAGAGTTACACCAAATATCAGGATGTAACCTATTTCTAAATAAATCAGTACCAATAGTTTGTAATAATTTTCTTGGTGTTAATTTTATAACAGGTATAGGTTCACAATCTCCTTCTTCATATGGTTGTTGAAATTCATTGACATCATATATCCACCATTCTTCTCCTAATTCAGTTTCTTTAAATGCTCCATCTTCTAATTGTTTGCGAGTACATCCAATCAAAATACAAACTATGTCTTTCAGCTTATCTGCAAAACATTTTTGTTCCCATTCGCTATTAGTAAAATTATATTTCGATAGATTATTCCAATCTATATCAACATCATTGTAATGAGGAGATGTTAATTTTTGAATAATAGATGCTGTTAAGTTTTTTCCAGCTTGGGCTTTCCCCGCGATTCCTATTAAATTCATTTTTTCTTTTTCTTTATAAACTGAATTGATTTAGAATTAGTTTCAACTTTATCAATTTTCTTTTCTTTTTTAGAAAAGCCAATAAACATTTTCTTTTTAGGAAGGGTTTTCAATAAGAAATTATAATGTTCTTTTTTTGGAATCTTATAATAGATGTTAAGGAAATTTATTATTTCAACTAATTCTTCTGAGTTGGAAAGAAAAGAATTAATAACAAAAGGTGAATATTCATTCTTTTCTTCTTCTGTTAAATTCTTCCATTTTTTCTTCTCCTTTGTTAAATAGTCAATAAATTTAAACATCTTCTGGAAGAAATTCTTTGAGAGGAGTGTTACATTTTGTACATAAAAAAACAGGAATGGATAGAATGGTATCTTGTGGGTTTCCTGTTATAAACTTAGACACTTTATTAAACATCGCTCCTTGAATGAATGTGGTGTTCTCGCATTTAATTCCATCCACAATAGCTTGACATTTCATTGGTTTAGAATGTTTCCTCAAATCCACTGTCACTTTTCCCTTATTTAATTCCATAAATTAATTAATTTAGTTATACAAGTTAAAAAATTGATTCTCTTATCCATCACTACTGAATTGTAATATGAATATTCTCCGACAATAAGGATTGACATTTCCAATTTATCCTTACTTTCCAACTTATCAAATAACTCTGAATAAAGATGGTTGTAATTAAAATCTTGTTGATATATCAAGTCTTTGATTTCTTTGAATTTCAAAGCAAAATTAACACTTTTATCAATAATTTCAAATAAATTATCAATAAATTTTAAAGATTTATTAACATATATACATCTACCATCTTTAATGTTCACTTCCATCTCATCAATACATCTTCTAATATCGGGATAGTTATCATTAACAATCATTGCTAACGTGTCCATTGATAGCAATATATTTTCTGATTTGGAAATCTGCACCATTCTTTTAGCCACTTCTCTTTTAGAAGGTGCTTTTATTTCAAAAACAGCACATCTACTGATGATGGGTTCGATGAATCCATGTAGCTTATTTGTTGTGAAAATGAATCTTGTTTTGTTAGAATAAGATTCCATCATGTTCTTTAAGCTATCTTGGGCTTCTGCTGAAAGTCTATCTCCTTCATCGAAGAAGACGATTTTAATTGGAGATAGGGAAGAAGATTTAGCAAATTCTTTCACCCTTTCTCTAATTACATTTATTCCATTTTCCTCACTTGCATTAATATATAAATGAGTGGCATTTAATTCTTTGATTAATATTTTAGCCAAACTCGTTTTACCTTGTCCAGCAGACCCATGTAAAATAATATGAGGAATACTTTGTTCATCAATGAATTTCTTTAAAATGTTATTTTTAAATTCTTCATTACATAAGTATTCCTCAATATTGTTGGGTCTGTATTTCTCTACCCAAAGAGTTTTCATTTATTAAGGAGATTAATGATTTCACTAAGAAGATTTCTATCAATTGTTTGAATTTGCATTAACAATTTAACAGCCTCATCATTTCTTCCCTGTGAAACTAAATCAACAGCATTGTTCAATTTCCATCGCTCAATAGTTTTGATTTGATAAATCTTATTTATCGCTTCTGATGCAATGACAACAATATCATCAATTTCTTCTTCCACCACTAATGGTTCAACCTTTTCTTCAAAGGATTCTAATGTCACTTGTTTCTTTTTTGCCATTTTAGTAAATTTTATTGTAGTTTTTGAAAAAATTAATAATTTTAGTCCAAATAGACATCTTAGAAGCCTCCAACTCTATTTTTATTTTCTCAGGATGGAGCATAATTGTCGTGTTTGTAACAATAGGAGTTTCACTCGTTGTTGTTACTTTCAATTTATCTTTGTTCTTCACTATTGAAAGTTATAAGGAGATGGTTCTTGTTTTTCTTCATCTTCGTCAAAGATTACGCATTCTGTTAGGATAACAGTACCTGCTACCGACACTGCATTTTCCAATGCTGTACGTGTCACTTTGAATGGGTCAATTACACCTAATTCAAACGCATCAACCACTTCTCCACTGAGAGGATTTACAATTGAAGAATCTCCATTCGAGATTGAAGGCACATAGCCGTAAATATCTGATTCTCCATATCCTGCATTTCTTAAAATTTGAAAGAAAGGTTCTTTTACAGATGATAGAAGAATCTTAAATCCTGTCCAATACGAATCAGACATATTATCGGAAATTATAGCTGTGTTATTTATTGTTGTTAGAGCTTTCATAAAAGAACATCCTCCTCCAACTAATATTCCCTCTTCAATAGCCGCATATGTGGCGTATAACGCATCTTCTGCTCTGTCTTTACGTTCCTTTATCTCGACATCTGTTCGTCCACCAATGGAAACAATAGCAACACCTCCGACTAATTTACCAAGACGTTGTTGTAATTTCTCTTTTTCGTAATTGGATTCACATGAATCAATCTGTGATTTAATATCTAAAATGCGAGATTTGATTTCTTCTGAATCTCCTGCACCATCTACAATTGTGGTTTTTGATGCTTTTACATTAATTGTCCTACATTTCCCCAATAATTGTGGGTCGAAATCGGAAAGAGGAAGTCCTTTATTCTTATTAAATACTTTTCCTCCTGTAATAATGGCTAAATCTTCCAAAAATAATGTTCTTCTATCACCAAATTCAGGAGCTTTAATAGCACATGCTTTGATTATTCCTCTGCTATGATTAACAATTAATGTGGCAATTGCCTCTCCTTCCACTTCTTCTGCCACAACAACTAATGGTTTTTGTTCAGATGAAATGAATTCTAATATAGGAAGAAGGTCATTTGCTGATGAAATACGTTCATCCACCATTAAAATGTAAGCATCGCTAAAATCACATGTCATTTTACTTTGGTCTGTAACAAAATAGTGGGATTTATATCCCCTATCAAACTGAATTCCTTCCACCTTTTCTAACTTAGTCTCTCCTGTCTTTGATTCCTCAACAACGACGATTCCATCAGCCCCTACATAGTTAATTCCCTCTGTAATCAAATCACCAATGGTTTCATCCCCATTAGCAGAAAGTGTAGCCACTTGTTTAATCTGTTCAGAAGAATTGATTTCTGTTTTAATTTCAGAAAGAGCCTTTATAATTTCCGATGCTCCAAATTCAATTCCATTTTTTAGTTCAACAGAATTAGCTCCTGTATCGAGATGATTAAGAGATTTGGAAATAAGATGATAGGCTAATAATGTAGAAGTGGTTGTCCCATCACCTGCTTGCTCTGCTGTTTTAACAGAAGCCTGTTTAATCAACATTGCTCCAAAATTTTCAACAGGGTCTTTTAAATTAGAAAGATTTTTAGCAACTGTCACTCCATCTTTGGTGGAACGTAAATTTCCATATTCATCTTTAAATACAACATTCCTTCCACCAACTCCCATTGTAGAAATAACACTTCTACTCACTTTTTCAATTCCTGAGAATAATCTCTTACGACCTGCTCCTGAAAATACTACGTCTTTTTTCATAAATTATTGTTTGTTTACTAAATCAAATGAAATTATCTCTGTTACACATTTATCGTTTTGAATGAATATTACATCTCTCATTTCAAACTTAGCTATTCCCTTTTCATAATATTCAGAAGCCCTCTTTCCATTATTTTTTGTAAAAAGAATGTCTCCATAAACTTTATCATTTTCAATTCTAACATTTTTGATTTCATGTGAAACATTATTTAGATTGATGGTTGGTTTAGAAGAATGTCCCAATTCTCCAAATAAAGGATATGTGATTCGAGATATTGATTCTTGAACTTTTTCTAAATCAACATCTGAAAACTTTTTTAAATCCGACAAAAGAACATTATATATCATTGCTCAATTAGTTTTCCAAGAATGTTATTTTCAGCACAAATTAAATATTCCTGCTTATCTATCACTGTTTTCACTGTACCAAATAAAGGGATAAGAACTAAATCACCAACACTAACAGAAGAATTCACAAAATTATCTCCTAAATAATATCCATCATTAGTTTGTACAACCTGTCCAACAATAGGTTTTTCTTTTCCCATATCAGGTCTAACAATAGCTCCATACGTTTGTGTGTTTAATTGTTTTTCAACTAACACCACCTTATCATTCATTGGTTTAATACTATACATCTTGTTTAACAATATAATAGGTTGAATTAATGTTTTCTGAAATGAAATTGAGTTTGATTGTATTTTCGGACATAAAGAAACGTCCACTATCAAATTCTTTATTTACTCTTAAAATATCTGCAAATATATCACTTTTATAATGATTTTCAAAACTTCTAACAATATTTGTTTCAATATTCTTTTTAAAACTTATCTTTGAATAGTCCCCAAAAGTGAAAGATATTTCTCTCTTCTTATTCTTTATTGAAAAATTATTATCTTTTAATGATTTATAAATGTCACACATGGATAGAAAATCTTTAATAAAGAATTCATCAATATCAAAGTTAAAGATATATTCTTCCTCTTTATAAGCAAGCATACTTTCATAACTATTGATAGATTCTCCATCAGCTAATTGAATTTGAACTAAGAACTTATCATCACTAACGTTAATGAAATTATCTTTGTATTCAACTTCAACTTCATCTGAAAGGAGATTAATGTTTTTTAGGAAAAATCCTGTATTATAAATGGGAAGATTTTGAGAAAATAGTTTTTGTGGATAGGAAATAATTCCCCCCATTTGAACATCATCTGTGTGAAATGGAATAAGAACACCATTTTCATTTACAATTATTGTGTTCTCTTCTATTCTCCCCCCTAAATAATATTTAGAAAGAAGTTTTCTCAATACATCTTTTTTCATAAATTGGGTATAAAGGAAAGAATATGTGAAATCACGTCCACTGTCCAACCATTTCCTAATGATTTATAGCGTTGAGTGGCACTCATTGTATCCGTATAATTATCAGGAATTGTTTTGAGACGTTCAGCCTCAACAGGAGATAGAAATCTTATTTTATTAATATTTGGGTCTAAAATGATATGATTGTTAAGAGCTTTATACATTTGGGCTGTTAAACATGGAGCTTTTACATTCAAATCGTAAATGATTCCTTTACTAAATCCTTTATTCATTCTCCCAACAGTGTAGCCAATTCTTCTCTCACTTGGAAATTTAAACTCAACATCCTTTTCAATAATATCTTTTAACATAATCCCCCTATCAAATGGAACAGAAACATTTGGAATATTTGTCCAATATAGTCTTGGTCTATTTTGAGCCGAAACTGTGGATGAATTAATCGAGATGGGTTCTACCCCAAGAGCATTAGAAATAATATTTTTCCATTCTTTTTTCATCCTTACATTCTCTAAAAGAAAATAAGTAGGAGAAGTTTCCTCTAAAAGCCTAACATATTCCCAAAACAATCCACTTTTCCCTCGAAATCCACCACCAAGTCCAGCATTGCTAAATGATTGACAGGGTGTACCTCCAAGAAGCAGGTCTATTTTAGGAAGACCTTTTCCATCTATTTCACCAACATCCCCTAATTGAATTGTATTTGGAAATTTTTGTTGAGTGTTACCAATAGCAAATTTATCAATTTCAGAAGCATAATAGACATCATAATTAATATTTGCTCTTTCTAAAGCCAATTGTCCACAAGAAATACCATCACATATACCAAAAATAGTCATAATTAAACGATTAGATTTGTTTAAAATATTCTTCATTTGCAAGAACAACCATGAAACTAAGTTCTAAGTTGGGATGTTTAGAACCATTGAATTGTGGTTGATATAAATCTCTATTCCCCAACTCTGTGTAAATTGTTCCTTTTGGAATCATTCTTCCAAAAAAATTAACGTCTTTCTGTAATTCAAATTGCTTTTTCATATAAATTTAAAAATGTATTTGGACTATCCCCCAATAAAATGTTATTAAACTGAAACTTTAACTTGGATTCATCTAATGTAAAATCGTCTAATTGGTCTAAACAATTAATTACTAAAGTCATCTTTGAATCAAGATTGAAAATTCTATCCACTTCAATTGCATAATTTAGTAAATCATAATCAAATGTACCCACTCTAAATTCTCCTTGATATTTGTTATAGACATTGATTTCTTCGTCATTGTTTTTCAATTCAGATTCTAAAATTTCATTACCCATCCACCCCCTACCATGTCTTGTTAAATAGCAACGAGAAATATAAAAAGTTTCAATATTTTCTATTCCCAATTCTTTGCAAATTTTAATAGCATTTATCGAATGAGTGTTCGCAAATGTAACATTTGGAAAAATACCAAAGTGCATATCTAATAGAATGCCCTGAGACCCCTCAAATATCAACGTAGAGAAGCGTTCTAAGTATGAATAGGGAATTATATCAACCAACGAGAGAACGTCGCTTAGAACGCAAAAAAACACGGTTAATTCATCTTGATATAATTCAACAAAATCACGAATAAAATAGTTTGTTTCTGCTATGATTTTTTCTTCATAGTATTTTCTTATTTCCTCCATTTTAGCATTTAAAATAGAGGGATATTTCAAATCAATAGCATGGAGCTTATATGGAGTTTCTAAATGACGTTTCATCGTAGCTCCTACACCAAGTCCACAAGTTGAACCTTTTCCACTCATTAGTCTATTATAGGCTACATCGTATGGAGTGGTAATTTTAGCTAATGGATGAATTTTTAATTTTGGAACATAAACATTCTTTTCCTTTAACACTTTATTTTCTATTAAAATAGAAGGAAGATAGAATGTACAATCTTCTGTTAAATATGTTTCAATTCCATGTAATGTTCCTGCTCCGTATGAAGAAAAAACATGTTTTATATTATTTTCAATAACACAATGTCCCGCTTGTTGTCCACCACTAAAGCGAATAACAATTGGATTGGGAGATGAATTTGATAGAGAATTAACCATTTTCCCTTTTCCTTCATCTCCCCAAATCGTGCCTAAAACTATCTTAGCAGATTTATCCATTTTTTATAAAAAGATTTCTTCCTCCTGTGTTTTTGGTTGCGAAATAATTGATTCGGTGGAAACATTTCCAATCACCAAATCTGCCACAGTATCGGGAATCAATGTATAATCGGTGAGAATAATACATTTTTCATCAATAGCTTCTTTCCAAGATTTCCATCCTGTTTGAGAAATGAGAGAAGTGTGTGTGATGTGAATATGATAGATGTCATATCTTTCAGATGCTTTTTGATAAAGTTCTTCAAATGAATAACTCCTATCCACATCGTCACCAAATATTTCCTTAATTGCACTCTTAGGCAAACTCTTTATTGATGGTTCATCGCCAACAGTGATAAGTGTTCCTTTTTTTCCCCATCTATCAAATGCGTCTGTTGCAGTGTGAAAAGCGGCATAATAATAAGCTAATAAATAGCTTTCTTGTTGATTTCTACCACCATTCCCCTCTAAATAGGTACGAGTGAGCCACATATCGAGTTCTTCGTCTCCCGATTCAAATTGCCCCACTTGTAATGGAAAGCTATCGTGGATATGGTCTCCAATTGCTAAAAACAAGACAGAAGCATCGTCAGCACCTTTTTGAATCAGCTTTGACATTAATTTAGGCAACCCTTCTCTGATTAGATTTTCAGGAATTTTTCTCATACTTCCTGTCACATCAAGACCTAAAATAATGGGAATTGTTCGTGGATGTGCATCTGAATCTCTACACTCTCTCAATTTAGAATTGATAGGGAGCATTGATTCGTGCGCCTTTCGTTTAATATTTTGACTAAATAAAGTGTCAACTGACGCTTTTGTGTAATTTAAAGAAGTTGCTCTTGTAAGTCGGTTATCAACCGAATAGCTTGTATATCCCATGTTTTTTTAAGAAAAAAGTTCGTTATAACGGGTTTTAGCCACGTCGATTTTAATTTCAAGATTGCGAATCTTAACACCAATTTCCAAATCCTTTTCTGCAAATTTACGTGCGTCGAAATCATTGGCTAACATCAAACTTTGCGTGTTTGATGGAGAGAGGTCAAGCATATTACTGCGTTCTCGAAGGAGACGTTTCATTTCCATCTCAAAATCTTCCACCATTCGTTTATAAGCCATTTCAGCATCTTCCGAGATTGCAGTGGCTCTGTCTGATTTAATTTGTGTGTTGTTGCGCTTTAACGATTGAATAAACGCACCAATTGGTTTTTCATCTTCCATTGTTTGTTTGTGTTTAATTATTGAACAAAATTACTATTAATTTTTTAATTTTCAAAACAGCAATCAATTATTTCATCAATTTCTCTATTCACTGTTTTTAATTTTTCATGTAAAATATCTTGATGAAACATATTAGCTCTTTTCTCCCAATCTTCATAATTCAATCCAAGTGGCTGATTCATCCAATCTTCCTTTCTTTTAAGTTCTCTTTCAAGAATATCCCTAAGTGCTATCAAATCACAAAGAGAAAGATTTTTATTAAGTTTCATTGATTTTTATTTTTATTACACCGCCATCGTTTAAAATCATTTTCAAATATTTTCTCAAAAAACTATTTCTAAATTCTTTATCAACGACATCGGCAAATGTTTTTCTCTTTAATTCATGTAATTTTTGAAAAGGTTCTTCACTATATCCTCCATAAAGAACTTTATCATCTTCCGTTAATATTTCAAAATATTTCATTTCATCCTATTTAATAATACATTAACAAATGGATTATATATTGGTGTTCCCCATCCCAAATTATCATATAATTTTTCAAATTTCTTTACAATAATTGAATTGAAATTTTCATTTCTATCTGCATATTTCTCAATAAATTCTGTAATAAATGGTGGGTCATCATATCCGTTAAAAGCAATGGTTTCTATGTTATATGGATTTTGTTTCAAATAAGTGTAATATAAACTATCTCCTTCTTGAAATATTGAATATTCTTTATGGAGTCCTTTAAATGTCAATAAGTCATTATAAAAAATGGCAGACTTAATGTGGATAGAACATCCCTTTACAGGCTTACTAAATATCTTCCCTATTCTTGGTTTAGATTCCACTTTATTTCTCAATTCTTTTATTCCCACAGGGAGAGACACTTCTTGAATTGGGCATGTCTTAGTATATTGTTTAAAATCTAATAACTTTTTATCAATATATTCCTTCCCCTTTGATGTAATAACATCCTTTATTATTTGTTCTGAAAATTCTTTAAACTTCGGAGGAAAATTGGATTTCATTAAATCAAGTCCTTTAAAGTCAAATTCCTTTCCTTTTTCAATAGGAGTTCCTTCCTTTTCAACTAAAAAACAAGCATATTTCTTTTTATCACTCCAATATGCCTTTTTAATAATGTATTCATTTTTTATTTCAAAGAAATGAGAAGAAATGTTAAAGAAATTATTAGCTATCTTATCATAATATTCATTTATTTCATCTGACAATTCATAAGCTATCTCCCTCACTCTTGGTATAATAACATCATCTTCGTCAGAAAGTTCCAAATTGGGAAATCTTTTTTTAACAATCTCCCAACATTTAATAAACATCGAATCCGTATCAGATGCTACTACATAATCATCTTCAACACCAATTTCATTTGAAAGTTTTTCGTTGATATAATCAATGCTATTCTTAATAATAGCTTGTCCACTCAATGTCGTAGAAGTAGAAAGCCATTTATTCTCATCTGTATATCTAAATGATGGGAGAGAAAGACATCCGTAAATAGAATTGTTAAACACTTTAAAAACACTTTGGTAAATGTCATAAAAATCAGATAATTTAAAATCCAATGCTTTACGAGCATCTTTCATTAAATTTTTATAATAGTCTCTTTTACTTGTCCAATCATCTAACACTTGTTTTAGAACAGAAGTTCGCTCTGAATCAAAAATAACACCATTTCCTGAAACATTATAATTTTTAGATATAATGTAGGATAGAAGTTTTTTAGAACTCACTTGTTTAGTTTTTCCATTAACAAGTTCTAAAATAACATCCCCATCTCTATTCAGATATTCCTTTGTTAATTCAGAACTTTTAAGCCCTTCTAATTCCCATCCAATAGGGAAAAATCTCCCAATGATAGTTTCATATGAAATATTTAAACTTCTAATAATAGATGGATATAGGGATTTTAAATCTTCATCACATAACCAATCGTGCAGTCCAACAATGGGGGCTTTTACATAAGCTCCTGTAAATTTTTCATCTTCTTCCTCTTCGTCCTTAGATTTTCTTAATTCAGGATTATTTGTAACAGGTTTATTCAAAGAAACAATACCCATTCTTTTTAGATGCGTGTAAATCACCCCATCTAAAACAATAGAAGAATAATAGATATTTTCATATTCGGTATGAGCTATATGACACACCATTGTGGTTAAATCAATGAAACGCTTCTTTTCATCTAATTTCACCATTATCTCAACATCTCGTAAATTATACTCAATAAAAGCATTTACATCACTTTTAAATAAAGTGTTAAGATTTCCTTTATATTTTATTTTTCCAATTCCCACTTCTTTAGTCCCGATATAGTCTAATTTATAAGAGGGTTGAGTTTTTGGAATAAATTTCTTATAAAGAAGTAAATAGTCTAATGAAGAAATTCCTGCTATTTTGATTGGTTGTTTTTCAGACCAATCCTGTTCTCTAATGTAATTTAACGGGGAAAGTTCATTTGCTTTACTTTTTCCCAATATTTTACATATTCTGTGATACATGTAAGGAATATCAAAATAATTACTATTCCATCCAATTACAATAGTGGGGTCTAATTTTTTCCATAGTTCTACAAACGAAAATAATAATTCCTTTTCGGTTTTAAATGGAACTACCACTCTTTCCTTTTCAATTATTCTTTCAATTGAATCATTTTCATCCAATATTAAACAATAATATCTATTCTTGTTTTTATCAAATAAAGCGACAGATGTGAATTTACTTGGAGCTTGTTTAATGTAGTCGGGGGTCAAAGCCCCTCCCATTTCAATTTCAATATCAAAAAATACAATGTTATGAAAAGAAGGAACATTTTCCTGATTCAAATAAACATCTGAAAGGATTCTTAAATTATTGTCAATGTCCACTTCAAAATAGTCACGAATGTTTTTTTCATCATAACTATCTACTTCTGATACATTTTGTCCAAGAATATTCTGTTTAGTCCCATTTGGGTCTAATTTATAATAAGTGGGAAAATATTCAAATTCCACCCACCCCTTCACATCATCTCTCAGAGAACATTTGTTCTTATATTTGTTATAATGAATAGCTTGGTACATAAATTAATAGTAATGAATAAATTTTACTATTACATCAATAATAGTGCCTGAACAGCTATACAAATGCCGTCCATTCTTATAATAATGTAGCGTAACATCGAGTAAATTGTAGCAGATGAATTCTATCTCATCATCGTTCCATAACCTTAATTTCATTTGTATTGGGAAATTTGTTTTTAAAAAAATTGCATCAGCAGTTCATTCTTTTCATTCACCACTTTTGTTAGTGTAAATTTAGAAGAATAGTATTGTTTTGCCACCTCAAAAGCTAACGAAATGCAATCGTTTTTTGTTGTATGGTGACGAAACATAAAATAATTATCAGGAATTTGCAAAAATGTATTAAAATTAAATTCACTCTTTATGTCATATAAATACGAATTGATTATTGTGAGTGCATCGTTTAAATCCACCTGTCCTTTCAACAAAATCTCTTTTATTTTAGTTTCCATCAACTATAAACTTTTATTTTTCTACCATTTTTAGAAATATATCCTTCTCCCATTTCAATGACAGGGGGTTCTCTTTTCTTATAAGAAAATGCCTGATTGAGTTGTTCTCTTCTTGCATTACACCCACAATCTTCAATATCAAGGGCTTCTGCTACGGTGTTCACTATTTTATCAACACCTGTAAAATGTAAGAATTTTGCCACTGTATCTCCGAGTCCTTCGGAGGGAGAAGAATATATTTTATCGTCCATTTTGAAGAATATTTACGTCTTTTACATAAATATATCTACAATTTTAGATTTCAAAACATCTGTTACTTCGGCATCCGTGATGCTGAATTGTTCCATTGTTTTCTTCTCAGCCTCTAAGACTGATTCAGATTTTACAAGATATTGAGAATTATGGGCTTTCAAGCCTTTTTCGGTCTCAATCATTTGTTTTACTTTTACCAAGTAATAGCTCATTGTTTTGTTATTTTAAAGAGTTAATAATAATTCCTACAAAAAAAGCGACGGGAATTCCTATTAAAGAAGTTGTTCTCCAAGTTTTCTTATTTTTACTTTCAATAAAAAATCTATCATCACTATTCTTTTTATCCTTCACCATATTCCTATTTTCATTTTCCATGAATATTAGTTTAGACTCATTATTTTCATTAATTTCTATTAAATTACGAATCCTATATTCACTTTTTTCATTTGAAGAAGAACATAATGAATCCGCTTTTACGCACATAAATAAACTAAGCCTCAAACTATCATTTCTATCAACAAGGGTTTTGTTATATTTGACAATATTTTGATAATTGCTGATAACACTTCCTATTCTTCCCATTTCATCATAGGGTACTTCCACCACTTTCTTTTCACGATTGATAGAGTATGCTCCTTTAAAATTGTTGGGTAAATTTTGAGATAGACAAAATGAGGGAATCAACATTATTGTCATTAATTTGATTAGTGTTCTTAGTTTGAACAAAAGGCTTGATTGGTTCATATTTCTGTTGTTTTATTTGTTTTATCAATTTATCATGTTCTTTGTTTAAATTCATAACATCTTTTTCCAAATATAGATTAGCTATTTTTAAACTATCATTTTGTCCCGAAAGTTCAAAATATTTTTTAATAACACTGTCCGACTGCATGGTGGTGATACTTGGTTTCTGCACTATAATTGTCGGAATCTTTGGTTTGTTTAACACTTTATAAACGATAAATCCACTAATTATTAAAAACAAAATCAAAACTACATATCCTAACATTCCTTTTGCATCAGATAAAGTGTTATTTTTAAATAGGAAAGAGAGAAATTTCATTTTATTAATCGTTTATATAACAGCAACATATCGGCAAAAGTTTCAATTCTATATTCTTTTTTTATTGGATAGGGAGTGAGGTGAAATGCTTTTTCAAAAACATCATAAACATTTTCAACAATTTCATTTTCTTTTTTATGATTAACAAAAATGAATTTATATTCATTATTGGAAAATAAATTCATAAATCGTTTTCCATGAATCACTTCTGTTGTTTGATATGTGGAAGAAAGCCAACGAATAAAATCAATATAGTCCACTGTTAAATCCCCTCTATTGAAAACTTTCTTTTCCACACAATGCACTTTAAAATTCTCTTTCAAAAATTTTATTTCACATCTCACTCCCAAATAATTCCCTAACTTTCCATAGAGAACATCAACTCCTATCTTCTTCATTGGTGGGAAGAATCTTTTCTAAAATGGAATTTAAAACTCGTTCCATTTCATCAAATTCTAATTTTTCCATAGAACCTGTTTCTTCAATTATAGATTTTATCACTTCGTCTAATTCTTCCATCTCATAAATAATTATAGTCCAAGTTGGTGAAATCTTTCTAACAACACAGTTTTTTCTTTTCTTGAAACTGTATTTGGATTTTTCTTTTCAAATGCTTCTTCAACTTCTTCAACATATTCTCCTAAATAATTAAATGTTCCTGTTGCACTATCAAATTGAAAATTATCCGTCATCCCATCAAATCCATGTCTATTCTTCATCCAATGAATTCTACACGTTCCATTTAGTTTATCTTTCTTTAAACGAGAAAGTGAAAGAGAAATATCTGCAATCATTCCTTTTGCATAAGACCCTGCCATTTTGTCTGCCTCCACCACCATATCTCTTGCCCCTGCTCTATTCACCTGAGATGGTGAAATAATAGGAATGTTCCACTCTCTCCCCAAATCTCTTATCTCTGTAAATAAATCCTCAGATGCTTCTGTCTTATCTTTATAGATACTTTTAGCAGGTTTTAACAGGTCAATATAATCTATAACAATTAAATCAGGTTCAAAATTGTGATTGGATTTTAAAAGTCTTTTATGTGATTCGATATAAGCAACTGTCTTTTCACGTCTCATTAAAGATTTAATAATGAGTTTTCCTTTTAAAGTTTCAGAAAAACTTTCAACATCATCTCTATGAGACTTGACATTATTAACAGGAATATCGAGAAGGTTGGCATCATATCTTCGTGCAACATAATCTTCATCCAATTCCAATGTATAATGTAAAACATTATAGCCTAATTTAACTAAATGGGAAGCGAGGTCAATAACAAACCAAGATTTTCCTCCACCCTGACTGCCAAAAATTAATGTAAGTCCGCTTGGAAGACCCCCATCTGTTCTTAAATTCCAATCTTCACATTTAAACGGAACTTTCTTAACAAAATCTTCTCTAAATCTACTATCAATGTCATCTTTATAGCTATGTCCAATTAAACTTCCATCCCCCACTTTTAAAGCATTTTCAAACAAACGCCTAATATCTTCGTAGTTCCCCGTTCTGATTAAATCGACGGAGGTGAAAATAGCTTGTTTAACAGCTTGATTTTTACAGAAATTTCTAAATTCTTCTCTAATGTATTCCGAATCCCCTGCATCTACATTTGAATAGATTTCTTTTAAAATCTCAATAGTTTCTTTAGCAAAAGGTTTTCTATTTTCGTCAGATTTTAATTTATTAAGTTCAATTTTTATAAAATCTAATGAAGGGGTGGCGTGATATTTAGCATGATATTCTAATATTTTATTAATAATCCATTTGTGATTTTCATTTTCAAAATCTTCTGCATTTAAAGCATCTTGAATTGTATTCAAGTAATCTTTATCTGTTAGAAGAACGCCAATAACTTTGTTGGTGAAAGCAAAAGTATATTCTGACAATGAATTTAATGTCATAATTTTTTTATTTTAGATATTGAAACTTGGTGAAAAAACTATGTGGGTCTCTAATAATATCCCCCAACAAATCATGCTGACATAATGTAATAAGTTTCCCTATATTAGAAACATTTTCCTGTTGAACAACATTTCTAATCAATTCTTGTTCTTCGGGAAGAAGAAAATCATTGTCTAAATTAATTAACTTTTGATTAATTTTTATTTGGAATTGCTGTGATAAAAACAAATTTATCTTCTTCCCCTTTACATTATTTTCTTCTATGAAAGAAAGAAGGTCTTCTAATTCAATTTTATCTTCATATTCAAAATGAGGAAACAGTTTTTTCAAAGTTCCTATTTGAATTCCACTAACGTTAGGAATATTGTCGGACTTATCCCCACAAATCGCTCGATAAAGAATCCAATTACTTGGATAGATTCCATATAAATTAAATGCTTTATGATTTCCAATAAAATCCTTTGTTTTTGGATTATAAACAAATGTATTTTCATTAATCAATTGCACAAAATCCTTATCAGTAGAACATACCACTATCCTTTCATAATGTTCCCTGTAAGTTTTACAAATATATCCAATCACATCATCCCCCTCCACCATATCAACTGATAATAATGCAACAGGAAGACATTTTAAATATTCGATAAGTCTTACGATTTGATAGGTTTCAGAATCTTCTTGTTCATCTAATGAAGAAAACATTCCATAATTGGTTTGTCTCCCCCCAACTCTATTAGATTTGTAATCAGGATAGATGTTTTTTCGTTTTTCTGAATTGGAATCTCCATCAAAAACAATAACAACTTTCGTGGGATTGGTGGCTTTAATAGCAGAAGAAAGAGAAAATAAGAATCCAACCAATCCTCCAACATGTTTTCCTCTTGGATTCATTGTTTTATTAACACTAAAACTTCTAATAAAAGCATTAGTGCCATCTACCACCAATAATTTCTTAGATTCTGGTCGGTTTTTCTTATTTTCAATTCCTTGAAGTCTGCTTAATAAATATTCTCTATTCGTCATCTGATGTGTAGTCTTCTTCTACGATGTCAAAATCATCACTCCCTAATTGTTTAGCCCACGTAGAACTATATTCCTTTTTATATCGGTCAATATCTTTCTTTTCGTCAGCAATAAATCCATGAGAAGTGGCAATAATTCTACCTGATGTTGTAATACCTGTGATGTGATTTTTATCAACACTGATTTTAGTTCTCTTGGCAAATTCAATTTCTCTGCCATTTTTAGTAGCTTTGATTTTTGATGTACCCGAAGACATAACATTACCAAAAGTTATGACCAATGCCGCATCAGAAAACATAGATTCTCCCCCTGCATTTTTCAATTTAGGCTGTTCACCATAAGTCATTCCTTTTTGAACCCAAATTTTATTAGTGCAAACCAATGTATTAATGTATGGATAGCCCTCTTTACGAGAGAGAATAATTTGTTGATTGATGTGATTTTTAAATTGGGCGGACATTGCTCCTGCATTCCATTCGTTATTATTATTATTAGATTCAACAGAAAGCCTACATGGAATTGAACCAATACTGTCCCAAAGAAAACATAATGAATATGGAAGTTTCCCTTCTCTTTGCTCCTTTAATCTATTGTTAATAAATGCAGCAACGTCTTCAATTGTATTTAAACTACTCCTATCAACATAGACAAAAAACCCATCGTAATAAGCAACTCCATCATCATCAAAATGTTCTGTCACATCCAATCCCATTGTAATAGCGTGTTCCCAACTCCATTTCATTTCAGTGACAATTAAAACGGGAAGTATTCCATTTTTTTGGCACGAAATAGCTGTTTCAAGTAATGCACTTGTCTTCCCTGTATCAGATTGTCCCCTCAAAATGGTAATTTGTCCCATAGGAATTCCATCAACAGAGATGGCATCTGTAAATGCTTTACTAACAGGGATGTAAGTTTGAGGTTTAAATTTAGTATTTGTTACTAAATTATTACTCTTTTTATATTCATGTAAATTAAAATCTTTAGTGTTAATTGCCGATGAAACAGCACCACCTATTGATATTTTTTTAGCCATTATGTAGAAGGGTTGTGGTGCGCTCAAATTTGGCTTCTAAGCGCACCAAATTATTAGAACGGTAATTTATCAGCCTCTAACTCTTCGTCCAACTCAGCGAAAATATCAGTGGTTTTAGACGGTGTTTTGGTTGTAGTGGCAGTTGGTTTTTGAAATTTTCCATTTTCATCCACTTCATCCTCATCGTCAGATAGATTTGTAATGAATTTTCCTAAAAATCCATGTAAATCTTCAAACGAATATTTAGTGTAAAAACTGAAAATATCAATTTCGGCATCCAAAATCCTGCTTATCTCCGAAGGAGTTTTGGCAATAGGGGTTGAACCTTTAGTGGTGAGTGTAATATTTGACACTTTCATATAAGTGGCAGGAACTTTCTTATCACTCATATGGAGTTTATTCTCCTCTTCCACCACATCCACCACCAAATCATATCCTTTTTCGGGGTCAACGTAATTGATTAGGTCTCCATCCTCATCGACAAAAAGTTTAGAAAGCATTTCAGCCGTAGATTTAGACATTCTCCAAATCTTTGGCGTATTAGTATCATCACTTCTATCTAACACATAAGCATAAAACTCATTTTTAGGACGAAGTTTCTTCTCGATACTTTCTGAAAGTTCCTTATAATTTTCACGACGATATTGGAGAACGGGGTCTTCCTCGCCAAAATTATTTAATGTCAATGTACCATATCGAGTCCAATCACCATGAAATTGTAGATTCATAATAGGTACTTCTTCATCAAATTTATTGGGGAGTAGGCGGATTTTAAACTTTCCCTCACGTGAAGGCTTCCATAAATGGTCTTTGATAGAGACATAATCCGTGTTCTTTTTCTTTGACTGAAATTTGTCAAGTTTTGCTTGCAGTTTTTCTAACGAAATCATGCTATTTGGGGTTTAAAGTTGAACTATTTTTTCTATTTTTGTTGGAAGAACTTTTAAAATATTCTTCTGTGTTAGCAATATTGAATTAGAATAGATGTCCCATTCAATATCTGAATCGTTTTTTGTAATTAGATTTAGGGCATTGATAGTGTAGATGGTGTTAAATTTCTTTTTTCTATGAACCGAAATGGTAAATGGGAGAAGTTTATGAATATTTCCATATTCAATATTATAACTACAAATATAGTCTTTTGTATTATCTGAACTAAAGACGAATATTTTCTTATATAATATGTCATATTTATTTCTTAAACTCTCAATTGTATCATCTAATAATTCGGGGGTAGAAAATGTACAGAACAATTTGTTCATGCCATTATAATTTGATTCAAAATCATAAATCACTTTTTTATGGGTTTTTAGTGTATGGTGTTAATTCCAAGTAATTATATCCAACACTCAATGAAACTTTTAAGTTCATTTCTTCCAAAATATCTTTTATCCCTTTCACAAGAAACAACTCCGATTTATCAAAATCAAACAAAAATGAATCGTAAGTGTACATGATTAGTTTAGTTTTATACCCTTTGATATAAGACAACACTTCCTTCATTTTTGAAACATTGTTAAGCGTTTCGTATAATTGAAAATAATCAGAAACTTTTGTTAAAAAATCTACTTCTTCATTAACTATTGGTAAATAAACTGAATTAGAATCTATTTCGGAAATCAATTTTTTCTTGAAATTCAAAATATCTTCAAAGTAACCACTTTTTTCTGAGAAATACAAGTCTTCTGAAAAAAATATTTTAAATATTATTGATTTAATGTCTTCTCTTCTGTTTCTCGTTCCATATAATTCTTCCGAAAGGAGTTCATATACATCTCCTCTTAGCTCTGTTTTCAATAAATTGAACAATAAAGAGATGTGACATGCCTTGTAATCTAAATTAATCAATACATCATTCTCAGGAATAATACATTTTCTGACATCTGTGTGTTTATTTAAAGCGTATAAGTTAATGTTATTAAAACTATTTGACGGACGGTATCTATTTAAAGTGTGATATTGATGTAAATATTCTCCCTCTACATTAAACAAGGTGTGTTTGAAATGAGTTCCAATCATCTCTTTGTTTATTTTAATGGGAGTTTTTTCTAATTCAAACAAAATATCTTCTAATCCATCGTAAAAAGAATAATATTTTCCATAAACAAAATCAAAATTAATTTTACTAACACTTCTATCAATACACTCTTTTATTTTAGAAAGAGAGATTCTTTGATTGATTCTTTTGTAATTAGAATAGTCAAATCTATATTCAATATCAAAATCTTTGTTATAATGTCTAAGAGATTTAACGTCTATGTTTAAAAAATATTTTATATATTTTCTATCCTCCGTTATTAAGTTTTTAAACTTAGAAAGAAATATTTCAACAGCATCAATGTCAATAGGAAGATAGTCTCTGTGACAAATATTTATCACTTTCGAGGTTTTATCCTTAACATTATAAAGATATATAGCAAGTAGATTATCCTCATTGGTTAGTAGTGAAGGGTGAAATCTATCGTTAGAAACTATTAATTTAATATAATAAAATTCTTTATAGTTTATTTCTAAACCATTTAAAACCTCTATTGTATCTACCATTTTTAATTTTTAAAAAATTGTAGTGGTGAATGTATAATTGTTTTTATTTCAGGATGGGAAATGAATTGCAATGAATTTCTTTTAATGGCATATTCCTTTGGAACGTTGGAAATTATCCATTCTATTTTAAACCACGTGTACAATGAAAACGAAAACTTTTCTGTTTTATTGTTCAATTCTTCAAAATCTTCTCCATTTATTTCTTTTATTATTGAAGGAATTATATTGTTTTTTATACAAAACCATCTATCCATCTTTCCTAATTTATAATCTCTCTCATTAGGCATTGGAAAATAGGAAGGAATGTCATGGGTGATTTTCTCTTGCATTATTTTGTTATTGCTCTGACAAAATATTCTCTTGTGGCTACAAAGTTACCTGATGTTTTTATAAATTCCAACTTCCATTTTAAATTTACATCATTATTTATTTCAATTCCGATGTATTCTTTCAAAGTGGCTCTTCTTGTTGTTTTTTGAATGTATTCGCTTATTCCAATATATTCATCTCTTGAAAGAGAATTCAAATAAGTGACAAATTCTGTCACATCAGCACTATCTATTGTTGAATTAGACAACTTAATACTCTCAATATATTTTTGAATTATTTCAAATTGTTCTCGATATTGAACTGAATTAAGATTCACTGCCCCTGAATTAGCATCTATTAGCTGCTGTTGCTGATGATATTGCTCAGAAAGTTGTCCACTTGATGTTTGCGCTTCTAAATCTGAAACATAATCAAATATAATAGCTCTGTCCACTTTTTGTTTCTTTGATGGTTTTCTTTCAAAATCATCTAATATGCAAGTTTGTGCTTCAATGGTAGTAGTCCAATCATTTCCTCTTATATGAGACCCCACTCTTGTTACGATGAATCCTGTTTTAAATGATGAATTTTCAAAATCTTGAAATGAAAGAGGAAGTTCAGAAATAGGAAGTCTAAATATTTGACCAATTTGAATCCCCGCTATTCCTTCCACTGTGAGTGAAAGAACTAATGGAAGAATTGCTTTAGAAGCATAATGTTTTATTCCATTTATTCTATCTTGTAATGTTATTTCATATGAAATTAAATTATTTAATGCTTCTGTTGGCGGTAGTTCTTCAACAATGAAAGGAGAATTTGAGTTCAATTTACTGACATAATCTCTCAAAGCTGTTACAGAGGATAGTCCTATGTTAGCCGCCACTTGTGTTATATTTTCATCGTTGTTATTATTTTTTGAAACACTTGGTTCTAATTTATTAGGAATTATTCTATCTGCAAGTCCAACATTCATCGTGTCAAACATCATTGTATTAACACCTGTTTCTCCTGATGTTTTTAAATTGGAAGCGGCTATGCTTATAATTGAGGATTGATTTGGAAAGATTGAAGATTCTAATGACATTTCTCTAACAATAGAAGAAAGTCCCGAAACATTTATAACAAATCTATCATTTTCAATATTGAATTTATCATCTTCTAAATATTTCAAATCAACAATTTGAATCGTTCCTGTATTATGTTCAACAATTAAATCAAAATTATTTATATTCCCCAATGATTCTTGAATTCCCTTTAACATAGTTCTCAAAAAATCATCCAACATCACCGTATTATTCTTTTCAGAAGACTTCAAACATTTCTTTATAAAGTCGATATTGACAAAAATATTCTCTATCACTCCCCTTCTATAAGTGTCGGATTGGAAATAATGATATTCACTATTATCAATTTCTAAAAACGAAACATCTTCATTTAAAAATTTATATTTCAAATATTCGGGTAGAAGATTTTTATTATCACATGGTTTTATTAAACAGACGGAAGGATTTGTTGAAAATTGTAAATAATGAGCATAACATAAATTTGGACTAATTTGTTCAGTAGATGGAAATTGTCCTTTTTTAGTTCCGCTTCTGGTTGATAATTTAACAAACGGTTTTCCACCCCCATCTGATAGTAATATCTTTTCATTCAATATTTTAACCAAGTCTTTTATTCTAATGAATGTTTGAAAAGAATCATTTGTATTAGAATTAAATTTTATAATATCTGAATATGTGTAGAGAGGGGCGTTACCATCATTTACTCTACTAATATATGTAATGGCATGTATATCCTTTTCTTGTTTCTTAATATAATCTAATATACCAACTAACTTGGAAGAATAGAATGATTTTTTAGATTCATATGAAATATCTCCGTTATTAGTTATTCTTTCAGGAGTATCTTTTGATGTATAATTTATCTTTAAAGAATTTAAAACTTCCCCAATAGTAACAATTTCAACAGAACAATCGTATCCATTAAATGAATTTCTCTTATGAGAAAAGTTCTTTACATATCCAAAGAGTGCATCGTAATTCCCTGAACTCTTCTCCACCCTTCCAACAGTTCCTTTTTCATCAACATATTCTTCCGCCACCGAATATAAATCATTGAATATTTGTTCTTTTTCTAATTTACTATCTAAAATGTTATAATAGGAGGGAGTGTTTATTAATTTTCCTCCATTATCATAATATAAACTCCAACCGAATTCCAATAACATTGTATATCCATTTCTCATATACAATAATTCAAGTGCATCCAATTCTTGCTTAGTCCAACATTTAAAATTAACAGTGGCAGTTCTAAGTGAACCATAAGCCCCTTGTGATTGAACAGAAACCTCTGTTATTCCGGGCATGGGTCTTAGTCCAAATTCATTTCTACTATATATTTCACTATCTCCGTAAGCTCCACCTCCATCACCAAGCCCATACCTAAGTGCGTAAGTGTTTTTGTCCTTATTATAATGAAGTGTTCCCGATTGTAATACAAACTTCTTAGCTAATTCGTTCCCAACAGATACATTTAATAATTTAGCCAATCTTTCACTCTTAATATCAACTGATGATGTGAGTCTCACCCATGCTGTTTTAGAGTTCATATAAACCATAGCATTATCATCATGGTTATCTCTTCCACCAAAAATAGATTCGCGTAGCTTTATTTGTTTTTGAACAAATTTATGAAATGTCTTTTTAAATATACTCATCGTTTGTTATTAAGAAATCTCAATTCATCTATATATCTTGTAGCATCAATGGGTATTTTCAATTGAATACCTGCGTCTAATGCGAGTCTATCTTTTCTTATATGTGGATTATTAGCAGCGATGATTCTCCATAACGAAACGTCATTATAAAATTGATATGCCATCTTATCCAATCTATCCCCGTTTTCAGTGATGACATAGTAATTATCATCCCCATCCATCAATTCAGGATAGAAAAGGGTAGAATAATATCTCCTACCCTCCGATGTTTTTAATATCTTACTATTTGAATAATTATCCATTTAACACTATCGGTTTCTTGTTGAAATTAGCATAACTATTAGAATTAACTATTGAGGTGGTGTTGATGTTTCTTTTAAGGGCATCTTTATCTCTTTGTTTTAAATTTTCTTCAAGTCCATCATTTCCCTTTTTATTGTCCACCTTTTCTATCTTTTTATTCGGAAGGTCTTTAATTTCATCCAACCATTTCTTACTATCATTTATTGGAATAACAAATCCGGACTTGTGTAATGATGTTTGAGGAAGAAAGTTGTGAATCATTTGGAAAGAAATATTCCCTTCTATCACATGAGGAAGTTCATACATTTCACTATCCACTCCATTTTCAGGGTCATCCATAGCGATTTCCCATGTTGAATCAGGAATAGGGGCTAATGTCAATCCTTTTATAACAGCAGGTTGTCTATAAATGTAATCCCCCACTGTAAGTTTTACGATATTTCCCCTCATTTGTTGATTTTTATAATTAGGAGCTAATACAGATGTGAGATAGTTTAATTTTTGATAAATTGATTTCATCTCCCCTCTTGATTGAGGAACAGAGAGAAATGTAAAATTCACTTCCCGTTTAAATCCACCTGCGTATAAATATAAATCATCTCCCCTACCATTATATGAAATATTTTCAGTGGCATTTGAATACCCATCTTGCAATCCTGTTATATTAGCTCTCATCACAATATAATAGCTAAAATTAGGATTATCCAAGTCCATCACCTCAATTCTAAATTTAATTAAATCCCGCGTTAATTTAGAAAGTTCTCCACTTTCAGGATGTAATGGAATTTCCTTTACAGGATGAATGAAAACAGATTTATTCTTATCAGGATTGACAATATCATTTGCATAGAAAACCGTCAATTTATTTATTAAATCAACTGTTTTTTCACTTTTATTTCCAACATCTTTCCTATCTAATGAGGGGTCAGCAGGATTGTTTAAATTGATTCTTTTCTCAATATTATACAATCCATAATCGGTGGTGGAAGTAAAGTTTTCATCAATTTGGTGGGAAATATTCTTTTCTTTTTTAGAAATAATATCATAAGAAAGAGTGTTTTCAGAAGATTGTAAATTAGTAAATTCTGTTCTTTTGATAACAGTTTTCCCAATACCAAATGTAGAACCTGCCCCACCATTATACGTTGAAATAACGTTTTCTTCTTTATTTTTAACAATTAAATTATTAAAAAGAGAAACAAGACGATTGGTGTCACTATTATTACTTTCAACTTCAAGTCTCTTTTTCTTTTCATAACTACTGTTTACACTTGAAAATGGATTAAGTCCATGTCTCTTCAAATGAATTTCTAATAGATTAGAACCAAGTTGTGCTAATAAACTTGTAGGACTATATGTTCTGCTTTCCTCCCAACCAAGTCTATCTAATTCCAATCCAAGTCTTCCTCCAACATCTGACATGTTAATGGATTCTAATTTAGGATTGGTTCTTTGGAGAGCAATTTGTTTAGCAATAAACACTTCTCCTTTTGGAAAATCAACAAGAAATTTACTAATTCTTTCTACATCCTCTGCTATTCGTTTGGTTCTAATAAT
Organism: uncultured Candidatus Saccharibacteria bacterium; assembly: GCA_964450735.1. Classification (GTDB taxonomy): domain Bacteria; phylum Patescibacteriota; class Minisyncoccia; order Phycocordibacterales; family UBA9973; genus DALYCO01. The sequence goes on along the minus strand of CAYVDC010000001.1, from coordinate 107,031 downwards.
AGCCCCACCTCTCACCGTTTCGTTTGGAGTGGTGATTAAGGTGTTAGAATTGGTGGATTTAATATAAGGTTCGTGTGAAGAACCACCACCTGCTCTATCATTCCCATAAGGAATATCGGTAAGTGTAGTTTTTAATTTTAAAATTCCCATTAAGGATAGGTTTGTCCTGTTTCTGGATTTTTATATTTAGGTGGTGTTACACCATTCGTATCTAATATAGAAGGTTTAGGATAGCCCGCTAAATTAGGTGTACCATTGATTGAATAGGTGTTATGTAGCTTGCTATCTTTGCTTCCACCCATATATGGTGGTGGTGTGTTCCCATTATAACTAAATGGCGATTTTCCTGATTTTAAAAGTGTTATTAGAGACATTTTAATATAAATATAAAGCGTTAAGTGAGCTTGTTATTATACTTATTTATAGTTTCCGTCAATTTAGTGGAATTGATATAGATGTTTTTGTTCTGATTAATAGCACTTGTTATCATATCATTTCCCCTTTTCACCTCTTGTGTTAGTTGTTGAAGCTCCTTTCTAACATCAGTTCCACCTCCATTCAATAATGCTTGTGGGTTAGTTGTGGTGATGATGCTATCTTTAATATTCGGAGTTATCATTCCTTCGGGGGTTGATATTTGAATTCTTCCTTTTGGAGAAATTACGCTGTCGTTGACAGGGTGTATTGTATTATAAATAAGTCCAGATAAACTCATTCTATTTGTAGCTCTATTAGCCATTTCAGTTGCAGATTCCATCCCCAATCCAATATTATCTTTAACCGCTACTAATTTATTTATGAAAATCATTCCTCTATTTAGAACAGCAAAAAAACTTCTAATAGTCTCAATCCCAAAATTACTTAAAAATGAGCTTTTCAAATCATCCACTCTCTTAGCAAATTCTTCATCAATCTTTAATTGTTCCAAATTACCTCTAACACCTTTTCCTAATGCTGTAACAATCTCATCGTTAGTTTTTCCTAACAATTTTAATTGTTCTATTTGTTTTTCAATAGACTTTCCTTCTATAAATTCCTTTTTAGCTCTTTCTGAATAATTAGCTCTATTCATTGAAGCTAATTGTTTTGTTCTAAATAACATATCAGATAGGTCATCTCTCGACATACCAAATGCTTCTGCTAAGGATTTTTGTTGAATTACATTCATCTTTGTGAATTCATCAATATCACCTGTATTAGCTAACATTTCTTTCATCAATGAATTAGTATCACCTGTTAGTGCATAATACCTTGCACGTTCTAAATTTAATTGCTTTCCTGTTATTAGTTCAGCTTGTAATTCTGATGAAATAGAAGATTCAAAATCTAATAATTTTTCTCCAAATGAACTAATTTGCTCTAATGTCACACCTAAACTTTGTGCTTGTGTAACAGATTTTGTCAATTCAGTAACATTTCCTTTAAAATTAGCTCTAATTCCTCCACTTGTTTTCAGGACAGTTTCCAACACCTTCTTATCATCTAAATACAATTTGCTTTGATGTTGTAACAATTCACTTGTTCCTAAAATACTATCAATTGTATTTTCAACACTTCCATTTAAAAGAAAGCTGTTTGATAAAAGTCCCGCTAAAGATTCTTCTGAAAGTTTTAAATTTTCAGCCATTAATCCAAATTGTTCAATATTTCTATTATTAAGAACAATAGAAAGTCCTGTCAATTCATTTACCTTTTCTCTTGATGTTTGAATTTGTTCATAAGTTAATTTACTTTCATTGGCTATTTGCGTATTTATGTTTCTAAGTTTAGTAGCATCTTTAACATTCATTGATGAATTTCTTTGAATCCTCGTGATTCTATCATCAGAAGCCATGAATGCTCTGAACAATCCAACTATTCCTTCGACAGCGAGAAAAAGTGCTGTTGCTGGGCCAAATGCCGCAGCTAATTCCGTCCCGAATGTGCTTGCACCTCTACCCAAAACACCCAACCAAGAAGCAGCCCCCCTCTCAGATACTATAAAACTTTGCATACTATCTTCCACTACTTCTAAGTCAACTATGCTCGAAAGTACGGGAAAATTCTTTAAACTGCTCATTAATTTTCCAAATATCCCCATTTGGTCACTTATAGACTTAACTTGTTCCTTTTGATTTCTCAGTGTGGTTTCTGCTAATGTAAGTCCTGCTCTTTCATCGTCAATAGCCTTTATTATTTTTCTATACTGATGTTCTTGTAATCTTAATTCAGTATTTCTTTTTTTATCAGCAGCTAATGATAAATCCAATTCGGCTCTCTCATCGGATATACCTTTCAACACAACATTCTGAATCTCATCTCGCTGCGATGTAAGAGAAATTTGAATTCCACTTAATTTATTAATATCACTTTTTACTTTTTTGAGTTCCAAATCTCCTGTTAAAAGAGCATCTGTATTACTTAATAAAGTATTATTAATCGAAGATATTGATTTAAAAGTGCCTAATATTTTATTATTAACATCATTCCATTCATTAGATTTAGTTCTTCCTTTTTTTAAAAGGTCTTCTATTTTTCTAATTTCAGACGATATTTTTCCGTAAGTATCAGTCGTTTCTAATAACTCATTTTTTATTTCTGTCAAAAGAGTTTTATACTTCTTACTTTTTGATAAAATCTTATCAAACTCTTTATCAGTATAAAGAGTATTATCAATTCGTTCTATATTTGATTTTAGCTGTCGTCTGGCTTCTTCGTCAATAGTCATAATATCATTTATTATAAATATGAAAAGCCACTCATTGTGGCTTCTTCACTTGGTAAGCAAATGGAGTGTCTGCTAATTTATTTTTGTAAACAGAGGAAATGTTCTTTATTTCATCTGCTCCTGTATTAGTATCAATTACATTTGATTCCTTTTGTCTATTCTTTTCATACCATTCTTTCAATTCATTTCTAAGAAACTTCCGTATGTAAATTGGAATATTATAAATTTCATTGAAAGAATAAGCTCCATTTGAAAAGAAACATATTTCATGTATCTCTTCAAACACCATTTTTTTATACTCAGGACTGTGGAAAAAACATATCGAATAAATTGAACGGAATCTCAACACCCTCCTCAGTGTCACCATCCTCTTTATAAGTAAATTTAGTAATTACATCAGGTGAAATTTCTTTGATATGTCTTTTTAATGCACGAGAATCCATTGCTAATAGTTTATTATCAACAAAACTTCTAATAGTAGCATTATCAGTAGAACCATCAACTGATGTGATGGTGTGTTTCAACCTCACTGTATTATCAAAACTCTCATTTGGATATATCTTTTTCAATCCTTTCAATTCTTCATCAATTTTCTTATTGTCGTATCCATTTAATAGTTTAAATGTAACAGGAATTTTACTTGTTGGAAATATAAATGAAAATTCATTCTTTCCTTTTTCAAATTCAACAAGTTCTTTATCTTCTAATAATTGTAAATCTGCCGTTACTGTCACTTCTTTTCCTGTAAATGGAGAAGTCATCTTGAACGTATAGTCCTTTCCATAGGAAAGAATACGTGCGGCTAATATCACCTTTGATTTATCTCCATCAATTAATTCGTCAACATCAATTTTGGAAACAATAAGTGATTTTAGTAATTGGTCTAACATAAAACCAATTCCTTTTTGAAGATAATTTGGATTGGTGAGAATATCCTCTTCCCTTGCTGTCATAAATCTCATTTCAATCTCTCCTGAACTTAATGGAGATGTGCTTGGATATATCAGCCCTTTACTTGGAAGTTCTACTATTTCGGTGGGAAATTTATAATCTGTTGTTAACATTTGGTTCTTTTATATAAATATATATAATTCATAAACAAAAAAGAGCAATTTCAGAAAAACTGCCCTTTCAATCGAACCACAAAACAACAATGAATGTTAATAATTTAGAACAGCGTAGTCTGGTCTGATGGTGAGTTGAATGTTCACCATTCCCTCATTTCCATAATCATATTCTCCAAAATTACTTGCTGTTATCCAACATCCTTTAAACACCCATTCAGAAATAATAGCTCCAACGGGGTCTAACACATTAAATGTCAAGTCTTTTTTGTAAAAATCTGAATATCCATCTCTACCTGTCACTGATTCATGTGAAAGTCTCACCCATTCCATTACAGCTTGCGCTCCACTTGGAACGATGGGTTGATATAATTCAATATTAAATGTACTCCATTTAGTTTTTCCTTTCACATAACGCTGAATGTTAATGTGGTCAATCACCACTTCACCACTTTCAACTGTTGGGAGAGAAATTTTCTTAATTGTATATGAAGGAATTCCATCCAAATAGACTATGAATCTATTTGTTTGAACAGGTTCAAATGCAGTCCAAAATATTTGGTTAGAATCTATAATAGCCATTTTAAAATAATTAGTTTCTTTTTATATAAATATAAGGAAATAAAAAAAGCCCAAAGAAATATTCAATGGGCTTTCTCAAAGAAAAAATTCTAATTAAGCATTTCCAAACACTGCACCTGATGGTGTGATGGTAAAGTCAACTAAGATGAATTCAGCAGTACGAGTTGGTTTAATGAAAATTTGTCCATAAAGAACACCTCTATCCACTGTATCTGGGCTGTTATTACTATCATCCATTATCACTTGGAATCCATAAAGTCCTTGTTTTTGTTGAACATTTTCAAAGAATGGATTTACACGAGAGAGGAATAAGTTACGAGTGGTGTTAGTATTTTGTTCAAACACCAATCCATTAGCTACACTTGCTACAAAACGTTTAGCTTTAATCAATAAACGTCTCACGTTGATTCTATCTGTTGAAGTTGCTTGGCGTTGCAATGTTTTCTGTCCCCAAACAACCACTCCATTATTAGGAAATGTTGCAATTGGATTCACATTACTTTCTTGAAGTGTATCTCTAACAGTTTGTGAGAGTTTACGCTCCACTTGGATTACATTTGGAAGTCCTCCTCTATTGAAACCCGCTGGAGCAAACCATGCCTCCGAAACACTGTCATTGTATGCAATAACACCCCCGATAACCGTAGAAGGTGGACACCAAACAGCATTATTCAAATTGCTGTTCTTCAATTGTACCCATCCATAATACATGGCAGCATAATTGCTATTGAATCCTGTCGCTTGTCCTGTTGCATCTGTTGGACTATCTCCGTAACGAGTTGGGTCTATTATCAATAAACAATCTTGTCTATCTTCAACAACAGCCAATGCCTTTTGAACAACAAGTGGGTGGGTGGTAGAAGTGATTCCCGGAATTAACAACAAATCAAATTGATATTCATCCTTATTACTAATTAAAGAAAGGGCTGAATCATATGCACTTGTATTAGGAGTGAATCCTTGTGAATTAGTTGAACTAATGTTTTGAAAGAAATTCATTGGATGATTTATCGTTCCATCTGAACCGCCTGTAAAACTACCACTACCACTTGCAGGAAGACTTGATGTATATTGTGATTTAGCTGTTCCGTAATTATCTAAGTAATTAGGAGTTTTAGCCGTCACAGAAGATACTCTCACAAAAGCAGATTTATTCAAGAAACTACCTGTAATTTGAAGAATATTATCTGACGAAACGAATTGATAATTGGCATCACCAATCCTTGCAGAAATATAATCAGGAGAATTTGGGTCTAATGAAAGATTGTTCCAAGTTTCCAACACCACTTTACGTCTGTGGTTATCATCTCCACGTCTCAATAACAATGAAAATGTTCCTGTTTGTGTGTTCACATTACCAACTTCCCAACGAACATTGTTCACAGAGCCACTTGTTAACGACCCTGAACTGTTAGCAATTTCAGAACCACTGTTATTCATTATCGTCCCATCTGTAAGCACTTCTAACATGAAGGCGGTAGAACCTGTTGGAGTGGTGATGGTGCTTGTAGCATTAGCGTATGACCCCGACATAACACGAACAACTAACAATGATTTTCCACCATTATTAAAATATTCTCGTGCTGTAATTGATGTTAAATACTCATAATAATCAGACCCACTTTGAAAAGTAGAACCAAATAAAGTTAAATATTCATCATAATTAGTAACCACTGTTGGAAATAAAGCAGCACCTTTCACTGTCGGCCCGACAATAGCTGCTCCTACTTCAACATTCCCCCTTGAATATACCGATAGGTCTTGTTCATTGATATAGACCCCTGCTGATTTATAGTATCCTGCCATTTTTTATTTTTATATAAATAGAATATTTCAAAGAATATCTATCATTTTTATTGGAAAAGTTCAATTTCTCCCGTTGAAAAATTGATTTTACCCTCCCCATATTTACTTACTATCTCATTTACCACGTCAGAATCTTTGTTTTCAAATTGATAGAAAGAATTTAACACCTCTTTCTTTTTTTCTTTTAAATAATCAATTTGAATTTCAATTTTTCCTATTTCAGCAAGGTGGGTGTTGAGTTCATTTCTAATTGATAGTAATTTATCAATTAAATTAGGCTCAACCTTCAAGGTCTTCATCCTCAATTAATTTAAAGAACACCTGAATATCTTCTTCGGTTTCCAAATCACCTAAGTCATTAATGGAAAGTTTTTTAAATGTAAATTCCTTTTCTTCTTTTGAAAGTGTACTAAGTTCATTTACAAAATTTATAAAATCTCCATTCAAAACAGTTCTATCTTCATCAACAAATTGTTCAATAGAATATCCTCCACCTTCCACTTCCTTTCCATATTTCATAATCAATTCATTTTTCAAAGTTTCAAACGTTTCCTTTGTTTCCTTGATAATTTTATTCAATTCAAAAAGTCTGTATTTTACTTTCAAAGAAAGTTTCAATGAATTTATTCCTCTCTTTTCAGTGTCAGAAGGAAGACCATTCAATTCAAAATCTAATTTTAAAATTTCATCTAATGTGAGTTTCATGTTTTATGAGATGTTTTGTTTTATATAAATATATATCATTAGCAATATTTAGAAGTAAATGCTGCATTTTTATGATTATTTGAATTATCGGGGTCTGCCACACTATATCCTGTTATTTCGGAAATAACAATATTATTAACAGCGTGATTATTAACATAGACATTATAAGAAAGAGTGTCACTTGCCCCATTAGCTAATGTTCCTGCTGTTTTAGATACAGTTCCTCCTGAATTCACACCGTTTCCTGAAACATAAGTTAATGAAACAGGAAGATAATTAGCAAATGTTACATTATGTTGAGTATTTGGGCCCAGATTAGTCACTGTACATGTTACACTTATCACAGTGTCAATACAAGGATTACTGTTTGAAATAGAAACATCTATCGCTAAATCACCAACACCAGGAGGAATCGCTATTGTGGTTGTAGTGGTGGGGGCTAATGTTGTCGTTGGAGCTAACGTAGTAGTTGGCGCAAGAGTGGTTGTTGGTGCTTGTGTAGTAGATGTGGTGGTTGTAGGATTTGTACAACTTACAGTGACACCTTTTGTTTTAGTGTTTCCGACACTATCTCTCACTGTAACAGAATGTGTCCCATTCGGAACATCTAAAAATACATTACTTCCTCGAAATGAACCAAAATCTAATTGATACTCAACTGCTCCAACATTATTCACAACATCTGTAACAGACACTGCTCCTTTCGGATTTCGTCCATCAACACAATCTGCGTTTGCAGCAAAGTCTAATGTTGCAGGGGAGAGTGTTGTTGTACTCGTTGTTGACGTTGTAGATGTAGTGATTGGTGCTTGTGTTGTCGTTGTTGTAGCAGGTGCTTGGGTGGTGGTACTACTTGTAGATGTCGTACTTGTAGTAGATGTAGTGACAACCGTACAACTAACAGTGATGGATTTAGTTTTAGTGTTATTAGCAGAATCTTTTACAGTGACACTATGAAGACCATTTGGTAAATCTAAGAAGACATTACTTCCTTGATAAGCCCCACCATCAATACTATATTGAACACTTCCCACATTATTTACAACTCCCGATACAGAAATAGCACCTAATGGATTTCTTCCATCTACACAATCAGAATTAAGTGTGAAATCTAACGTAGCAGGAGAGAGAGTTGTTGTGCTTGTTGTTGATGTTGTGCTTGTAGTAACAATCGTAGTTGTAGTGGCAACACATATTACAATATTTCCCCAAATTTGGGTAGCACCACATGAACTATTCACCCTTGCATATACACTTCCATATGTTCCGGGTGGAACTGTTGCTGAGAATAAACCACCACCCTGATTAGAACAGCTATACCACGTACTTCCATCGAATGAAATTTGTAACGAAACAGGTGAATTTGATGTATAAATATGAATACTACCTCCACCGACACAATCTGCTGTAACATTATTAGTTGATATATTACAATTCACCGTTGTTGTAGTGGTGGTTGGTGCTTGTGTAGTAGATGTAGTGGTAGTTCCTGTAAATACAGTGGTGGTTGTAGTTGTTGGAGCTAACGTAGTAGTCGTTCCACTTAACGTTGTCGTCGTAGTGGTAAATGGAGGAAGCGTTGTTGTCGTAGGTGGTTGTGTAGTGGTTGGACTACCAGTTGTTGTTGTGGTTGTAGTAGATGCTCCGCAAACTGTGAAATATCCAATGTCTGTTGGGGGACATCCTTCATCCACTCTCAAATAAACATGTAAATTACCACTTCCCACCGTAAATCTATACGCATTTGTGAACATAAAAAGTCCATCAATCCATGTAGCACCGCCATCAATACTTGCCTGTAAACTGCTTACATTATTTGATGTGACAATATATAAAGTTCCCCCAAGATAACAACCGGTATCAGGAGTTATTGTTCCAAAATTACAATATGATGGAACAGTGGTGGTAGTGGTCGTTCCCGGTTGAGTGGTGGTTGTAGTTGCGGCAATTGTTGTTGTTGTAGTTGATGGTGCTAAGGTTGTAGATGTAGTTGATGTAGATGTACTTGTTGTTGTAGTGGTGGTGGCACAAACTTGATAAAATCCTAAGTAAGTAGCAGGACATGAACTATTAATTCTCATGTAAACGTTAAAAAATCCACTACCAACGGTGAATCTGAATCTGCCATTTGCATTTAAAACACCACTTACCCATGTTGCTCCATTGTTTGTTGAAATTTGTAATGTGGATGTGGAAATAGATGTTTTGAAAAATAAACTACCTCCATTTTGACAAGAAGCACTTGTAAATGTTAATGTTCCGTAATTACAAGCAGGAGATGTTGTTGTTGTGGTTGTAGTGGCACAAACTTGATAAAATCCTAAGTAAGTAGCAGGACATGAACTATTAATTCTCATGTAAACGTTAAAAAATCCACTTCCCACCGTAAATCTATACGCATTTGTGAACATAAAAAGTCCATCAATCCATGTAGCACCGCCATCAATACTTGCCTGTAAACTGCTTACATTATTTGATGTGACAATATATAAAGTTCCCCCAAGATAACAACCGGTATCAGGAGTTATTGTTCCGTAATTACAAGCAGGAGATGTTGTAGATGTAGTTGTTGTGCTACCACTTCCTGTACAAAAATGGCAATATCCATACCACTCAGTCAAAGCACTTGGAATAGCTTGACTTGGTTTATAAAATGAATTTTGATTTAATGTAAAATATTGTGAAGTTTCAAGCCCACTAAAATTTGATTGAGTAATGGACATTTGAACTTCATTCCATATATCACTAATGCTTATCGCACCTGATAGTTGAAGCATTATCCCTCCAATCTTTTAACTCTATTTGATAATTCTTTTATAGATTCTATTAATAATGGAATGAGTTTTTCATATCTAACAGCTTTATATCCATTATCTCTATTAACAACCAATTCAGGCATTATTTTTTCAACTTCTTGGGCTATCACCCCGTAATCTCTTACCATTTCTTTTCCTGAAAGTTCATTCCATTTGAAATTAACACCACTTATTTGATGAATTTTTTCTAATGGCGATGAAATTACTCTAACGTCATCTTTCAATCTTTCATCTGAACTATAATATGCTGTTACATCATTGGTTACTAATAAAGTTCCACTTATAAATGTATTTGCATATAAACTTATACTTGATGTTGCTAAAGTTGCAACTGTGGTGTTTGAGTTAGCTACAATCGTCACTCCATAATTATTCAAACTACCTATAACCAAAGAAGATGTATAACTATTTCCTCCTTGTTTGTGAAAAACTCCATCAATAGAACTTGTTAAAAATAAACTTCCTGTTGTACTTCTTATTAATTTTCCATCTGTTCTTAACATCAAAACATCATCTCTACTTGCTGACATGGTGTTGAGATAGATGTTAGGGCTTTGTAAATTTAACGTTGTTATTTTTGAATCCGAAACACTTTGTATGCTATTTGTAAAATCATAAAATAATAGGTTTTTATCATTTACATAATCTTTTATATAAAATCCCGTTGCTTTATCATTCAATAATGAAATAGCATTACCTGAAACTGCTTCTCCAAGATATTCAGTTCCCAATATCATTTCCGTTTTGTTATTGGCTGCTGTATTATTTGGAGTGGTAAATATATAAAGATATTTATTCTTTCTCGCGCCCGAAAATAACATATGTCCGTTGTGATTCGTACCAATATTCCACATTGGAAAACTTGGAAATATTGTATCACTTCCCGTTGCCACATTACTTGAAAAACTAATACCTGCTCTTAGAGTTTCTGTGGAATTAATTACAAGTCCATCTGCTTCTTGTGTATCTAATGATTCGATAGACCCACTCCCAACAATATATAATTTATTAGGAAGGAGCATATATAAATCAGAAGATGCCTCATGCTTCATATATGCACTTCCACCATATTGTGAAATTTTATATATTTCGGAATTAGAGGTATTTCTAAATGAAATTACACTATCGTCGTTACGAGATTCTAATGTTATTTTTGTTGGAAGGCTTCCTGTTGCACTTTTTATCGTAAGTGTTCCATATTCATTTACAGTGTTAAAAAGAAAAGTTCCTGTATTTTTTATCCTTAGTTTTTCAACATTATTTGTAATAATGGATAAATCCACATTTCCCAATAATCCTAATGTTCCCGATGGAGTGAATGTATTTCCTCCTTGTTTATAGTAGATGGTGTCAAATGAAGAAGAAAGAGAAATAACAGATTTTCTTCCAACTAATGTTGTAGAATCAATTGTCAATAAATCAAGAGTGCTTCCTGTTAATTGTGTTAAATAAACACTTCCCGTTTGACTCCAAACTCCTGTAACATTATGCCCACTTCCACTTAAATACAAACTACCTGTTGTACCCGAATTGGTTACAAATATTTCTTCAACAGAACTTACTCCATTCTCTTTTAAAATCCATAATTTTCCTAAAATGGTATTATAAGCAAGTTCAGCCCTTCTTAAATCAGAAGTGGATGGTCTCACACTTCCACTATTACTATGTTTAAGTCTTAAATGTAAACTTCCTGTTGTTATACCATAAAATCCACCATTAACAGTGTTAGTAACATCCCAATACGCTCCATTCCAAGAAGGAATTGTATAATCTACGTTTAAAATAGGAGCAATAGATGATGTTAAACTGCCACTTATATCAGCGTAAACAATAGCATATGGAGTGAGTGGGTCAATACCTGATTGTAATACAATTCTTTTCTCACTTCCCTCTATCCCCGCTTTCCAAAAGTGATTGGTTACATCATAAATTAATGAACCTGTCGTTGGTGTTCCAACACTTTCATATATTTTTATTCCACCATTTATTAAAGAAGATGTTGAATGTAGAACGATTGTACTTCCACTACTATTGATGGTGGTATAATCTATAATGGAAGATGTTCCTAAAACAGAAAGGTTTCCCGAAACTACTAAGTTACCATTGATTGATGCTGAATTTATCACTGTTAAATTAGTGATGGAAGCTGTTGCTGCGGTAAAACTCCCTGAAATTCTAACATCATTAGAAAGTCTTATTGAATATTCTCTGTTATTAGTTAAATCGTAAGTATAAACGTTTCCAAATGTACCTCCATAACTACCAGAATTACTTATTTCCAATTGGTTTGGTTGTACATAAACCGCCACTGTTCTATCTGCCCGCACAGCATTTAAACTGCTACTCGCTGAATTATATAGATCTATCTGTGCAAATGTTGGAAATGCAGTGGTTCTAATATCTTGAACAGTATCAATACTCCCCGTAGCACCAAGTTTTAATGATGTCAGTCCACTTCCACTTAAACTATTTCCAACATTTATTCTTACAGAATTTCTTAAACTTCCCGTATCTATTGTCACAAATCCCTGTGAAACTATAAATGCGCCACTGTCATAATAACTAACACCTAATTGTGAATAACTACTTGAAATGTTATTAAATTCAAGACGCGAATTTGTATAAATAACATTTATTCCTGTTGATGTATTTGTGTAAACAGAGAGAGATTGAGAAGGAATGTTTAATAATGTATTAGTATTAGTAAGTCCACTTGCTGAAATTGCTATTTTTGAAGGAACATTTAATAAATTAGTTCCATCTCCATAAAAACTGCCTGTTACATATTGAAAACTACCTGTCTTACTTGTAATACTTCCTGAAATGTAAACATTATCTTCTAATTTCAAATAAACACTTCTATCAGAAGTGAGATTGAATGTTACTAAATCTGAATAGGAACTTCCGTTTGAACTTACATCTATTTGTTGTGGAAATGTAATAAATGATAAACTCCTATCAGCCCTTACAGCATTACTACTTGAAACCGCTTGTGAAGAAAGAATTAATTGATTAAATGTAGGTGTAGCTGTAATTCTAATATCTTGAATAGTATCTAAGCTACCCGTATCTCCTATTTTAATAGAGGTGAGTCCACTTCCACTTAAACTATTTCCTAAATTAAGTCTAATGGAAAGAGAAGATGTTATTAATTTAACAAATCCCGCTTTTACATCAAAAGATTTACTTTCGTAATAACTCACCCCTTTCATTGTATAAGTAGCATCAAATGCTCCAATATACAACTCATTGCTCACGTCAGAAAATGAAACATCAAGTCCAGAAGAAATATTAGTTTTAAATCTAAATGGTTCATCGGAAAGAAGAAGCTGTCCTGCTGTTTCTGTCAATCCACTTGCCGATACAGTTAAGCCAATTTTTAAATTATAGAGTCCACTTCCATCTCCAATATAACTGCCTGAATAAACTACTGTATTGTTATTGTAAATACTTTGTATATTATTCACTAATAATGTTCCACTCACTATTAATGAACTTCCACTCGGAACAATTAACGTAGTTCCATTTAATAAGTTTATACTACTACTTGAATAAACAATGGAATTGTTTACATAATTAAATGAATTGTTTGTAAAATTATTAGTAACATTATTTTGTAATATAGTGGAAGAACTGATATATAAAGTGCTTCCCGATATATTAAATGTAGAATTTATTAAATTAAAAGACCCCCCATCAATTATCAATGCACTTCCGCTATATCTTAAATTTCCACTTACTAAAGAACTTGTAACATCGGCAAAAACAGCATAATAAGGGATGAGATTTCCAACAGTGACGTGAGAAGAAGTGATGTAATATTGAAATGAAGCTCCTGTAATATATAAATTGGAAGCAGAAACAAATCCACTACTACTAATGTTAGAGGGAGAAATGTTTCTTTTATAAATGTTTCCTGTTAAATCGAGACGGTCATTTCCTTCTGGTCTTAATGTATATAATGATTTTTCATATTCAGCATAAAAGGGAAGGTCAGTTAATGTGTCTCCATAAACATCATAAGAATAGGAGGGGGGAAGTATTCCTCTATATATTTTTCCAATAGGAAAATAACTCCCATCTATTCCATCATATTTCTTTTCAGGAGTGGAGATATAAAATATAGGAGAATTCAAATCCCACAAAGAAGATGTTCCCACTAAGCCATCTCCATATTTTGATGAACTTATATTTTTAACATCTCTAATGTTTACAACAGGAGTAGAATAATAAAAATCACTTAGTTCTCCCAAGTCTTTATAAAACAAACTTCCACTAATTGAAATAGAAGCAGACCCTTCTATTATAACAGAATCTTTATTTTTAAGAACAATAGATTCTGTTACAATATTATAACTACTTGTATAATATTGAGAAATAGATTCTGTTACATAATTATTAACAGAAGAAGTAAAATTGTATTTATTTTTAGTTTTCAAATAATATGGTGGGATGTTTACTCATATATAAATATGAGCCATCTATATTACAAATTAGGCAAAGCTCTCCATATATTAGACCCAACATTAACCCATCCGTATGGCTGTCCTATTGTTGGATTGCTATTAAAAAATTCTGAGCCTTGTGCATATCCATTTGTAACGGGGTATGTTACTGCAAATCTATTAATTTTTATACCTAACGTAGCGGTACTTACAACCAAATTTCCAGTTATCTTATTATCCTTTTCAAAGATGGAATTCGTATTAGTTCCTAAAATATTAACAGATGTTATTCCGTTCGCACCAATGAATTTATTTCCTTTAAATTCAGAATTAGTCACATTATAGATATAAGCTGTTTTCTTATTTACATTTGACGAAACATTCTTAATTGTATTGTTTAAAACAATTATTTCATCTCCAATGAACACTGTGGCATCTACATTAGCTGTTCCTGCATAAGTAAATCTATTTGTATCAAACAAAACATCAGAACAAATTGAAGAAATGTCCATGTCTAACAACCTATATGTTCCGATAGAATTAACTTGGTTATTAGCTATTATCAATTTAGAGCTACTTTTCAAGCTAATCACTTGTTCTGTTAAACTTCCTCCTTCAAATATATTATCATCAAGTGATAATTTTGTTGTATTTACAATTTCCAATCCAATATGTTTAGGATTGTGAATTTGATTGGAAGCATTAATTGTTATGTTATTAGAATTTTTAACTGAAATACCATGATAACCAGAATCATAAATTCTATTACCAAGTACATTCACTTTATAAGTGGTGTTCAATCCTATGCTTGCAGGAGTTAATGATAGTCCTGATGTTGTTTGATTAGTTCTTGTTAATGTGTTATTGATAATATCAACATTACCAACAGAAGCTAAATAAATACCTGCACCCGAGTTGCCTGAAATTGGACTTCCATCAATATTACTAATGTTATTATCAGTGACTTTGATATTTTTTACAGCCCCAACACCATTATAATCATATAAAATAATACCATAAGTCTGCTTATTAGCAATCTCATTTCCATTAGCTTCAACAGAAGAAATTTCCAATCCGTTGCTTGTACATAAAATTCTAATACCAATCGCACCTGTTAATCCATCTATACTATTACCATTTACTTTGATGTTAACAGAACCACCTTCCACATTTATTCCTGATGGGGAATTACCGCTTCCACCATCAATAGCCAGTTCGTCAATTTTATTATTTAATATGTCAATGTTTCTTGAATAATTTCCCGCAACACCCAATACATAAACAGCACACCAATTCGATTTAATAAAATTACAATTAGTCACTGAACTGTTTTTTGTAGATTGAAATAAAATATGACTCACTACATTAACATTAGAAGGACTGTTGCTTAAAGTGAAACTTAAATTATTAAAATTCACTCTATCTTTATTAACACAAGTGAAACTATGAAAGGTGTTATTGCTATTGACAATGGTTGCTGATAAACTTGTTCCTATAAAATTAGTATTTGAATTAGCAAATAATGTTGAATTTATTTTGTAATTCTTCGCTGAAAATAAAATAGTACCTCCATTTGACAAACTATCAATAGCTGCTTGGATAGCTGCTCTATCATCTGTAATTCCATCCCCAACAGCACCAAACCATTCCGGTCTGATAAAAGTGTCGAACATTCTATACATTCTCTTATTAGAAGCTACTATAATTGTGCCGATGTTATCAATCGAAACAGCATCGTTGGGATTGGAATAAAATATTCCTTGTTTACCTTCTTCTTTTAAGAAATATAAATTGGTATCAAGTGGATTTAGAGTTCTAAATTCATTTAATGTATCTATTGAAACTAATGACATGTCCATTTAGTAAAATTTTAAAAATTAAAAATAAGCAAATATTAAAACGTATCCATTTCCACCTGTGCCACCTGCACCTGAATTGGTGGTAGCGTTACCCGCAGAACCTCCACCTGCTCCTGCTCCTCTTGCTCCGTTTTTTCCTGTGGTTGTACCTGAACCTAATGTTCCTCCACCACCACCTGAGCCTACTAATTGAGCATTACTTGGTGCAGTTCCATTAGTACCAGATGAAGTTGCAGCAACACCACCTGTCCCCCCTGTAATTAAACCAAAATAACCACTACCACCTGCTCCACCATTTCTCCAGTTTTCGGATGAATCTGAACCTCCACCTGCTCCACCTCCACCTGCAACTTTATTCACTGAACTTGTCCCCGCGCCAGCAGTTCCTGAAACTGAACTACTACCTCCCGATAGACCAACAAAATCTCCAACAGTGCCACCTGCTCCACCTGTTCCTGCTGCACTTGTTCCACCAATTCCACCCGAACCCCCAGAAGCCTTGCATATAGTTACGGAGTTATTGGTGACAGTAGTATCACCTCCAGCAGTTCCTGTTGCACCATCAACTGAGGTTGACCTTGCTGCTCCACCTCCACCTCCTGCTCCTACTGAACAAGTCAATGTACTTCCGCTTACATCGGTAGCTCTGATATGGACAATACTAATTGCACCTGAACCGCCTCCACCTCCGCCATATCTATTGGTGTTATTGGCATCTTTCCTTCCACTTCCTCCACCTCCACCTGCTCCTACACAAACTATAATAAATGACTTAGCTCCCGTTGGCATTGTGTAACTATTAGAACCTGTGGCAGTATAAGCGGTGATAGATTGTGCATTTAAGTTTCCATCTAATTTACTGATTGCCTGTAATATAGTATCCGATGCACTCAATGTTCCTGCTGCGCTCGCAAACCCTGTCAACAATCCTGCATTAGCTAATGCCCAAGAAGGGGCGGCATTTGTAGTTGAGGTTAAAACTTGACCTGTCGTTCCATTAGCCAATCTTGTTAAGATACCGCTACTATTTCTATAATGTAAATCATAACTTGCATCAGAACCCAATGTTATTGTAACACCTGCTATTACTGCTCCTGTACCTAAAGTTCCTGATGTTATCGTTCCTATTGTTGTAATATCAGTTCCAATTAATTTAGAACTTGCAATAGAACCAGAAAGCATTGTATTAGTAACTTTGCTTGAACCAATAGCCGTTACACCTGCATTGGTAATTGTAATATCTCCACTAACAGTTTGCCAAGACGGAATGCCGCTATTTACAATTAACATTTGAGCCGAAGAACCAATCGCCAATTTATTCAATGTATTACTTCCGCTTGAATAAAGCATATCACCGACAGTATATGTAGATTGATTAGTTCCCCCATACACTTCACTTATCTTCGTTGCATTCCATAAGCCTGTACCAATAGTTCCTAAAGTTGTTAATGAACTACTGACTATATTTGAAGCTAAAGTTGTTCCTAATAAGGCACTTCCTGATATGGATATTGTTATGTTAGCAGAACCATCAAATAAAGTTCCGTTAATAGTTCTCGCACTTTGTAATACCGTTGCAGTAGAAGCATTGCCAAATAAAGACCCTGTAAGTCCACCACTTATTATTAAATTTCCTGTAAACCTACCACTTCCTGATACATCTAATGAATATGATGGAGAGATGGTCGCAACACCAATCATCCCCGCAGATAAAGTTCCATTATTAGAACCACCTAATGCAGTGCCAACTGAAATAGTATTAGTAGCAACTCTTTCTATTGAAATATCAGGCGCAGTTTCAGATGCACCATTCCAAGCCAAAATTGAACTGTTATTAAATCCAAACCCCTTAGTAGCACCTGTATAAAATCCTCCTATTTTTGTTCCATTTCCAACAAATTGAATATATCCACTATTAAGGTCTAAATAATGTCCATAATTTGCATAGCCGTCAAATGTATATGATGATGTTGAAGTTAAATTTACTCCTGCTTTTGCATATATAGCACCAACAGAAGCATAGACAGAGCCACTAAACGTGCTATATCCTGTTGCATTATCTATTGTTAATATAGCATTCTCTCTTGCGCTTACTGCCCCTATAAAAACTTTTTTCGCACCACTTGCTTCGGGATTAATGTATAAATCTGCCCAAGCATTAAGAGCCGCATTATGTCCACCTAACCAAGCATGTGAATTAAATTCCCCCATCAAAAAGGCATAATTATCACCTCCAGCCGTTATTCTTCCCTTCCAAGAAGATGCTGAATTACCTGTTCCTCTAACTGTCAATAAATTATCTGCATTTGAAGCGAAGGTAGCCCCTGTTCCAACATATATTCCTCCATTAACAGAAGCACTTCCCGAAGATATAATAGATAGAGTTGTTCCACCATATATTGAACCACTCACCCCCAGCCCACCTCTAATTGTTAAAGCACCTGTCGTGACACTTGTTGAAGCTGTTGAACTTGAAATAAATAAGTCACCTATATATCTACCACTTCCCGAAACATCTAACTTATATCCTGCATTGGAAGCATTGTTAATGGAAACATTTCCATCTCCCCAAAATGACATTATTTCTAATGAAGCACTTCCTATACTCAATCTTCCACCAAGACCATATCCACTAACAAATGTAATAGAAGGATTCGCCACCCCAGCAGTTACACTTATTGATGATGGAGAAGCCCCTGTTCTATTAACGTTTAATGTGTTATTTGTAGCCGTGTTACCAAGATATAGAATATTATAATCCATGCTAACAACACCACTTCCCACCCCATTATCATACATTCCACCGTTACCAATCACTCCTGATGATGAGAATACTGAATAATAACGAGCAGTTCCACTTCCACTTACAATTCCTAAATTAGAAATAAATTGACTACTTGAAAGAGCATTTACTTTATAATCACTGCCACTACTAATTAAAATATTTATTGAACCTGATGTAACATTTCCTATTCCTGAAAGGAATACACTTCCCGTTACACTTAATGTAGAAGTGATGCGGGTTGAACCACTAACATCAAATTTATATCCACTATCTACGATACTTCCCCATGAATAGTTTCCATTTTCAAACATTTTTCCTAAATCGGAAGCATTTGAAGCCATGAATCTGATTCCACCACTATTTCCTGCTTGAATTCTTGCTTCTGTTGAATTATCGGAAAATAATAAATTACTAAAAGTAACAGTGTATCCTGTTTGAGATAACACTATTCTATTATTGGTATTTATTGAGATTAAAGAAACAGGAGTTCCTGAAATGTTATTTCCATAAATAGAAGTGTTATTTGGAATTCTGACAGAGCCACTAACATCTAATGTATATGAAGGAGAAGAATTATTTATCCCAACATATTTTGTAGAAGTCATCCTTAACACTTCATTTTGAATTCCACCCGAATCCGTTGTTCTAAAAAACAAATCAACAGAAAAATCACCTGCTGTTCTTTTAGAAACTATTTCCGCCCCATTTGCTCCACCTGCTGTTGTTCCAAATATAATTTTTCCTGAATCTCCATTTGCTCCACTGTTTTTCAAAAGAAGAAGTCCAACTTCACCTGAACCTGTATTAGCTATTGTGAATTTAGCACCTCCTGTCGTAGTTGTACCAACAGCCACTGTACCATCAGTACCAATTCTCATCACTTCGACAGCATTGACATCTGCTGTTGTCGTATTTACACCAAATGCTAAGTAGTGAGTGTAATTTCCAATACCCACAGCTTGTATATATGCTGCTCTATTTGTTGAACTTGAATTTTGCCATGCTATTGTTTTAGTATCTGAATAGCCACTCATCCCAAAACTCAATGAATGAGTTGGAATCGTTGTTCCAAGTCCTAAATATCCATCTTTATTAAACACTGCTAACGCAATAGAAGAAGCATTTTGTATTTGCAATAAATCTGCGCTTTGGGACGTAGCTCCTATCACTGTAAACGGAACTTTTGTAGTGGTGTAAGTTCTTGCTGTTAATAATTGAGTTGAACTTGGTGTGATACCTCCTCCACTATTATCATTAACAATTATTCCACTTGTTAACCAACTCGAAGCAATAGGTGCATTTGATGTTCTATTATACATTTGGAAGAACACCGTAGCAGCATCATTCATTCCCACTTCAAATCCACCACCTGCTCCTTGCCATCCTGTTGCACTTCCATTATCATATTGCAATCTAAGAAAATTATTAGCAATGAGAAATTGTTCACTTCCCGTACTATTTAATGATAATTTTTTAGAGGTGGAAGTCGCTGAATTGATAGTGTTTCCGAAGTAAGATGTTCCAACAATACCAAGTCCCCCCGCAACAGTCAAAGCACCTGTGGTGGTTGAGGTTGAGGTGGTTGTATTTGAAAAGGTTGTTACACCACTAAAAGTTTGATTACCATTTAAAAATGCAAAGGTGCGACGAGTAGAAGATGGTGTGAAAAACAAATCCGTACCATCAAACTCTATTGACCCCGATTCGGGACTTGTTAAATTTGTTCCGGCTGTTAATTTAATTGGTGCAGTATTTGCTGCGGCTGTTCCTGCTTTAATATGTAAAACACTTGTTGCAGTAACCCCTAAACCAACTTTTCCACCGAAAATTGTAACAGCCCCACCACTTGCAATAGATACTTGGTCTGATATATTTAGTTTTATAATAGGTAAAAATGTGTTATTTGCTGCTACAACTCCCTGTATATCTATATTATTTAATAAAGTGACATTACCTCCCCCAATTGTAACTTTAGACCAAATTGCGGATGTACCTAAACCTATATAGTTAGATAAAATATAAGATATATTTGAATCTTCACCTATTTTTAAGTTATCATCGGATGCGAGTGTAAAAGCCCTTAAATATGCTGAATTAGCTGCATTTCTAAAACTAAAAGCTGTATTATTTGGTGCATAATACCCTCCACTCCCCGTTATTATAATGCTTCCACCAAAATATCCTGCTCCGCCAACCCCTAACCCTCCACTTACAATTAAAGCACCTGTACTTCTACTTGTACTTGCTGTTGTAGAATCAACTTTTAATGCGCTCGTAAATCTACCCGCACCTGTTACATCCAACGAATATGAAGGTGCTGACTGATTAATTCCTAAACTTCCAACAATATTTGTATAACTTGATGTTGTTGGAACATTTGCATTGACTACTCCTGCACCAATTCCGAGACCCTTTCCACCATTTCCTCCCATGAAGAAGTTTGTTCCTTGAAAAGATATAACAGAATTACCTGCTGCTCCTTCATTTCCCATTTCAATTGAATTTGTTCCCCCCACACCTATTCTAAAGGCATAAGTGTTAGAACCTATTTCAACATGAAACTTTCTTAATGGGCTTGTTGTTCCAACACCAACATTTGTTCCATCATCATATATCAAACTACTTGTTAAATAATTTCCATTCCATTTAGCAATATAGTTGCTTATTCCACTTCCTGATATAATAGTAGAAGAATCTAAAGTTCCATCTCCTTTAACAAATTGAACACTACTCCCCGTCACATATGATGGGACTCCCAATGTCAGTTTTAAGAATCCACTACCTGATAATAAAGGATTTTTTAAAGCAAGTGAAGCTGAAACAGATGTTGTTCCAAAATAAAAATCAACACTACTACTAATAGAACCGCTTACTTTTAAAACATTAGATATATTTGAATCTATTATCATTACATTTCTCAAACTATCACTTGTTCTAAATATCCAAGTTCCTGCATAGCCTAAAAATGTAAAAACATTACTATTCCCCGAATACCATGATGGTGCATCATCAACTCTAATCGAATCATTAGAATCGGGCATCCATAAGGCATCACCTTTTCTAATTCTAATATTTCCATTTACATCAATTGCTGAATATAATTGACCCCCATTTTTATTAATACCTAAATATCCATTTACATTATCCCATATTAAATTACTACTATGTATTAAAGAACCTGTTCCATTTCCAATTAATAAACTGCTTGAATAAAAACTTCCTGTCCCTGTTCCTCCACTTGAAACTGATAATGGTGTTGTTAATGTTAACGCTCCTGTGAACCTACCAGTCCCCGAAACGTCCAAACTATATGAAGGAGATGAATTGTTTACTCCAACATTACCTGCCGATGTAATTACTAACTTGGTATTATTCCCATTCACTCTAAAATTTAAACCATTAGTAACGCCTGAACTATTGTAGAATATACCACCTGTATATTCACTTGTATTATCTCCAAATATCAATCCCTTTTCTCTTGATGTTGGAGAATATATACTTATATAAGCATCTCCTGATGATTCTATTATTCCCACTGACCCCAATGGGTTTGTCGTTATACCCGATGAAGTTACTTTAACATGGAGGGGTGCTAATGGGACGGAAGTTCCAACCCCAACACCTGTACCGTTGTCGTAAATTCCGCTATTGGTTAAAACACCACTTCCACTAAATTTAGGAAGATAATTCGTAGTACCAACCCCTCCAGCAATATAATCTACACCTGCAATAGATGACGTTATAACGCCTCCACTTGTTGTCTTTAATAATGTTGATATTATATTAGTTGTCAAACTACCAAAAATCACAACATTTGATGTGAATTCTGCACTTCCACTCACTTTTAATTTTGAATTACTTGTATTAGAAATTCCACCAATCACTACATTTCCACCATCTTTTACTAATGACAAACTTCCACTAAAATAAAAGAAATTGTTTCCCGAAGTATCCCTTAAAACAAATGTTCCATCATCATAAGAAACAATTTGATAAGTTTTTCCTGTACTATAATTATTTTCTAATTGAATTCCAACTCCACTTCCTTGTGTATTACTACCTTTTATTTTTAAAGCTAAATTAGTATTAGCTCCTTCAATTACAATTCCACTTCCACTTAAATATAAGCTACCTGTATTCCATATTGGATACGAACTATTAATAGATGGACTTAATAATGATTCTATTGCTATAACACTTCCTGAACGTTTATAAAAAATACGTCCATCATAAGTATTCATAGCCAATTCTCCCATTACCAAACTGCTTGTTGTTGGGATTTGTCCTGTTACACTATTTCTTTTTAATTGAACTATTTGAGCCATATTATTTTAATAACTTCCTCCATCTATTATATTACTGACACTCCATTCACTTCCCCCCCATTGATAAATATCACCTATCGTTGTAGGGGCTGTATTACTTATTAAATATCCACTTGAATTTAATGAAACAAATGAATTTGTCACTAAACTTCCACTAAATTGTGACATTCTATATTCACTATCTTTCCATCCGCCTTTCCAATAATTATTAGTGGCATCCCACAATAAACTACCTGTTCCTGTCGTTGATAGTGCGTCTAAAACATAAATTCCTGCATCCGCTACACTTGCTGCTCTATTAAGAAGGATTATATTATCCCCTATCTCTACTTGTGTTGAATTGATTTGAGTGACAGTTCCATTTACAGTGACGTTTCCACCAACAGTCACATTTCCATTTAATGTTAAATTATTAAATGTTGGAGATGCACTTGAATTAATATCTTGTGCTAAATTCAAGGACATTGTTGCTCCAAGCGACACAGCACTCCCTGTAATGATAAGTCCATTAGCACTTGATGTTACAAAAGCTATCGAATTGTTACTTAAAATAGAATTTGGAATAGATTGAATGGAGGAAATGACATTATTGCTACCAGAACTTATTAATATATTATAAGTTCCCACTGTATTATTCTTTATTCCCCCTATTTTTATCCCATCATATCCAACATAAATTGATGAATTTCCCCCTTGTAAATAAGCATTTACACTTGATGAATTATTTGTTAGAGAATTAAGTGTTAATTTAGACGTATATTCTCCACTTGCTTTATTCAATGATAGCTCAACATAATCATATAAAACATCAAGTAGTCCATATTCCACTTGACTACTATTTTTGTATATATAAGAACTTAATTCTGAATTAGCACTTTTTAAATTAAGATGAAAATATGAATTATAAGCATCACTATCTCTGAATGATATTAATTTACTATTAGTTAAAATATCAATACTTGAAGAAAGTGTGTCTTGGTATCTAATTCTATTATTAATAGATTGTGATACAGAAGTGTTTAGATAATAAAAGTCACTTGCACTAACAGTGGAATTAAAATTTCCACTACCTGTTATATATAAATTATTTCTTCCTCTTATACTTCCACTTACATCTAATTTATACCCCGCGTCGTTTGTTGAAGTATTTTGTTCAACAGAACTACTACCAATTAAAACATTTCCATTTCCGAAAATGGTCATTCGTATATTTCCACCTGTGCTTGTATCATTATTTGTTACAAAATAATGTTTTCCGAGTCCATAGCTTCCACTTCCTGCAATCCAAAAATTATTTCCTGTAAAATCACTTCTCCATTTACCAATCAAATAGGTATCATTCAAATAACTTCCAAATACGTTTTCAGCACCTGCCCCATATTGATTAGTCAATCTCAAATGAACTCCGCTACCTGTTAAATTTATTCTATCTGAATTATTATTTTCTATCGAAACACTCCCTGTACTGATTATATTTCCATTGGAACGGACACTTCCTGAAATTGATAAACTTCCCGTTACATATAACGAATTTGCAAATCTACCAGTACCAGAAACATCTAATGAATATGATGGTGAAACTGTACCGATTCCGAAATTACCTCCTATCGTATTAATAAAGGAATCATCATAGATAGAGAGTCTTCCTCTTTCAACATATGTAGAAGAAACTCTGTAATAAAATCTCAAACTACTGTAATAGGATAGTCCGTTGTAGCTACTATCAACTCTAAATAATTCATTATTATATATGAAATGTGTAAATCCTGTATTGCTATTATTATTATCAACTCTAATAAAACCACCTGATATGTGTAATTTGGAAAGAGGAGCAGTGTTACTAATTCCAACATTTGTTCCATCATCATAAATAACACTGTTACTCAAAACACCACTGCCACTAAATTTTGTAACATAATTGGCTGTTCCTACCCCTCCTGCTATATAATCGACAGATGATGTGGCAGCACTCAATACACCGGAAGTTGATTTTACAATACCACTTGCTAAGGAATTTAAAGTGACAGTTCCACTTGAATTTATTGAAAATAATGTAGAATATGCCGACCCATTATAATTTAAAATATTAAATTTAGTAGTGCCGCTATTAGAAGAATTAATCACAAATTCTCCACCACCTCCCGGTGTTATTCCACTTCCACCTGAACTTGCTCCAAATAACTGAAAATATCCTCCTGTGATAGAAGACCCATCAAATCCACCATAAACAGCAGAACTCCCCGCATTGGATATTCCCCAAGTGGCAAGAGATGTTTTTGAAGAAATGAAACTTCCTGATGAATTTACGTTTCCTGCTATTAATGTGTACACCCCTAAATTAACATTAGCTGTTGCCCCTGTATATGGAACACCTCCTAATCCTGCTAATGTGTAGGTAGGAATATTTAAAACATTTGAAGAAAATGTTGCACTTCCTGAGCTTCCTGATGTTGTGAAACTTGATATTCTATTTGCGTATGCCGTATTCCAAAATGAAGCACTGCTTAAATAAGCATCAACTATAACATTTCCGTTCCATGTTCCCGTTGTTATAGTTCCCACCTTTATTATATTAACACTCCCCGTCCAAGAACTTATATAAGTTTTAACAGAATTTTGAGAAGGAGGAAAATAAATAGAAGACCCACTAATTGTGGTGTCATTTAAAACATCATTACTAAGAATAAATGTCCTAACAGCAGTTCCATCAAATATTTCAGGTTTATTTGTTACAACATCATATGCAATTTGTCCACTTGTATCAATAGAAGATGACCCACTCACTTTATGTAAGAGGGCATTTTGTAATTCAGCAGCTTTATTTAATACTAAGTGGTGATAAAAATTCATGGTTAATATATAATAATCGTACCGGTTATAGGTGTCAATGATGTTATTGTAACCGTTTGATTTGATAGATTTATTTCAATATTAGGAAACATCTTTATATTGTTACTATCCAACACTGTTACATCTTTTATATCATCTATTAAATGAGTAGATTGTAAAATAGAAAACGTTAAAATATCACTAAATGTAGTGGTATATCTACGAATGGATTGATTTATTAAATTATTAACATCATCTTTGGTGTAGGCATCTACTATTCCATATCCACTAATTGTTGTCGGTTTTCCTAATATATCGTCAAAATAAAGAGATGGTCTTTTAAAATTTGGATTGGAATTAAGAGACTCACTTCCCCTAATTGTTCTATTATTAAATTCTATTAAATTTACATCCCCTCTTTCTAATTCATTTTGAATAACAATTTTAGACTTAGAATAAAACTTACCAATATCATTTAACTCTTTATTAATAGTTTCGGGGAGTAAATATCCATTTAACTCAATTGTAAATTCCGATTTGATAACTCGTTCTTCTCCAATATCCACCTCACTTGCATCGTCGAATCCATCAATTTTAACTAAAAATTTAAGCCCATTCTTTTCGCCCCAATATGAATTAGAAGCATAATTAAATCCTTCAACCAATTTATTCATATGTTCTGTGAAATTGGTCATTATAACACCTGAATAACTGATGGTGACATAATCAGGAACTGTTATGGCATATAATTCTTTAGTGGGAATTGTATTCTCTAATACACTAAATCTACTGTATTTATTTTTACTTGTATATGTTTTTTCAAAGACTCGAAATAAATGTGGAGAATTTGCATCCAATTTATTATTCATCTCTGAATTTTTCTTGATATTGGTTCTTATAATAGAAATAACAGGAAGTAGGAGTTTTTCCTCCTTATCTCTGTAATATCCATATTCTTGAATTGAACTCCAAATTTCTCTATTTCCTAAAAATACAGGTACTTCTATTAATTGAGAATTTTGATAAATAATAGGTTTAATTATATTCTTGATATGCCATAATACCGCTTTATCATGGTCTTCAATACCTATGTTATAATTCTTTATTTGTTCATCTTTATTAGAAATATCTAATACTCTATTTCTAATAGGGATTGTTTTTTCAACCACATAATCATTAGGAATAGGTTCATTTATCTTTACTAATTCTTTAGCCACTCTTAAAGTCTTTCTCTTTTAATGTTTAATTTCTCTGCACTTGTCATAGATGCTTCTAACACCAATGAAATACTCTCGCCAAATCCATCTGTGTCTGTTGAATAAGAATATTCAGGATATTTTCCAACAAAATATTGATTATCCACAACATTATCAACGATGTAGAAAATATCATTATGAACGATGACATCTCCCCTTTCAGGAACTAAATCTGCTGATTTAAGAATGTCTCTTAAAAAACTAAATGTTGTTTTTCTTGTTACAGTGGGAAGTCCATTTTGATTCTTTGAAGATTGTCCTTCCAAATCAATCAAACAATCTAATAAAACAGGAGCATGATAAAACTTATCAGAAGATTCCCCATAGATGTTACTCTTAGTTTCTTCTAAATTGATTTTATAATATCCAACTTTTTGCTGAATAACGCGTTGTAATAATTCTCTGTTAATAGAGAGAATTAAATTAACATCTCTTTGCGCTCCAAATAATGCCATTATTGTTTGTTAAAGGATGTATATAATGGTTTAAAGTGGATGATTCCTTGAAGACCAAGAGCTTTATTTTTTACATATTTTAATTCATCTTTAGGTGAGTCTCCTTTTGCTAAAAACTTCATCTTTAAAAATGAATATTCATATCTATCATTAGAAAGTCTCCTCAATCTCTCCATATCAACAGGTGTCACCACCACTACATTTTCAATAGCTCTAATTTGATTAACAATATCTGTTTTATTGTAATCAAAATCTGATTTCATTATTATTTCAATATAATATAAATTGTCTAAGGCTTCATTTATCATCTTACATAAATTACCATTGGTACATTTGAAAGGGTGTCTCTAACATAATTCACTTGTTGATTTTGTAATTCTATTTGAGATTTACGGGATGTCTTATCCAACATATCTCTCAATTGGTCTAATAATTGTGTAATTTCATTATCAGCACCACTTAGTAAATCTCCTTGATTTAATGTTACATCTGAATTTGGAATTGGTATGCTTGAATACTTTCCTCTCACATATCCCAATTTCCTTTTACATAATGCTAATGTGTATCTGAATATCCACGACTTTCCTAATGAATTGATTGTGGAGTAGGTGATGTTAGCATAAGGAGCGTTGGATGGATTGGTGATTAGTCCACTCTGTCCACTTCCAAGACCTGAACCTGATGTGGTGAGAATGCTTGAATTGCGTTCCGATTGTTTAATATAATTAATCCAAAGAGAAGTTTCAACGGTGGGGATAGGAAAAATTCTAAGAACATTTCCCATTAATTCAAAGGAATATCCTGAACGTCTTATATCATTATTCAATTCAATAGATTGAATTCTAAGTGCGTCCATATTCAATGGAAACAATGTATAATTTATTGCAGGAGTGTAGCCGTTAAATCCAAAACTATCCATTAATGAAGTCATTCCAAGTCCACTTCCCGCTAATGGGTCATAGTATTGAACTACTGATGGGGGACGTTGATAATAGATTCTTTTAATTTCAATTGAATCTCCTACTGTTAATGAAGCTGAATTTGCCGCCCATTCATTCAAATTATACACTTGAACGTTTGGATGTAATTTGATAGAACCCGAATATACATTTATATCTCCACCACTTCCTGCTTCTGCTCCGTATGTTTTGGAAATCCTGATAATCGACCCAAGAGAAGGGGTGACAAGAACGTTGTTTAAATTACTTCCTGTGGGAGTTCCTTGAAGGGAATAGAAATTATCTACTAACTGTTGTCCATACACCTCATTGGCATAATCCATAACAGCTTGTTCAAATGCTTTGTAGAAAGAACCCGAATCAAGTTCCACTTGAACCATTGGAAATCCAAGAGAATTAGCACAAAAAATGGCTACCTTGTCAGCATCTGCTATAAATGAAGCATCGCTATCAAAGTAACCAAATGATGTTTGTCCTGCGGAAAATGAAGAACTGCCGTTCCAAATATCTATATTCATTCCAATATTCTTTTATATAAATATTGGAAATTATGCTTAATTAGATAATAGTTTATTATAGGCTCTAAATCCCCATTTATATTCAAAATATTTATGACAATTAGCCTCAAATATTCTTGATTTTGCTATTTGTTCCTCATTTTTAGTGGAAACAGAAACAAAATGATAGAAGTGAAGTCCAAAATCTCTTAACATTTTCAATCCATTCATTTCACATTTGATAAAAAACTCCCAATCAGAAACAAATCCCGAAGGAGATGGATATTGTTCCAATCCACCCACTCGTAAATAATCTAATTTCTTCATAAAGAATGGAAAACTTGCACCATTTTCCTTCACGTCTCCATTTAATGTTAAACAAAATTCATCAAATGAATGTTTATCAAATGTTTCTTCATTTCTTCCAAAATCTTTAATAACAAATTCTTTGAAAATAGAAGGAAATGGTTCAATTTGATTGGGACTTAATATAAAATTATTTTTATAATTGTCAATAGAAGCATTTAGACGAACATCCCAATTCTTTGGAAAAATATTATCATCATTCACTACTAAAATATATTCATGTGAAGCCGAATATATTCCTAAATTAGTAGCTTTGATTGTTCCAACATTCTCCATTAAGTTTAAAATTTTTATATGTTGAGAATGTTTTTCTAATATAGCCTTATTTAGCTCATAGAAGCCATCTACGACGACGATGATTTCATTTTGATTACATTGTCCATCTATGGCAGAAAGTAGGCACAAATCAAGAATTTGGGGGCTTTTATAAGTGGGAATAATAACAGATATTTTCATTGCATAAATGAGTAATAATTTCCAAGTTTAAATTTAGTTTTCATGTTAATACTTCCATGCTCACTTGGAATATAATTGGAAAATTTAATCACTCTAAAATCAACACTCACTCTACATTTTCCAGTTTTATTAATGTAATTCCCGTGCATTAAATTACTACCATCCCATTTTATAAGACATCCATATGCACATTCCATTGGTGAATAATCACATTTACCTTCTTCGCTCTCTACTTGTATCGTATTAGTTCCGAAAGCATGTGTAAATGGAAGAAAGAAATTATCTTCTTTCACTTTATCAGCCCATTTTCCATCTCTATACCATTTATCTCTATGAAATTCTCCAACAGCTATATTTTCGGGAAAACAAATTCTAAAGGTGGGAATGGTCTGATAAATCATGGATTCGTCATATAAAGGTCTAACTACTTCTTTAATAAAAGATGTATAGAGCGATTTGAACGTAATATTAGAAGTGAATTCATAAAACAATTTATGATAGATGGTTGATTGGTCATTTTCTCTTCTAAAAACATCTATTCCATCTCTTCTAAGTTCAGATAATTCAATTCCTTTAACACCTAAAACATCAGATATTATTCCACTCCAATCAAATCTCTTTACATCATATTTAATTTTTTGCATGTCTTTCCCAATTTACAAATGGACTAAGAAAATTATTTTCACAATGTGTACTAAATGCTCGAATAGGAGATATTAAAAAACTCCCTTTTTTATTTAATGAAAGAAATTTATGATGGTCATATCCATCAAATGTATGTTCAGGAAGAGAATAATGTTCATGTATGTCAAAATCTCTAATAAGAGTTTCTATTCTACACGCATAGGTGTTACAGCAAGAGGGGGTCTCCCTCCAATGAGAATAATTCCCAATGTATAATTTGGATTTTAATTCTGAATACATGGGAAGAAAATATTTATCAGGGTGGTCATACAATGAAACATATCCATTTTTATTCAACTGTATTCCTTCTGAAAGAATAACATCCCATTTATTCAAATGTAAATAATCATCTTCTACAAAATAAACAACATCATTAAGTCCCCATTTTCCATCTAAATAATTCTTTTTAACAAAATATAATAATTCTAAAAATGAAGAAGCGTCTGTTCCACATTGCACTTCATAAACATTATTGATATTTCTAAAATTTACATGGTGGGAATTTACATTTCCTCCATCCAAAAGAATATCAAAAGTGACATCTTTTGAATGTGTCAATAATAATGAATCGAAACAAGATTGATACGAAAACCACTCAGGTCTAACGTTTTGCTTTCTATTAATTGAATTAACATTATGTCTTAAAAGAACATGAATTTTACTCATGGAGTTTCCATTTTTCTGTTATAATAGGACGAATAGCATCTAAATTATTCTCCATTGGAAGTCTTGGATAAAGATGACAAGTTCCTATTGTATCAATCAAGGATATTAAATAAAATGTCGAAGTGCTTACTGTATGGATTTCTTTAGCATATTTTAAAATCAAATACCAATCGAACATTGTATATCCATTGACATATTCCATATTCACTACTCTACTTTTTGGAGAAATATCAAATTGTCCTGAGTATTTGTATTTAAGAGATGGATTGGCAAAGTTATAATTAAGAACAATATGTTCTTTTTTATTCAAATCTATTTTTAATTTTTTTGCTAAATTATTACATCTTTGTAAATTCACTTTAAATTTAAGTGTTTTCCAAATATTAAAATCTAAATTGAACATTCTATATTTAGCAGACATACAATCTCCACCAAATGTTTGTTGAGCATCTTGTAAATTAATAATTCCTTTCGTCTCTACATTTTCAGAAAGTCCTACTAATTTAACATTTTCATCGAATTGAATATAATCTTTGAGCCATAAAAATTGGTCTTCCACTTTCCAAATATATTCATGTTGTTTATCAAAAAGGTTTACTAATGGAGAACAAAACATTATATCTCCTAACCCAAATGGTTGCTTAATTAATAATTTCATTCAATTTAGATTGTATATTTTCTGAAAACATATCAAAAGAAAGTTTATTTGAATTATGTCCTCCTGCATGATGTACCACTTTTACAATTTTATCTTTTAACATCACATTCTCCCCTTCAAGTCTCATGTTTTTCCAACTGTCCCAATGGGTATTTATTCCATAAAGACCTGATATTCCATAATGAACATTGCTATCCATTGGGTCAACAATTAGCGTTTTATAGCTATCTGTTTCATAACATAACATATTTAAAACACTCTGTTCTTGAAAAGGAAGTCTATTAGCAATTTCAATATTATTCTTTTTCCAATCTTCTAAAAAATCATTATTAACAACACCAACAAGCCCTGCATTTAGATATTTTTGAACAGGAATATTTCCATGTGTAATCGGATTGTCTTTTCCTGCTCTATCAATATCATTGTTATTTCTAACCCCAATAACATCATATTCTAAAATAGAAGGAGATAGAAGTTCATCCATCTTTCCAAACACCATACTATCGGCATCAAAATGATAGACAACATCATATTTTTCCTTCAATAGAGAGATTACAAATGGATTGACGGTGTTCCAATTGATATTAGGATGTAAACCAAATAAATAATTCAATTCCTTATCTCCAAATAAGAAAAATGGAATATCAGGATGAAAATATTTCATTGATTTTTGTAATTTATCAGCACCCACTGAATAATACCAATCATCAGAAACATGGGAACAAAAAGCTACACTAAAATTCATATTCACTAAGAGGTTTTATGTATAATGGAACTCTTTTATTTACACATGCTCTTTCTATTGAAAGTTTCATGTTTAAGTTATCACAATATTTTTGTAAATCACCTATAACCTTTTCAATTCCATCAACATAATTAACAAGTAGGGTGTTTCCGAAATTATTATAATCATATTTAATAGAAATATTACAATCATATTTTCTATTTATCCAATCTTCAAATGTTGGGGCTGTCACTACTGGAACTTCATTTACCATGTACATAATTATTTTGGATTTCTAATCATTGTATTTTTAAATTCAAATCCTTTATATGGAATAACTCCAAATTTTTTGTAAAATAATTTTAAACGGGGTTTGTTTCCACCAAAATCACTTGCTGGGGTTAAGGTCATTCTAAGTGAATATTTATCAAGAAATTCACATATTTTATCCATAACAAATTTACCGATTCCGCGATTCCTTTTGTCTTTTGGTACAACAATTTTACTCAGTTCAACTGAATTTGTTGATTTAATATAATGAATATCTATTTCAACATCGTATTCATGTTCTAAATTAGCTCCCAATTCGTTTACGAGAAGTGAATAGTTGATATTATCCATAATTATTTTCTACAAAATAAAGCATCCACACTAATTTTATTGACATCAAACCCTAAAGAAGAAAATATTGGGATAAATTCTTCTCTCATTTGAGAATAAGATTTTCCATCTACTTCATGGAATTCAATAAAGAACTTTTTCACTTTATTTTGCAAATATAACAAATTATTTTCATTTAAAAAATATTTTTCACTTCCTTCTATATCAATTTTAAGAAAATCTATTCCATCGAGGTTAAATTCTGAAATAATTCCTTTTAAATCAAAACAATCTACTTCAATTTCTTCCCCATCTCTTTGAATTAAAGAATTCATTGTTGTATTTGAATTTGAAAAATAAAATTTAGTTTTTCCCATATTAGCACCAATGGCACAATTAATAGGAAAAATATTTTCAAATACATTTGTTAATTGTTGAAGAATAGCAAAATGAGAAGGAGTGGGTTCGACACTTATCACTTGTTTAGCAATTCCACTTGCGTAAATAGAAAACAATCCAATATTAGCTCCACAATCAACAACAACATCATTTTCTTCAATGAAGTCGCTATACATTCCCTCATTTATTTGATTGAGAATTGTTACAGCATGATTAATTGGATTTGAAAAATGTTCACGAATGAACGGGATGGAAGTGTCTAACGAATGTAGCGTTCCATCTGAAAGAATAATATTCACTTTATTAATATAATTTTAAAATTTCTTGTACAAACTCATCTCTGTAATTTTGTTTCAATTCAAATGTTCCAAATCCATTTAAACGACCATCTAAATCAATTAATTTCTTAAATCCAGAAGATTTAACATCTTTTAACATAATTTGGTCAACATCACCTGTGAAAATAATTTTAGAACCTTTTCCAAGTCGAGTTAATATCATTCTCATTTGTTTTTCTGTGATATTCTCAGCTTCATCGCAAATTAAAATGGCATTATGAATAGTGACACCTTGAATAAAAGCTAATGCAACAATTTCTATCTCTCCTTTCTCCACCATTTTATCAATTTTCATTTTATCATAATTCTGATAGAAATTGTGCATGAGAGGAACAAAATAATATTGTAATTTTTCCTGTAAACTTCCTTTTTGATAACCCAAATCTTCCATTGCAACAGCAGGTCTCAAAATATATATTTTATCCACCTCTTTTTTGAAAAATAAATCTAACGCTGTATGAACAGCTAAAAATGATTTTGATGTTCCTGCGGGAGACCACAATGCTGTCACTTTATTTTCATATATTTTTCGCTTTCCTTCTTTTTGTTCATCTGTAAGAGTAACTTTGAAGGATACAGGTTGTTTTGGAATACGTTTCGCTTTGATAATTTCTGTGGAAGACATAATTTTAATGTTGTTTTATATAAATAAGAACAAAATTAAATCAAATGCTTCTTAAAATCGAATTTAAGCCACCAAATTTGCCCCACAATCGACGAACTATTTGATAACCACCATTATATTCATTTTAAATTTCTATTAATTATAAGGGAATATTTTCCATTCCCACAATCCCAAATTCTATCATAATTAAATTCCTTCATAATCTCCCATTCTGATTTATTTTTGTCAGCACCCATTTCAATCAATTTATGTTTTCTGAAATTATATCTATGAATTCTATTCTTATGTTTATGAGTGTACCAATAATTAGGACGACTAATTGATATTAATTCAAATCCATTTTTCAAATAAACATTATTTTTCAAATCAGTCCATCTTAAATCTCCATAAGAATTAATAATATTTGGAGAATATGTTTTAATAAAATAATTTAACATTTTAGAAAACAACCCTACGCAATTTGCATTTAATTTGTTGAATATCTGACTAATTCATACTCATTTTCTATGTTTTTAGCCCCAAGTGCAATTCTTCCTGTCGAAAATGTCATCACAGCAATCAATTCTTCATTCAAAAATGCTCCTAATTTTACAGTAGAGCTACATTTTCCCTGTAAATGAGTTTTTTCTAAAAATGAATTAGAAGTAGCAGAATCAATTTCTGTTATAATACATTTCCTCGCATATATTTTTTCAGAAGATAAATTTAATAAATTCCTAAGTTTAGAAAGAACAATTTCTTTATTCAAAAGCCATTCATCTTCAAAAATAGTAATAAGCCGTATTCCATATTTTGAACAAGTATTTAATTTGTCTAAATGATAACTTTTATCTTTTCCTCCCATTATCTCAGAATGATAGTATATTCCATTATATTCAATAGCTAAATTGAAATCAGGAATTAAAAAATCAACTTCATGTCCATCTGTAAAATCTCTGCTATTATTGAAATATTCAATTCCATTTTCTTTTAAAAAATTTTCAATTTCAATCTCAGGTTTAGACCTATGATTCATTTTTTTTATATTATCATTCACTTCATAGTTTTTTTTTTAATTTAGCTATGACATCTCTTCCGAATATTTCAGGAAATCCGTATTTTAATTTATATTGAAACGTTGTCATTCCATGTTTTCTAAGATGAAGTTCTGATATGAATTCAAGTTTCTCTCCACACACTTTACATTCGAGTCTATGTTTTCCATCATTAGCCCTTTCAATAGCTCTTATATCAGTCTTAAATAAATGAGCTTCTTCTGGATAATTCTTAATATGTTCGTCAATAGTGGTGTACTTTTTCACTTCAACAGTAATCCATCCACTTTTATTAGTAACATCTTTTGTAGTCCAATCTGAATATTTAGACTTATAAACAGGAACTTCTTCTAATTGAATAATATCAAAATATTCTTGATAATTCTGTCCAACATCAATTCCATGTTTTAATAAATATCTTGTCACATATCCTGATATATTATTAACATCTTTAATTATTTTTCCATCAATTTTAGATTTTAATGCAATGTTTTTCTCGTTTGTTTTATTTTTACGAGTTCTTAATTGAATATTTTCTTTATTAGTTAATTTACAATTGTTTGAACAGAAAGACGTTTGTCTTTTTCCCAATTCTTTTCCACAATTTTTACAAAAAGCCATAATATTTATTTAGTTTATCCATGAAAAACAAAAAAGAGAAGGAATAGTTCCCTCTCTTTTAAGAAATTAACAAAATAAATTATTAATTATATAGTGTTCAAGCCACCAACAACAATCTTACCGTAGAATTCACCCCGTACAACCTTCTTAGCATATCTGGTGATAAGGCCCTTACTTGGGGAGAAGGTGTTAGGGTCATACACTAAAGGAGTGAGCATCAATGGAATATAAGGACAATAAGCTGCACCTGTTTCCAAGAAGTTATTTCCTTTGAAACCCATCAAGATGATGTTTTCTGTGAAATAAGGATTCTTGAACACTTTAAAACGTGAGTTTAACGTACCTACTTTTTGAACACCCATTGCATATTCCCATTTTTCACCATCTGTATCAGCAGCATATCCTGGAATAGATTCAATCAATGTTGCCACTGTTGGACTTACCACCATGAAGTTTGCACCACCACGTAATGTTTTTTGGTGAATTGCATTAGACACTTTTTGCATTTTAGTGCCAAGTGTTTGAAACCACTGTCCTTGTGAATTGTAATAACCACTTGTCATTGGTACAAATGCAGTTTTAGCAGCATTGATTTGCAAGTTGTTATCAGCAGTCCAATATTCAGTAGATTTAGTATTCAAAATCAACATATCCAACACTTCCAAATCAATTTCAGTGGCAACGTAATCAGAAATGAATTGTGTCATCTCTTGTTCCACATCAATTGACAAGTAAGCCTTGTAATCTTGCATTGCTTCAAATGTCCATTTTGCTTTCAACTTACGAGTTTTAGCATTAACGGTTTCTGAACGTGGGTCAAGATTGAATTCAGGAATTGTCAATGAGCCTGTACGGTCTTCAAAGTCACTTCTAAAATTATCTTTTGTTTGTTTAACATATGTGCAAAGGGTTGTACCTGTTACAACAGTTCCACTTGAACCTGTTACGAAGAAATAAACATTAGTTCCATCTGCATCAGTGTAAGCATTCAATACGTTAGCAGGAAGAATACCTGAACCTGACAATGTAAATGCACGAACACCTTGAACATCATAATCAGCCAATCCTGAAACAGCCACTGTCACTTTTTTGATTTCATTAGCAGCAGCAGAAGCTGACAAACTTGAATTCAAAAATACGTTTGCCCATGAGCCTGAACTTACAGTTCCTGTCACTGAGGCTGTGGCGTTGTTGATTGAATATGTATAACGACCAACACCATACAATCCACCCGAAGCATCTACATCTTCTGTATCTGTCACACCATAAACACTGTCAGTGGTGGCAAATGGAGTTTTAGTAGTGCCATATTTAAAATCAAGATAGAAAATAAGACCTGTTGGAAGTTGCATTGGTTGAACACTCACCATTTCTTTAATTGAAATAGTTTCAGCAAAGATTTTTCTCACCATTGGAAGAGCAATCCCCGCCCATTGTTCACCACTACCCGCCGTGAATGTAGAACCACCCAAATTGGTCGTAATAGATTCCGTGATGATGTTTTTCATTTGGTTCTCCAACAATGTTGCAATGTTGAGTTTGTCTTGTGACTTCAACCCTTCAAGCAAGCCTGTTTTCTCCCAATTTTGAGCATAATTAGAAGCCTGTTCCGAAATGGCTTGAATTTTTTGCTCAGTTTCTGTAATAAAGTTTTTTAAATTTACCATTTTTCTTAGTTAGGTTTTTTTATCCCTGCTAAAATTTGCATACGATTGATAGTTCCCGCATCAATAATTTGCTTATTGGTTTGAGTTTTACCATTTTCATGTAAAAGGTTTGGTTTTACATTAGATGCAATTGATTTTTTGAGAGATTCGTTAATTGGTTTTTTGGTTAATGATGGTTTTTTAGAACTCATCGAAATTTTAAATGATTCGTAAATCATCTTTGCAGATTCTCTGCTTGTTACTCCGTCCAGCTTTTCAGCTAATTTCATTTTAACATTAGAAGGAAGTGTATATTCACTCAGGATTTTATTCAAATACAAGAGTTTAGCATTGAACAATTTCACTTCTTTGATTGCTTCTTGATATTTTCCTATTGCTTTTTTAGCTTCATTCAATTCTTGTTGAAGATTGGAATAATTTCTTTCATCTTCTCCATCTAATTCAGCTAACAATTCATCCAAATCTAATTCATCCTCGTCTTCTTGTGAGTCTCCGTCTGTCGAAATACCCATTTCATCGTTGGATGGAGTGTCTAAATCAACACTATCTTCTACACCTGCTGTTCCTGTTGGAATTAGTTCTGAAATGACATCTGCTATCAAGGCTTTCAAATCATCTGCTGTCATACTGCCCACTTCTTTTTCTAAATCAACGTCTCCATCGGGTTCAATATCTTCTTCGGGACTTGTTTCTTCTGTTTCCTCTGTTTCTTCTTCGTCTTCCAATTCTTTTAGAATTTCATCAACGTTGATGTCTTCATCATCTTCATAAGAAACATCTTCGTCTTCCATTTCTTGAAGTTTTAAATCAATCATGGATTTTAAATTTGAATCTACGGATTCGTTAATTGTGCGTTTTGCATTTTCCAATGCGAGTGTTTTCAAGTCATTTGCGTCAGCAATAGCTTGTTCTAACAATGTTTTTGTCTTTGACATTTTCCTTATTTTAATTATGGAACTATACTTAATGGAAGTATAATGAGTATTTTAAATTATTTGAAGCAATATTTCGGGGAATTGCTTAGAAGAATGAAACTAAGAATTAAGTTTCACATATAAATATAAATAAATTAAAAAATATTAGGAAATATTAAAAATATTTTTATGAAAGTTTTTTTAATATTTCAAAAAGGGAAAGTTGATTAGGGTCTTTTGAACCACCATCATCTTTAAATTCTAAATCTCCACTCTCATTTTTAATTCTAATAGCATCATTCTTAAATTCTTCAAATGAATATTCATTAATATCTTTTTCTTTAAATTTATTTTTAAGTCTGTCGAATATGTCTAAATATTCTTTTATTTTATATAAATCTTCAAAAAATCTTGGAGGATTTTCTTTATTTAATTTATTGAGAAGCCATTGAACATAAATTTTATTTTTTGTAGGGTCTGATTGTACAATATTATTAAATTGCTCTGTTGTCAATTTTCCATCAACTACGTATTTATTCTTCAGATATTCTATTCTATCTTCTAATAGAAATATTTCAAATAATTTCATTTATCTTTATTTAATAAAAATTGAACAATTTTTTCAATATAAACTATCTCTGATTTTTTCTTTTTGGGAATTTCTATTTTAACATCTTCTTTTTGTAACAATTTATTTGAAATGGTTTTCACCAATCCTGCTACACTTGTTTCATCCCCTTCTTCTGTTGCTCTTACGGCTATGTTATATAATGATTTCACATCTCCGTCTTTTTTCAAATGGTCTTTTACTATTCTAAGAAGAGATTTTATTATATCTTCATTTTTATTATTTACATTTTCTTTCTTTTCCTTTCCTGAAAGGATATACTCAGCCATTCCAAAGCATTTATCAACATCGTTAAATTCCC
This sequence comes from uncultured Candidatus Saccharibacteria bacterium, assembly GCA_964450735.1. GTDB lineage: Bacteria > Patescibacteriota > Minisyncoccia > Phycocordibacterales > UBA9973 > DALYCO01. The sequence continues at coordinate 67,260 of CAYVDC010000001.1, read as the reverse complement.
ACCATCTTTCATTGTAAAATATTCTATGAACAGTGGTGAAATCGTTTTGTCCCTCTCCCGTTTTATCTTCTACGAATGGAATATACCTTAAACTTTCGTCTCCTTTCTTAAAATGAATAAGAAAGTCGTGTTTTTTAGTATGAATCACTTCTCTTTCTAAGTTCCATTTATTCTTTTCTGCTATTCTTTTCAATTTACGAAATTGTAGCTTGATTTTATTTTCTAAATGACTATCTTTTGGAAATATTCTGTAATAAGTTACAGCATCGGAGGGAATGTGTTTCAAATATCCTCTATAAGAAGAAGTGTCAGCGCTATTATTTAATTTTTCAATTTTAGGAGTGCTTTTTGAAATAATAGCATTTAATAAATTATGACTTTGGATATTAAATGAATGGTATTCATCGGGAATTGATAACCGAGTTCCCAATTGATTAATATAAAACTTCTTTTCTTCTCTATTATATTCTATATAGTCTTGATTTTTTCCTGAATATAGATTATAAAGAGAAATCTTTATATTTCCATCTTCATCTGTTTTTATTCCTGTTATTTCATATTCATCAGATAGTTCTTTTCCTATGAATTCTGAAAATGGAGATGCTTCTTTTAAAATACTTTCTAAATTGAGGGATTTTAACTTCTGATAATATAATGGGTCTTCTGAAAGGTGGTCTTTTGCTATTTCCTTAGCCACTTCCTTATCAGAAGTGTGTTCCATTTCCACTTTAATTCCTTTTAACAATGAAACTAAATTAAATTTCCCATCAGGGACATTATCAGCAAGTCCTCCTTTTATTTTATCCACTAATAATTAGTTAGAATGTCGTTGACAATGTTGTTAATTTTATTATATTTGGTGTTTTGAGGAGAGATTCCTTCACTTATCATGTTCAAATACGCTCCTTTAGTTGACGGGACTGATACTAAGTCCCAACATACCAATTCAAAATCATCTTGAACCTCTATTACTTCCCCTATATTCTTCACACTACCCGTTCCCCTCGAAGAAATACCTACATTCACTTTATTTAAGAACAATTCTTTGGCAATATTTCCATATGGAGTGGAAAGAATCTCCATTCTACCACATAAATCATCACCTTCCCACCATAATTTAGTTATTTTATGCGAAGCGTTCTTTAATTCTACAATTTGTGTGTCATAATGGTCTAAACATCCTAAAGCATTATTATTAGTAATTAAATCTTGATATTTAGTCACTTCTCTTTCTAATATCATCTTTGGATAAACCCGTCCATTGCCATTTTTAGCATTTGCACGTTGAATGACACCTTCTACCACTAAAAGTCCATTATTTTTCATTATAGACTCATTAATTTGAGCAGGGGTGAGATTCAAATACCCAATAAAATCAACTAACATCATATCTTATTTCCTCCTAACGTTTTAATTACAGTGGCTTTAACATCTTCACTTCCATAAATGCTATTACAAAGGTCTTCTCCTTTTTGTTTAGCTTCTTCTTCATCTTCTGCATTTATCACCACTTTTAATATCACAATAAATGGATAAGACCCATCTTTATATGGATTATCTTCTACATGATATTCATCTATTGGTTCTTCTTGCTTTTCACATTCACATTCAGAGATAATTCCTTTATTTTTCAATATTTTAACAACATCTTCAAAGGAATTCATTGGGGAGAGAAATCCATTTACAGAATTATTGCGTAAACATTCATTTAAAAATTTACGTTTTGATATTTGTTCCCCACAACATTGTTTATAGAGTTCCTTAATTGTCATGCTGAAAGATTTTTAATATTAATTGATAAGCGATTTAGTTTTTCTGAAAGGTTTGAAAGATATTTTGATGTAGAATTCCAATAAGTGTTCACTCCCATCTCCTCTTTCAATTTGATACAATGGGAAATTCGTTTTTCCACTTCTGTAATTTGTCTTTTAATTTCTTTAATAGCTGTTCCTATTTTTTGTTTAGGACTTCCTTCGTTCTTCTTAAATTCTTTATAAGAAGCCTCATTAATAGATTTACGAGAAGCTATTTCTTTCTGAATTATTTCTTTTAGTTTCTTTTTCACTAACATTTTCTTGTTTCCTCCGAAATGTTGTTCTCCTGAACCACCTGAGAATGTACTTCCTCCTAAATTGGTTGTCATAATGCTTCTAATTCCGTTTTAAGTTCCAATAATTGAAGAAGTTGTAAAACATCTCCATCTTTTAATATGTAATTCTTATCTATAACAGGAATGTGACTTATCACTTCTGTTAATTTGATTTTAGTAGAAGTGTCTTCTATCACTTTCGCTTGATATTTCAAATATTTCTTCACTTCCATCGTTTTAGCACTAACAAAATCTTTTAATGCAGGAAGATTGGAAATGGATGAAATATATTCTTTCAATACCAATTGTTGTTCATCAGAAAGGTCTTTTGAATATTTGCTATTGAATTTATCAACCAATATTTTAAATATCAATCCTCTTTCTCCCTTTGATTTAGAATTATATTCATTTAAAATAGCATTTTCGACAGGAGTGGTGTCACTTGTCAAGAATTCTAAAAGAACATATCTATTGTTAAGAACAAATTCAGGATTGACAACGGATGGATTACATTTATGTTCAAATAAACTGAAAGCAGAAGCGTATAATTTATAATTATCCACTCTTGCTTTTAAAAAGGTATCAATATTATAATTATTCTTTATTTCTTTAATCAAATTATACTTTTCTCTACGCAGTTTTTCCCTATTGATATTGGAATATAAATCAATAGCTGTATCAATAAACTTATCAGCTTTTGATTCTGTTAATGGACTATTTCCCTTATTAGTTAAAGACTTATAGAGCGTGTATTCTTTTGCTATCTCCGTATTATGAAAATACTTTTTCAAAAGATTCATAGCTACGGGTTGGCTCTTTCCAGATATAATATCAGAAGTGATTTGACGTGTCAGCAATTCAAATAATATGCCCGTGTTTTTTATTTTAGAATGTTTCAATTTCATTTAAAAAAAGATTAAGTCTTTTTGTATAAATATCGTTTTAATCCAATAATTCTTCATCAAATATTTTTAATTTGGAAAATGATTCAGTTAATAGTGTTTTTTCCACATTTTCAAGCTGATAGGCACTCACTTTTCTATTTTGATTCATAGAATAGTCCACTCTATTAGGATTTAATTCTTTCTTTCCTAATGGGTCACGCCCAAATGAACTTGCATCTGTTCCATAGACCGAAACATGTTTAGGAGGTCGTCCAACAGGGTTTTCATCAAATCCATCAGGCAAATCTTGTGGTGCAGAAGCATTATTTTTATAGATGGTGGCTAAATCATGTGGCGTTCCATAAGAATCTCCTGTTTCAACAGGGTCATTTCCTTCTGTTTCAATCTGATTAAGTCTAAAGAATCGTTTATTATCTTCTATAACCAAATCTCTTAATTCATCATATTCATCTTCACTCATGTTGAATATATTATGATAAATCCAATCAGTTGGTAAGAGTTTAGTGTCCATCATTTGAGAAGCTAAGTCCACTTTATCTTTCCAAATGGCTATTTTCTCTTGTTGCTCAATAATTGAAGGTGAAGAAAGCTCTAATTCAAAGTTTAAGACATTATTATCTGTATATCCTTGTGCATATAAGTGAATCACAGCAATTCTATTCAATTCTGAAAGAACTATCTTCTGAATACGTTGAATTGTTCTACAAAAACGAATATCTAATTGAGAAATAGTTGATTTTCCATTCAAATCTTCCACTTCTCCAAAATATGCTTTAGGAATGTTTAATGCTGCAAATAATTTGTTCTTATAATACTCAACATCCTCCATTCCTGAGTAATTAAGCCCTGAAACTGATTCAATTCGTGTATTTGCATCATTTCCACGCACAGGAATATAAAAATCTTCAAGAAGATTCATCATATTATACTTCAAATTGTAATCTCCTGTGATTGGGTCTTGATATGGGGCTTTTTTGACAGTGGAAATCACTTTTTCCATGAATGTGTCCACTTCATTAGGAGGAATGTTCCCAACATTGATAAAAAAGGCTCTTTTGTCAGCAGAACGAACAATTCTATGTAATAAAGCGGCATCTTCCACCAACATTAACATTTTATACGTCTTTCTTGCTGCTTCTATGTAAGAACATCCATGAGGAAGGAAATTACTGTTACCAATCAGTCTGAAATGGGCTATTTCATAGTTATCAAACTCCCTTCTCACCCCTCCTGTATTAGAAAATGGGCTGTTTTCTAACAATTGGAACTTAGTTTCTCCTGTTTCGGGGTCTTCTAAGCGAAACATATCATAAGCAGAAAGGGGAATCACGTTTGTAATGCCAAATTTCTCTGTTATTTTGATAAATAAGAAGGAATCTCCATATTTACACATATTTCTTATCCATCCCCACAAATTAAACTCAATATTGAGGACATCATAGAACAAATTAGTCAAAATTAGCTTAATATCTTCATCATCTGACTTAATTTTCAACACTTCACCAAAATCATTCTTTAATGTTGATTCATCTGCCACAATATTCAATGCAGAAGCAATAATAGCATCTGTGTCCATCATTTCATAATCAGCGTACAGTTGTGTTTTTACCGCTTGTAACGATTGATTAGATGGGATGGAGAATTCATATGGTTTAGAGGTGTAAAGCCTGTTAGAACGGTCTATTAGGCTGTTAGAAGCCAATTCCCCATCTCTTTGGATTTGGGAAATGTCCATTATCTTCAATTTATTCCCTCCGATGTTCCTCACTATGACATCTTTAGAAAATAAACGTTTTAATCGTCCAAAAACAGAATTATCTATTTGTTTCATGTGTTATTTTTCTATCAACCAATCGAAATTAATGTAATTATTCCCATATTTCATATTCCATTGTCTAAACGCATCATTTTGCTTTCCACTATACATTGCGTTGTCAATTTCTCTATAATCAGGGAGAAGGTTGTGTTGTTGAAATGTGGAACTGTAATGTTGATTGAAAAAATCACCATCAGGCATTATATTATAATAATCTCTCCCTGATTTGATACCAGAGACACTTGCTCTATAAAAACTTTCAGCAACTTTGTTATAAGTGAGAAAATTCTCTCTTAAATAACAAAAAATAGCACAAGGAATGATTAAATCATCATTTCCCCCCTCAGAAGCTGCTGCTTTTCCATTATTCCATATAAATGATTTCAATTCATCGTGAAATCTCTTAGAAGGGTTCTTTATAAGTCTATTACTAATAAATTCTATCAATTTATTGATGATTAATGGTCTTGTTCCTACATTATTTGAAAATCCATTCACATAGTTATCACTATTCATCTGTTTAGCCATATATTGTTCAACAGAAAGGGTGGTGGAACTCTTTAATGACTTATAAGTGTTAATATATCCCAATTCTTCCACTTTTTGAACAGTAGCCCATCCAATTCCTGTGTTTTCAACGATGAGAAGTCCTTGATTATACTCTGTGGCAACGGCAACCGCTAATGTTGCCAATACAGGCGTGTCTAAATTACCTTTAAACTCGGCAACAAGCTCCATTTCCTCTGAATCGTAAACTGAAATTGATGAATAATCGGCACTATCTCCTCTTGCGGTGTCCACAATGATAGAATATGTTCTTCCAAAGTCAGGATATTTCCATATCCAAAAATCTCTCATTTGTCCTCTCTTTTCAATGGGTTCTGTGATGAGAGAATTGTAATGAACAAGAGTTTCTGTGTCAAAAACAGTGTCACCAGAAGCTAAGAAGTCACAATCGTTCTCCTGTTCCGCTTTCCTCTTACCCATTGCCTTTTCTTGTTCATCTCTCCAAGACTGGTCACGTTCAGGGTGAACATCCCATTTTAATTTAATCGGAAAGAAGGCATTTTCTCCTGTTTCTGCTTGTGTCCACAGTCTATGGAAAGTCCCACCCATTCCCGCAGGAGTTGACAATAGAATTGCTTTACCACCTGTTGAAATAGTTGGGAAAACAGATGTCCAAAGGTCTTCTGCTCTTTGAATAAATGCAAATTCATCAATTATAACAACGGATGCTGCTTGTGAACGACCTTCATCGCTATTTGCTGAAAATGCACTAATTCTTGAACCATTTTTAATTTGTAAAGTCTGTGTATTGTCTTTATCGGGAGGATTTGTTCCTCTTAGAAATGTAGGAAGGCTATAATACATCACTTTCACCTTATCCATGATTTCCTGAGCAACTTTTAACTTACTGGCAAGTACAACAATGTTTTGGTCTTCCTTAAATGTCATTAACCAAACAGCATAAGCAGAAAGAAGTGTGGAAATACCTAATTGTCTTGCTTTTAGTATGATTGTCTTATCATGTAAATAGAGGTCTCTAATTACTTGCTCTTGAAATGGATATAGATTGAATAAAATTCTACCTCTTGTGGGGTGTTTTATATAAACGTATTTCTTTGCAAAATAAATTAAATCATTTGCACACTTAGCATATTCTTCTAATGCTATCTTTTTAAGTTCTTCTTTTGTATAATTCATAAAGGATTATAATGTCCTCAATTGTGCTTGTAAAGTTTTAATTCTCTCTTGTGCCGCTTTAATTGAAGCCTGAATCTCTACTCTTTTAGCATTTTTTTCACTTTGACTAATAGCACTCACGTCTTCGTTTAGTTTTTTCAAATATTCTTTAACGATAAGTAGTTCTATCTTTGGATTTCTCATGCTCTTTATTAATAAATATCAAAATTCTTACAAACTACATGGGTATAACGCAAAAAACGCAACCCAAGCTAATGAGTTGCGTTTTTAAATGGGAAAAGCTATTGATTTACACAGCTTTTTTCTTAGAAACGATTGACCAAACAACACTTACAATGGCTATCACTGCTCCAACCAATGTATCTGCATCTGTCACGTCTAAATTACCCTTTGTCACCAATACACCACCTGCGATGGTGAGAAAATGGCGAATTACTCCTAAAATTACATCCTTACTCATGTTCTTTTTGTTTCATATAAATATAAGTTAAAATGTTATTTTCTGTTCCAACACTCTTCCTTCATTTTTCCATACAATATCGAAATTTATCCCTGCTTTGCATGTTCCGAAATTGGTATGTATCCATTTACTGCCTCCATAAACAGACATTACGTTCTTATATCTAAATCTACGAGCTTCTTCCGATGCGCTTCTATGTAAATCTCCTTTAATAACGTGGATGGCATCAGCTTTTATATTAAAATAATTAATATAATCATTGATATAGTTTTCCACTTTATCTGTAAGATGAAAGGGGAAGCCATGTTTCATATCTTCTTCATCTTTTCCATGTGTAAATAGAAAACAATGCTTTCCATAGTAATAGTGTTCTATAAATTTATCTAAAATTATAGTTTCAATATCAGGATAGCAATGATTGAGATATATTTGTAAAGCTCTATTGGCAAAATAAGAAAAACTGCCCGAATGGTTATCCTTATACGTTGCTAAATATTTAATATTATTTGTAACATCCATTTTCACTAAAGAATCGAAGAATTCTTTATGAACATTAACAAATACATCAAATTGTTCTTCATTTGAGAGATTTTGTGGAAGTGTATGTCCGCCTCTTGTGGTTTTAGCATTAAATCCGTCTAAAGCATCTCCTAAATCTACAAAATGAATAGTGTCAAAGCGTCCATATAGTTCAAATTGATATTGAATTTCATCCAATAAACTCAATAATCTATTTCTAAATATTTCAGCCGTATAATCATTCTTATATATGCTTGATTTTTTTGTTAATGCTCCAATATGTTTATCAGAAGTGTATAAAAATAAAGATTTTTCGTTATCAACTTTTCTTTTTATATAGATGGGAGGAATTGTGGAGCAAAGTCTTTCAGAAAGAGATGAAAAATAGTATTCTAATGAAGAAGCGTCTTTTTTCTTTAATTCTACACTAACAGCATAAAGTCTTTTGCTCTCTCCATCCTTTGAGGGGGATTCCCAAGATGAACATTTCCAACTTGAAACAAGCCATTTATCAGTATCAATATTACAGGCTTCAATTAGTTCAGATTCATTCCTAATATCCCTTAATATTTTCTTTTCAATTGAACAACTATCACCTTTATAGTAGATTTTATCATAATTAGGAGCAGGTTCTTCTTCTGAAATAATTTTTGAAAATTTATTAGAATTATGTCGAACATAAGTTCTCAATTTTTCTCCATTTTCAAAGGAAAATCGACGAGCTAATTCATTCCATGAATTTTCCCCCTTTCCCTCAGCAATAAAAAACTGAATGAATTCTTTAATCTTTGGCATAATATAAATTTAGATTGTTGTTTTATTCTTCGTCGTCTTTTTCTAACGAATCGAATTCTTCATCTGATATTTCAGGTTCATTATCTATTGGTTCAAATGTAGGGAGATTTTCATCATTTCCACCCATACTACCACCTCCATCAGAAGAAGAAAAACTTGAATCTGTTGAATCAGTTTTATCTATTGACTCTGCCGCAGGGAGAGGTTTACTTCCCATTGATAATAAATCAGAAACCGCTTGTGATGCTTGGGTAACTCCTGTGGCAGTGTCTAAAAGATATTTCTTTCCTGATATTTTAGCCATAAAATTACCTTTTCCTTGATAGGACATTTGAAATGTAAAACCATTATTGAGAACAACCCTGAAAGTTGTTGGTTTAGGGGACAAAATTAATACATCTTTAACAAAAAACCTAAAACTTTTTGTTAAAATTAATTCAATTCCCTTTTTTAAAGAAGGAACTTTGTTTAAAATGAGGTCATATCTCATTAAAATAGGGGGAGCTTTCTTTTCTAAAGCATTTCCTATTTCTTCCAATAATATTTTACTTAGATTTGGATGCTTCAATTTTCTTTGTTATTTCATTTATCTTCCCATCAATGAAAGAAATTCCCTCTTGCATTTTTCCCACTTTAACTTTAACAGTTTCATCCAATGGTTGATTTTTATAAAATTTATTAGTAGCTTTTAGTCTATTTTCTAAATATTCTTTTCTACGTTGAAGTTCTTTGATTTGAGTTTTTCTTGTTTCTAAAAGAGTTTTGCTATATTCTTTTAATATCTTTTCAGATTTACGTTGAGCAGTGGTGGGTTTCTTATAAAATCCTGCCACTTGTTCCAATTTCAATTCTCCTCCTGTTATTTTCTTAACAAATTCAAATAAATCTGTTTCTAACATTAATTCTTCTGCTATGCTATTTTCTTGTGGGTGAAGAACAATGTTAAATCGTCCAATTTCATTATCAACACCATAGCCATTGGCTTTATTCAATGAATCTAATTCATCTTGTATATTTCCATCCACATTCTCTTTAATTATTTTGGTGGCTATTTTTTTCAAGTATTCTTTAACTAATTGTTTATTCTTCATTCTTCTTTTTTATATAAATATTAGAATTTAACATTTCTGAGCTTTTTAGCTATTTCTTTCACTTTAGCTATGGCTTCTTCGTTATTAACATCCCCAACCCAATTCTCGCTATCTCCTGCTTCTGTTACATAAGAAGAAATGGGATTATGCACCATATCCACCAACTCTTCTTCTATTTCATCAGCAATTGAAATTAGATTTTGTCTCAATTTACTTTTTTCAAATTCAACATATGTTCCATTTATCTTCATTTCCGTTTCTTCTTTAATTTGACATGAAAAACAATGTCCATAAATACCATACATCTTCTTATCGTTCTCATGTTTCATTATAGAAGAACATTTAGGACAAAATAATGGAACTATAACAGAAGCTCTAACATCATCTGTTGAAGTGATGTTTATTTTTATTCCATTTTTAATGGTGAATTTCTTATTATTCTCTGCCCAAATATCCCCCTCATTTCTCGGAATAGATTTCTTTACATATCCACCTTGAATTTGAGTTCCATTCGTGAATTGTTTTGTAATTAAATTGCGAACCCTTTGTAAGTCAGCATTATTTATTTCTTTTTTTAAATATGATTCAGACATTGTTATTTATTCTAAATGTTTTCTTTTCTCCATTAGGAAAGGAATATATAAATTCATCACAAGATGCTTTAAAAGGAGAAATTGGTTTGATATATTTACCACCCTGTCCTTTTATAATATATGCCACTGTACAATGAGGAACATATTCTGTAAATTTATTTTCATTCTCAAATTTCTCTGAAAATAATTTATTTAATGAATGTAATATCCTTCCACTTACATCATATTTCAATACATCAAATTCTTCATTTTTAAATAAAGAGAGTTTATCTAATGTAACATTTATGGGCTTTTTTAATTTAGAAAGAACTTTTTCAACATCATTATAATTTGTTGTGGGAAGAAATCCATATAAAATGGTGATGTGAGGAGTTTTCTCTTTTCCATATCCACCATTTTCTTCACTCATATATAAATCATCATCACTTATCTTTCCAATAACATCTTTCCAATTATCAATGTTTAATTTTAACATTAAACACCCATATTCATACACTCCGTCAGATTCTTTTAATATTTTATTATCAAAATAAGTGTTTTTATAAGCATTTACAGGAAACTTTTGAGAATATATTTCAGGAAATTTTTTTCCAAATTTTCTTAATATCTCCCCTGCTTTAGAATTAGCTTCGTTTTCATGTTCACTTCCATCATTTCCACTATTAACATTCAATACATTCAAATCTTTTTGTTTTGTATGAACAAACTCATGTGCCAATGTTCTCATTACATCAGCCATCAATCTATCTTGTATATAAACCATTATTTTGTTATTTGATAAATCGTTATGTCCTAATGTTTTAGTATTTTCTTTTTTCTTAGTAAATGTTACAATGGGATGGGTTTGGAATCCAATTTCTTGTTTACAGAATTTGATAAATTCATTGATGATGTTTTTATCTTGATTTTCATATAAATTATTTAATTCATATTCATTTTCAACCAACAAATTAGTTACAATTCCGTATAACGATTTCATTAAATATTATATTTGAATTTCATTTCCAATATTTTCCTATCTGAAAGAATTGGTGTTTTTCTTATTAATTTATTCACTTCTTCCCATCCCATTTCTGATGGGTCTTTTTCGGGAAGTTCAACAACATAAACATTTTTTCCATAAGATTTATATTCCATTCCTAAATGTAACGCCTCTCTCATAGCATCCTTGTCCATACATATATAAATATCATTTGATTTATTGACAAGTGCTTCATGTAAAGTTTCACTAACGAATTTTCCCAATAATGGAATAGCATTATTTCTAATGGCTATTGCATCGAAAACTCCTTCACATAAAACAACAGGTTCACTAAAATTAATATGAGACTCATATGGAATTAAATTCTTATTAGATTCGGGGAAGGTGTAAGGAGGAAGTCCTTTTTCAACTACAATTCTTCCTGTAAAATAATTCAATACTCCATCTCCATCGTAAGAGGGAAATATAATTCTATTTTTAAACTTTCCTTCTGTACATATTCCTATGTTATATTTTACAATATCATCAAAAACAACATTTCTCTTTTCTAAATAACGTATAGCAGTTTTGGCAAAGAGTCTTTCAAATCCTCTTAGATTATTATAGTCTTTGATGAATTTAAAAGAAGGGGGGTATGAAATCACTTCTTCTCTATGCTCTTCTCCATCAGATTTATACCTAATTAGAGAATTTAGTTTTTCCATTTTTTCAATGGGAACTCTAAGCACTCTAAATAATGCTCTAACAGTTCTTCCTTTAAATCCACACACCCAACATCCCCATTTATTTTGTAAATAGCTATCAGTGTGTAAATCAATTTCTAATTTCTTATTATGATGTTTACAATTTGGACAATAGAAAGCATAGTTTTCCCTTGCTTTTCTATCTCCATTTCCTAATACAGATTCTATTAAAGAAAGGAGTTCAATATTCATAAAACTTAATTATCAAATTTAATCAAAAAATTCATATCCGTGTAATTAGACATGGGGATTGGTTGAGAAAGTTTAGCCACCATTAATAAATCCTGATTGTCATTATAAATTCCAATGGTGGTGGCATAGGGAACGAAGTCACTCCCTGTCACAAATGGTTTAACACTTCCACTTAAATTAGAAGAATCTTGTAATAAACTCCTATTGTAAGAAATATTAAAATCTTTCTCTTTAACAGTTATTTTAATGATGTTCTCATAAATAACATGCCTATTCAAAAACGAAATACCAAAACTTCCACTATGAATTATCACTATATACGGTGTTATATTTTAAATAAGGTTGAATATGTTTGTTTAAATAAGCATGTCCAACAAAATCAACAATTTTCATATACCATTCTTCCAATTTTCTTTCATCGTATATTCCTAAATGACGATTACCAAAATCAGTTGAATTTGATTTATGATTTTCAAAATTATTTGGATTATCTATATCTCCTGATTGTTTATGGCTCGATTCTTTTTCTCCCCAAATATAGACATATGATTCTAATGGATTGACATCAAAATTTTCATCCAATTGGTCATCGTCCACCAATCCACGTCTCCATGATAAATGTTCACTTCCATTTTCATATAAAAATCCATATCTCCAAATAGCATCTATCCAAACTAAAACAGAGGCTTCAAATGCGTTTTGTGCATACATAAAGCTGTCTCCACCATTCCCTGTAAAAATGCTTCTTTTGGGCATCCAAGCATCTTTTTTACATTCCAATAGATGTTTAACACCATATTTTATATGAAAGGGAAGAAACATATCATCATCATCCCAACATATATAAATATCACCTGTTGCGTAGCGCAAAGCATCCTCTCTTATTTTCCCAACATTAGAATATGGAATATTAGTTCCCGTTTGACAGGATTGGTTAATAATTTTTATTCCACAATCCTCCAACTCTACTGAAAGTGTTAACGGAGTGGGGGCTGTATTTAGTATAATAAGTTCCTTATTTTTATAATCTTGTTTTCTCCAAAACCCAATGCTTCTTTCCACCGTGTTAAAACGTCCATATGTGGTCATCACGCAACTAACTTTGGGGTTGGTATAGTTTCTATCCTTCTTCACTTTGCGTGCAGGAGAAAGCCCCAAATTGATTTTAGTGTCCTCTATTTCTTGAACGTAGAAGTAGCTACAATAATTTCTGTCAACAAAACTTAAATCAAAGTGATAGGGAAGTCTTGTAATATAATCTCCTTTAAAAAATAAATGACCTTTTTGTTCATCCACCACACCTGCATTATGAAATATATTGTGGTTGGAAAGTTCATCTATCGTGTTAGTAGCCCATGAAAATGACAAATCTTTTACGACATCTGTTCTATATCCTTTAAGCCACGCGTTCCATAAAACGCACCACATATCACTACACCATTCTTGTATAGGATGATATTCACTTGGAGGTCTTCCTGAACTTCTACTCCAACTAATTCCATATTCTTCCACTCTATCTCTTAGTGATGTATAAATAGCTTCACAATCCTTTTCCACTTTATCCCAAAATTCACTATTCGTTCCTGTTAATAGATATTGACATCCCCCTGAAAACTTTTGATTATTTCTTACCACTTTTGGTGGTATTTTAATAATATCACACATATCTAAAAGAACATTAGTTCCTTTTTCTATGATGTATTCATATCCAATATATCCAATCGTATCACTCACCTTCCAATTTCCATCCATCAATTCCTCCCAATTAGGAAGTTTTGTAAATAATATATCACTATCATGGTAGAAGAAATATTCATCTACTAATTCGGGATGGGCTTTAAAAAATTGTTTTATAATGTGGGGACGAATAGCAGGAATATATTTTCTATCAGGAATTTCATCCTTATAAAAAAGAATATTAGCTTTTGTTTCATTTGCATATTGTATAAATTGTGGAGTAGATTCTTCTCCTCTATGAGCAACTAACGCATAAACATTTGAAAGGGGAATTCCCATTCTTTCAAAATTATTGAATTGCACTTGGAGTTGCCATAAAAAATAGTCATTGTCGGGTTGTGCTGAAAGGTATAACATATTAACATGATGATATAATTGTGAATGTAGTTCCCCCACTGCTACTTGGTGTCACAGAACTTATACACGCATATTCTAATGATTCAACATTAGCTATGGCAAACACTGTGTGATTGGTAGAATATCCAATGGGTATATATAATGAAAATGGTGTTGAAGATGTAAATCCTCCAATAGAATTTCTATAATAAAGAGTTCCTTCTATATAAAAATCTATTAAACTGATATATGGAGTTCCATTATTATTTCTTAAATAGGCATCTATTACAATAAGTCCTGCATCATCGTCAAAATGTGCTGTTAAATAAACATTTACATTTGGTGCTTGTGTTGTAGAACTTGTTGTAGAACTCGTTGAAGTTGTGGTTGACGGCGATGGGGTTGTTTGTGTTGTTGTTGGTGGATTTGTTGTTGTTGCAGGGAGTGTAGTGGTAGATGTACTTGGTGGTGTATAAGAATTGGTTGTTAATGTTAAAACAGGTTGAGTGCTTGTAGTTGTAGTGAGATTGTTAATCAAAATATTCTTAACAGCACCACAAGTGAACATATTATTCTCAACAATAAATAGAAAACTTGGCTTCCAATCATTCACCACCACATCATAGGGGAGAAGAACATTTGAAGCTAATTTATTATTATAATCATCTAAATAAATGTTATAATAATTGACATTGCTACTACCACTATCTGCTATTCTAAATTTATAAGGCATTTAAACACAATTAGTATAACTTAAAACTACATTATTTACGGTTGCTGTACAAGAAGTTTCATTTGCATCTCTCACTTGAACTCTATAAGTTCCATGATTTAATAAAAACAATGCTTCATCTTCTAATTGAGGAGTAGTCCAATCTATCACGGCAGCACTACCAACTAACACTCTAAATTGAATCAATCCACTTGTATTACTTGAATCCACATGTACATATAAATATCCTTGTAAAGAATTACATGTTAAATCCGTGTCATGTCTTGCTTCCGAAAAGCTAACAGAACATGAGGATGGAGAAGCTGTTGTTGTAGATGTTGTGATGTTATTTTCAGCTACACAGTTTACAATTTTTATTTCTGTTTTAGCACATGTTGTAATTTCTTTATGTCTAACAGAAATAGAACGTGTTCCTAATAAAGCATCAACTAATACTCCTCCTGCACATGAACCTAATGAAGTTTGAACAACTCCATCTACTAAATATTCAAATTTACTTGAAGGAATAAGTGTAGAAGATGCTTTAATACAAACTTTTCCATGTGTTTCTGTACAATCAGATGTTACATTCATTATCGCTGTAATATCACAACATCCCATATCCAATGTCCAACTTGTATTTGGTGTTGAACATGCTCCATTTACATATAATGTGATAGCATCTCCATTTGACACATTGAAATATCCATAATGAGTTCCACTTACACAAGTTGTTTGTGATAGGATGTTACCACTATCACTTATCACTTGAAAATTAGAGGCTAAAGTGGAATCAAATTTATAAAATATGGTGGAATTACCCCCTGTGTGAATAAATGTTTTTCTTACTTTTTCACTATCATCTGCTTCAAATTGAGTTGAATCAAAATTACAGAAATTCATTGTTGAAACTGATTCTTGATTCAATGTATTTTGAATAACAGATGCGTCTGGAGTAAATGTGAAGTTTTCTGCAAATGTAATGCTATTATAGGTATATCTCAAATATCCTAAATAAACAAATGAATCTGTTGAATTACAATAATAAGAACCTGCTCCAAGTGCTTCGGGGTAATAAGAAGGTGTACCTGAATAGGATGGATTTCTATTCCAATCCATCCCATTACATTCAACAGCATTACAATCTCTTGTAGTCATTAAAACATCTCTGAATAGGTTCGTCACCATCCAAAAATTATTATATCCCGTTGGGTCTAACACCTTACCATACACTTTCCATTTAACATCAATGCTTCCTGAATTTTCAGTTCTAATTCTTGCTAAATTAAAACCAAATCTTCTGAAATCATATGGTGCTATGGATGGGGAATAACCTGCGACTCCATATACAGTGGGAATTGTTGTTCCATTTATAAATCTTGTTCCACCATCTTCTCCATTAATAGACATGATTTGACCATTTCCTGCTAAAGAAACAGGAGTGGTGGATTCTTGAATCATGTAAATTAATATATTATCTGCTCCTTTTGACACTACATCTACGTTTGACATTCCAATCAAGTTATTTGAACTTGAAGGAAGTGTAACGGGGGGTCTTGTGGTGGTGGAAGTGCTTGTTGACGTACTTGTACTCGTACTTGTTGACGTTGATGTACTTGTTGAACTTCCTGTATATGGGAGTGTCGTGGTTGTACTTGTTGACGTTGTAGAAGTAGTGGACGTTAAGGTTGTACTCGTAGATGTACTACTTGTTGATGTACTTGTTGAACTTGTAGAAGTGCTTGTTGATGTGGTGATTGCACAAGTACGAGTGAATGTTTTATCTTTTATTCTTCCCAATCCATCCACCACTGTAATGGTGTGAGTCCCATCAGCCAATCCAACAAATAATGGATTACTTTGAAAAGCACCCCCATCCATTCTATACTGCACTCCATTATAACTACCTGTTACCACTGTAATAATCACAGCAAGCCCCGTATTATCATTACAATCTGTTTTAAAATCAAAATCTAATGGAATAAGTGTTGTGGTTGTACTTGTAGAAGTGCTTGTTGATGTCGTAGTGGACGTACTGCTGCCCGTATATGCGGCTGTTGTCGTAGATGTCGTACTTGTTGAACTTCCTGTGTATGGTTGTGTTGTAGTGGTGGACGTACTTGTCGTAGATGTCGTGCTTGTTGATGTAGTGGTGAGTTGTGGACATGCCACTGCCACTCCATTCGGAAGAAGTGTTAATAAAGTGGGGGTTTGGGATGCTTTGAATTCATTAAAACATGAAGAATCAGATAGGAGATTACTACTACATTCGTAAAATCTATCAAATCCTTGTTCATTCCTAACTCTTATATATTTTTTAACACTCACTGTTTCTTAAATTATGCGTTTATGTTCCAAACTCTACCAATAAACCATTCTCTTCCTGTTAAGGTGATTCTTTCAACATAATATGTTCCATTTGATTTTGGAATTCTTATTTGAAAAGAAATAGTTCCATTTTCCAATCCATTAATTCTTGTAGCACAAATAGCTATTGAATTTCCATTTTTAATAGCTCTTACTAATGGGAATTCTTTTCTCAAACTACTATTTTGAATAATAGTCCAAGCTGTATATCTATCAGGATTGCTTATATCAGTTGCAGCATTCCAATCATTTGAATTTCCCCACCATCTAACACCATCTAAAGAAATTTCAGGAATTATATATGATTCATTTCCATCAATAATTGGATTGATATAAGAACAAATTTTCCTTGCTGCTACCATGTGGTCAATAGATTGACCAAACTCAGCCCTTCCGTATGTTCCCCATATCCAAGCACCATTTCCTGTGAAGAATGGAATAAATACAGTTCCTTGTGAAATTTGTTTTGTAGAAGAAGCCCATGCACAGTTTGTACAAGGTGTCACTCCATCTGCATTTCCTGCTGTGTAATTTTCTCTGAATGGTTTAATGTGAGTGATACTTCTTTTCCATGAAGAAACACCATCCGCTTTCCTTTGTGTTTCATAATTAGAAAGCATACTTGCTAACATTGTACTATCGCTTATTCCATAAGGTTCTCCACAATATATTTGACCTGCTCCTTGATAAGTGATAGCATCTCTCACTCTATATCCTGCATTTCCATAAATATTCCATTGTGGAGCAGGTGTTGTGGTGAGTCCTGCTGATTCATCGCTATATGGATAACTTGCATAAGATTGATTAGCACCTGTTCCATACCAACTCATTTTAGCTGTTGCAGGAGTGGCATTTTTAGATTTCAATATATTAATAAATCTCACCCAATAATCAGCATATGCTTTCAAATATTGTTGATAGAACATTTCATCTGTCCAATTTTTATATGGAAGAGTTGTTCCACCATTTTCAGAAGTTTTATATTTTCCTCCTTGTAAACAATTTCTTTTCTGAATAATCGCATCTCTTGATTCTCTTAAATTGACTAATTCAACATCAAAAGACATAATATCAACATCCACTCCATTCATGTAATTCAAATGACTTGAAATAGCAGTGTCATCATTATAGAAAGCATTCCCAGAGGATTCATCATATCCCACACAAGAAGATGTGAAATCTCGTCTGTAATTAACATCTGTTTGACTAAATACATCAGCATCAGCATTTACCTCCAATGCTAATTTATCCCGTGTTAATATTCCTGTTATACTTCCTGCACTTCTATTGGTAGCATGTGTAAATCCAATTGTAGTGACATTTAATCCACTGCTTCCGTAAGTATATCCTAACGTATTATAACCAACGTCCCAAATAAATGGCTGTCCATTGGTTGTAAATGTTCCAAATTTAGCTATTGGATTGTATGAACTGTTATAATTAGATTCTAACGAATAATTAAGCGTTAGAGGTTCTAAAATGTTTGAATTCAAATTAGTGGTGGTGGTAACAGTTCCAGGAGTAGCAGTGGTGGTAGTGGTGGTTTGATTGCTTCCACATCCTCTTGTGAATGACTTACTTTTAGTATTTCCTGCTCCATCTTTAATAGTGATGGTGTGAGTTCCATCAGAAAGACTTGAAAATAATGAATTTCCTTGATAAGCTCCCCCATCAATACTATATTGAACTTGACCAGATGCCCCCGTCACACTTGTTACTGCAACAAATAAACCTGCATTGTTACATCCAGTTTGATAAGTGAATTCTAAACTGTTAGCAGACGTAGTGGTGGCAGAAGAAACATCTACACACACTGAGTCCAAAAATGCCCAACTTCCACTGTTAAACAATGTAGTAGTGGTAGTTCCTGCATTTTCTGATTGGGGGCTGCAATTAACTTGAACGGTGATAGATGATTTACAATCAGGTCTATCTTTCACTCTCACCCAAACAGTATATAAACCGTCCGCTAAACATTCGCTCATATTTTCATCATCGTAATTTTCATCAAAATCTCCACTGAAAGAATATTCAAGTCCTTCAAATGTTCCTGTTAATTGATTAATAGCATTCACTATTATTCTACCTTTTGGGTATCCCGTTGAAAAGAATTGTAATCCACAGTCACAAATATAATTTGTATAGGGATATGGTCTTATTATTGGGGCACAAGGCGCTAATGTTGTTGTCGTTGTTGTCGTTCCACCACTTCCACTTATCGTTGTAGATGTTGTTGTTGAAGTGGTGGTTGTACCTATCACTCTTAAACATAAATATGCTTCATCATCCGCATCATCAACAGAACCATGTGTAGAATCTGTATCAATTTCATTTGCGGACATTATTTGTGCAAAATTACAAATTTCCTCGCCAACGCTTCCACTTATTGAAGCATAGAATGAAATTGTATCATATTGGTTGGGATAGATGATGGGAATATTTCCTATTACAGACCCTGAAATTAGATTTGTTCCACTTGAAATAGCAGAAACATATGTCATTCCTGTTGGAAGTTCATCTTTCACCACAACACTTGTGGCTGCTGCTGGGCCTCTGTTAAATACAGAAAGATTCACTCTTATTGTTTGTCCACTGTAAGGAGAAGTTGTTTCCGCATCTTTTGTAAGTTCTAAATCGGCGTATAAAACCACCACTCCTTCAACAGCATGATTTGGGTCTGATGTGGTGGAAGTTGTTGTTGATATGGGAAGCGTTGTTGTGGTTGTAAGCGGATTATAGCTAAATCTCACTGTTTTTGAAAGATTTTCACACCAAGTTGAACAATTAAATGTCAAATAAGTGTCTGCACTACCACTTGCTATTGTTACTTCTACCCATAATCCGTCATTATCGCTTGTTATACTTATTCCACTGCCACTTGTACTCCAATTTGAATAAGCGGAAAGGTATCCATTCTCAAAATTAGCGAAAACTAAATAATTATTAGGGGTGTTTGTTGGAAAAACTTCTAATTTTAATTCATCAGCTTTACATAATGAATTTCCATAACAGTCCCCATTAAAATAAATTATTTTTTCACACGTTCCGCAACAAGTAGTGGTGGCTGTCACCTTTATACTTCCCCTACAACCAATCACAGCAAGTCTATTCTCTGTCAATGCCACTCCTGACATCTCTCCCGTATAAGTGTAAGTTGATGATGAAATGTTACATCCACTACTTAGCACTTTATATATATTTGGGTAACAACTTGCGGAAGGAACGCTATAATAGTCATACTTCTTCTTTTGTGTAAATGTATAACTATTTGTTAATAATGGGTTTATTTCAAAATGATATTCCACAAAAGAACTACTTGCATTTGTAGCTCTTAATAAAAATGAAAAATCATTTTTGAAACTACTACTTGTTGCTAATAAACTTGTACTACCTGAAATGATAGAACTTCCACTTAACAATGTAGTGTACGTCGCTCCTCCATTTTTACTTATACTCCATGTTGCATTTTCAGTAGCATTGAATGTAAGCATGAAATCATGTATTCCATTAGCCCTACTTGACGTTAATAAAGCAACGTTAGCAGAAAAATCTATTGGATATAATGTGGAAGTACATGAACTACTTACAGGGAGTTTTACAAAATCTATATCACACACAGTAGAAGTACATGGTGAAGTGCTTCCTGTATATGCTATTTGTGTAACATTTACAGAAAAATCACAATCTCTATATACTTCAATGTTTATTTTTGATGGATTGCTACAAAGTCCATTACTATCTTTAAAGAAATAACTTGATGAATAATTTCCAACAGAAGAATTCAAAAATAAGAAATTTGAACCTGTTGTTGAATAAACAAATCCACTACTTGTTTCAAAAAATTCAATTGAAGAAGTATTTACTGTTGCTCCACAATAAGTAACATCATTACTTAGAAGGTTGAATACTTTATTCGATGTTAATTCATTAAATCTAAATGCATTTGCCACCGCAACAGGTGGAATTGGAAACATACATTGATATAATTCATTAGTGATAACGGCTATCCCCTGTTTATAAAATATATTTCCAATATATTCATCTGTGTTTGTATCTATTAAATTTCCATATCCATCATCAATTACATCATAAGCAGATGATGATAGAACAAAATTGGTAGGAACTATTTCATTTCCATAAAGATTTTTAGGAATCGAAATAACACGAATAGTAGAATAAGATGCAGTGGGAAAGTATTTTACAATCCTGTCATTGTTATTATAATCAAAATATGAAGAAGTGGCTCTAAATTGAGAAGAAGAAACATAATATAAAGATTGTTTATTTATATCATTATCTAATTCTTCATTATATTGTTGATAATAAAGATGATTGATACTGTCATAAATAAGTCTTTGATATTCCCCCTCGCTTGTTGGCTCTAAATCGGGAGTGAAACTCCCTGTTAGTTTAGTTCCTACATAAATTTTTACACCATCATCACTCCCACTTACATTTGAACATATTCTGCTAAAAGTGTTATAGGAAAGATTGAAAAGTTTATTGGCTTCATATGGGGATGTGATGACATCCGATTTGTGTAATCTTTTATAAACTGACAAGTTACCAACTTAATTTAACTGTAAATAATAATTGTTGAATAAAATTCTTTTTTATTGGCGAGGATAATTTGGCAACTCCTAATAATTCATTACTATCATTGTAAAGACCAATGGTGGTGATGAATGTTTCGGGGCTGTCAACTAATGTACTATAAATCAAATTTCCATTATCATCTATAACAGATGGATTAGTGGTGTAATTGAATTCTGAACTTGGTGCTGTAATGAAAAAATAGCGAGAAGTGACAGTTTCTTCTGATGAAAGTTTGAAGGATTGCCCCGAAACTATCAAATCATATAAACGTTTAGCGTTATTATCTGAATTGGTTGTAGTTCCGCTTGCAATACTAAGTCCCACTCCTTTACTTCCACTTGTTAAAGATAATGCTCTTGGATTAAAAACAATAGTTCCCAAATCAGGAAAGAAAAATCCATAACTACCCCTACTTGTGTTCAAAATAGCTTGTCCAAAAGCCATATTTCCATCACTTCCACTTACAATATCATAATAACGATTGGAAGCTAAATATTTTGGAGAAGAAAGGTCTTTTGAATTATCTGTTAAATTTAAAACAGTTGAACCGTTTTTCAATTTAATATTAAACCCAGAAGGTTTTAAAGATTCTTTGAAACAATTACGAGCGACACTTAAAACTAAAATATCATCACTTGAACCACTACTTCCACCAAAATCAAATAAAGAATTTTCATTTTGAAGAATAAGTGAACGATATTGTCCATAGATTATTCTTGTATAATAAGTATTATCTTGTAAATAGCCAATAGACCCACTCCCCGAAACATGTCCATAAGTAACTGAAAATTGTGGTTGCGTATATGGGTTAGCTATTGGTGATTCTTTATATACGTTGATATAGTAATTAGATTCATTCAAATTAGGAGTGTAGAACGTTGAAAGTGTGGTGGTTTCGCCATACCAAGCAGGTCTCACTACTTTTTCTGAACTGACAACTGAATCCTTTTCTGTTAATTTTAAGTAACTCACGTTTTTATTTTTTAGTAATTGTTAATGGAATGGTAATTCTTGCTCCACTATCTCTTCCAACAACTGTTATATTTGTAACAATACTTGTTAAACTTCCAAAAAGTGTATCTAACGTTGTTCCTGTTAGCGTGAAAGATGTTCCTATTTCTGTTTTAGATAAATTAGTTCCTGTTGTTGTAGAAATAACATCTGTTGTTGTTTGATTTCCAACAACTCCCACTCCTTTAAATATTGAAAGGAATCTACTATCACTCACTGTAACAGCATATCCATTTGGTTCATAAGTAGAAGTGGCATTTAGATAATTTAACGTTTGCGGTGTGATGGTGAGAGACGCACCTTGTTTTAAATTGATTGAATTATATCCAATAGACACCACAGGAAGTTTAGATGTTCCGCGAGGAAGTGTCACCAATTTAGATTTCAATAATTGAGTCTCGTCAGGAAATGCTTCTAAAATAGGAGTGTTTTCTATTGCCTCTCCATAAAAAGCAGAACCTTTTGGGTGTGATGGATTGTACAAAGTGTAGTCTATTTCATCATCACCAAATGCAACTTGTGTAATTTTGAAACTTCCATCATTTTTGGCTAACAGTTCTCTGCCTTTTTTAGTCAAAATAGCATCCACTGTTATTACTGTATTACTTAAATAGCTCACGATGTTTAGTTTTTATATAAATATAGAAATTAATTTGGTGTTATGTTAATATTGTTTTCGTTGATTAATTTAGTTTTAAGTTCTTTTATTATCACGTCAATATTATTCATCGTTTCTTCTGAAATGTTATGTGGAATTAATATTCCATAAGAAGTGTTCACATCTTTGATATTATAATTCAACATCACAGTGGTTTCATCTTGAACCTTCCTGTAAAACAGCACTTCTAAATAACTATCAGGTGTCAAACTATCCAATAATGCAGGGGTGACACCTAAAGTGATTTCAGGAAAATATAAATCAATATAAGCACTCACTCCTGTTGCTTTCGTTACACTTGTTATTTGATGAACATTATATTCATTTGTATTTTTATTAAAAAATCTTATATAGTCCCCCACTTGTAAAGAAAAATTAACATCAACATCTCCATACTTTTTATATAAAGTGGAACTATCAGGATTAAATAAACTTTCAATAAGAGAATGATATGAAAGATTTCCATTGATAACAATAGAATTCCCACTCATAGATTTTATCAAATTTTTTGTTTCAGGGTCTAATATCTTACTGTTGATATTAACATTCACTTCCCCATTCGTAATTTGAACAGCGTTTATTTCAGTTTCACTAAGTCCTTCTTCTGAAAGGATGAAATAGACTTTCTCTCCTTTTTTAAAATCACTCCCTAAGTTGTAATTAATATTGGTGGTGGCATCGAATGGAAGTCTAAAATCTAATGTTTTTGTGGAATCATATCCAATGACATCTCTGTAATTTCCGTTCACTTCATACACTTTAGGAGTGTCATATCCATATTGATTGGTGAAAATAGTCCAAGAACCAACGACATCCACTCCTGTTTGTTTTTTAGTCCAAACAGCAGAAATATTTAATGGGATTTGGACAGAAGCATTTTCATTCAGTCCCCAATATGAACTAAATAAATAGTTCCATCCACTACTATTCATATTAGTTGTTATAAAATCTAAATAATTGGTGGTACTTTTATTAACAAACTCCAATGTTTCAGATTGTAACAAGTTAGCAGTGTCTAATGGAGAATTTTTATAAATAGCCAATGTATATTTAGCAAAACTATCTCTCTTTTTAAGTCTTATTTTAAGAGAAAGTGTGCAATTAAACGTATATTGTCCTGTTGATGGAATAGTGAAGGTGCTAAATGCTTTTGTTAACTCACTTCCCACTACATAATTTCCTCCATCATCTAATTTAACACTTGGATAGAGGTCATATAAAACAGCTTTTTTACTAATATCTCTTGCTTTGGGTTCATAAGCCCAAAAGAAATTATTAGCTTCTTGAACAGTTTTATTTTGATTTTTAGCTGAATTGATATTAAATGTTAAAATTCTATCTTCATCTGAAAAATATAATGATGGAGCATATCTATATCCTGAATTGTAAATGGGTTTTGTACCATCTACATTCTTTTGATTTCCATATTTTTGATTATCAAATAATGAAACAATTAAATTGTCTCCGTCTTTAAATGTATTTTGAACTTCAAACCAATTCTTATTTCTTGAATTTAATGAAGTGATAGTTCCGTTCTTATCAACTAAACATTTAACATGAATTTCAGATAGTTCGGGGAGAAGAACATTCTTCGTCACCTCTGTAAACACTCCCACTCTATTAACATTTGATTTTATAGCAGGGATTTTTCCATAAGAAACGTCATCAACAGTAAATTCATTTAATGTT
Organism: uncultured Candidatus Saccharibacteria bacterium; assembly: GCA_964450735.1. Lineage (GTDB taxonomy): Bacteria > Patescibacteriota > Minisyncoccia > Phycocordibacterales > UBA9973 > DALYCO01. The sequence goes on along the minus strand of CAYVDC010000001.1, from coordinate 42,265 downwards.
TTGATTGTTAATTTACACCCATCATAACGTCCTCTCTTAGAAGAAGTATTATATTCAATATAGTCATCAATTTGTGCAGAAGAACTTAATGTAACTCCTCCCACCACTTCTTGATTGGTTCTAAAATAAGAAAGTCTATTATTTCTGAAATTATTTTGCAATACGTCCCATCTACTATGAGGGAATAATTTGTAATTTGGTGAAATGGTGTTTAAATATGGGTTGGAATTTAACATATTAAATTCTTTTCCCATTAGTAAAGCACTCCCCGTTATTTTTCCATTAAATGCTTCCACTTTATTAGTTGAAAGTTTTGAATAGAGAGAACTGCTGTTATATTGAAATAATGTTCTCCCTAAATTAATGCTATATATTCCACTTTGAGCAAATGAAACATAAGCATTATTCATTTTTATTCTTTCAAGAATATGTGGTTTTTGAATAAATCCAACACTTAATGTGGATTTAGCAACAGAAAAGTCTTTTAATGTTTTAAATAAAGAATTATTAAACCATTTTAATATTCTAATATAGTCTTGGTAATTGTATTTTGAAATATATTCATCAAAATAGTTATTAGACACCACTCTCAATTCATCATAGCTTGATGAATAATAATAAGCAGGATTGCCAATAATATCTTCTACATTAAAATATCCCAATTTAGAAATAATATCAAAGTCTATTTCATCGGAAGGTGAAAGTCCAATTTGATAAGTGTTATAATTATATTTTGTCCAAATTTCTTCTTTTTTAGTTGTTGGAATATAAGCAGAAAGCACTCCGTCCTCAATAGAAGAAGAATCAATACTTATTTTAGTGGTATTCACTTTAAATCCAGCAACACTCGGACTATCTAAATAGATGGTTTCGTAATTATAAGCATAATTATAATCATTTGAATAGCTAACAAAGTTCAAATTATCCATCGAACTTGTTAAATAATGATTGTACTTATAAACATTTGTTCCTAAATAATTTCTTTTAAGAACATTATCATATGAAGATGTATAATTTCCTCTTATTGAGAGAGGATTTAGTATATGATTTTTTAATGAAGATGTATTTAGTAATTCACTCCAAAGTCTCACCTCTTGTATCTTTCCATTAGGAGAAGAAAGGCTTCCTGTTTGCCCAAATACATATCTACTTCTCACCCAATTATACGAAGAAGTGATTGAGAGTGATGCTGATTTAATAACAGGAACGTCATACTCGTCCCTCCAACCAATGTAGAAATTATGAGTGAGAATTGAACCGGTAGTGCTTCTATTAATTAAAAAATTAAACCATTTATCTTGATGTATTGGAATATCGCTCAAACTACTTGAACTGCCACTCAATTTGAATGTAACAGTTGAATAGCTTCCTGTTTGGTTGGAATATTGAATAGATAAACTGCCTGTTTCGCTTCCACTTGGAGAAAATGTAACTAAATTTCCACTTCCACTATCACTTTCTTTAAATCTAAATTCAAATGAACTAAAACTTGAAATAGAAGATGTAATGAAATTAGAATACACTCTATTAGACCCACTTATTTGAAGGGCATAATTGAAAACGTTTCTTTTATCTTCTAATGTCGTATTATCTTTATCATAATACCCATATTCAAATATTCTCAACATCGTATCAGGAATACCAAATATGTTTAATAACAATTTAGTACCATAATATGACCCTTTTGATTTTAATAGAATGGGGAGATTGTGATATAGCCTTTTATATATTTCTTTTTTAAGAATATCTCTTGTTAAATGGTCATTATTGGTAATGGTGTATGGATATTCCTTCGTTCCACTTAAATCTGTTTCGATAATAGAAGAAACTAAATCGTAGTCATCTCTAACATCATATAACTTAATTCCAAAAGAAGAAAGCATTTTAACAACTAAATCAGAAGATATTCCTTTTCGATAATTGTTAAATCCTTGATATAATGATGTCGTGTCTTTTATATACACCCATAAGTTATCAAAATGATGGGCTATCATGTTAATAAAGACATCATATCCATTATTTCTACTATCTATTCTAATGTATTCGGGGGTTGAATATACCAATCCACCTCTATTATCTCCATCATAGAGAGAGGCTGAAAGGATGATTCCTCCATAATTAGCATCTATTTCAATATCAGAACCAATCCAAGTGGTTGAAATGGAAGCAGAGAGTGAAAATGGCTTTCCGTTAGATTGTTTTGGAAATGAATATGAACTACTTTCATTATATAAAAATCTTTCATAATGGTCAAATCCATTTTTAATATTTTCTATTTTTTCATCAATCACTTGTTTATTATCACTTATATAAGCAACACTTGATGAAATATTATTGATGTAATATAAATTTGATTCTAAAGATTCGAGAAGTTCTAATTTGTATAAAAAACCATTTATTCTTTGTTTAGCTGAACTGAAATTGATAAAATTAGAAAAGCTACTATAATCAATACTTAAATCAATAGAACTATCATTGATGTAAGCGTATAAACTACTTGTATATGAATTAGAAATGAGTGTATTTCTGTTCTTATAATCAGTGGTGATAGATATTTTATCATCCACCTCTAAATCAAAATTAGCCCCTCTAAGGGAAATGCCCCGAATGGGTTCAATTTCATCAAATAATTCAATGGTGAACTTGTTTGAATCAGATATTTCCTCTAAAAAGCTACATGTCGATTTTACATCTACATCAGAAGAAAGAGGAGCATATAATTTTACACATAACTCAAATCCATCTTCTGTAATTCTGTAAAAGAAATTAGTAATTAAATATATTCTATTTTTTCCAAAATTTAAAACAAAATTGTTGATGTATGATTGAGAATTTATATCATAAATCAACTTATCCAACACTTCTGCAACAGAAGATTCTGAAAGTTTTATAGTTTTAAGAACCAGTTCTGTTCTATCAGAAGAAATAGTATTAATGAAAAATTCATCTGATATTTTACTAAAAATATGTCTAAAGAATGAATAATAGAGAACAAAACTACCATTGGTAAGTCCATTATCTATGCAATCTTTTTCTAAATCAACATCTATTGATTGAATAAATCCATCTTCCTTCACTTCCAATTCTTTATTTGGAGTGTAAGAAGTGTAATTATAATTACTGTTTACATAAACACTATCTTTTGTGAAGAAATGCAATTCGGCGAAATCATCCCCTGTTCCAAATTTCTTATAGACAGACTTATTAGTTAATAAACTTGAATCCTTTTTGTTTATTCTTGGAACAAGTTCTATATTATGTAAGTTTATTATTTTCATTTAAGGGATAATTCTTCAATATCTTTAAAACTATCTACTAATTGTGTTTTAAGTGTGGTTACTTCTTCTAATAAATCACTTATGTCAGATTTTTGAACTCCTAAATACTCACTCACTTTGTTAAAAATGAATTGATGTGAATTAGTTTCTCCATATTTCGGAATGTTGTAAAAAACATCATCAAATATTTTGAAAAATTCCTCTAATGACACTTCTTCCTTAACAACAACAGGTTGTGTGAATTGAGAAAACTTGTCATCTACAACATCTTGGAATGTTTGTTTTCCAAAAGTGGTTGAATTTAGGTTGAGCGAAACTATCATTTATTTTCTAAATAGAATATATGTTTATCTGAGAATAAAGCACTGCCACTTATATCACTTCTCACTTGTAATTCATAATATCTATTAGGTTCTAAGTTATGAGTGTAGAGATGAAAATAATTACATGTTCCATCTGCTGAAAGTTTAGTGTAAGTGGTATCAAAATCAATTATTGTGAGGTCTGCTTTCACATCTCTCAATTTATAATATGAACTACTTGGGAGATATTTATGAACGTTATATAAAGAGCTTGTAGTAAATGTTCTTATGGGGTATAAATCACCTCCATAGACATTTATTCTCACTTTATTGTCAATATAAAATCTATCTTTATTATTTTTCAAACTTATTCTACTATTAGCTGAACTTAAATAACTTGAAGAAACGGCAGGTGAATAATTTGCATCATCAAATTTACATTCTAATTTAGGAGAATAAATTGTATTTGTATCTCTTGAAAAGAATCGAAGTGTTGAATTTAATGAAGCACTTTCTTCGACATTTGAGAATTTTAACAAATATCCTGTGTTAGAAGTAGATAGATGATAGGAAAAAATATCTTTTACTGAAAGATTTAAGTCTTTACTATCGTAATATCCGAAAGATTGACTATAAGCGGGAGAAGATATATAATAACTACCTGACCAATACAAAGAAGCTGAATAGGTGTCCCAATTAGCGGAAGATGTAGTTGATGGATAATAAGCATACGTTCCAAGTCCCATTTCCCAAGTATGAGATGGGACTTTTACATCAATTGTGTAATTTTCAGGTAGTTCTCTTGAATTACATTCATATAATTTAAGGAAAACATCATAAGTAGAACCTGATAGATAGGAAGAATAAACATTTGTAATATCTTGTGTTGAAAATGAAATCAACGCTCTGCTTATCCCTGTATAGCTGTTAGTTAGAACTTTTAATTCTAATAATTCATCCACTCCTGTATTAAGAGTGCTGTCATATGAATATATTGTAGTGTCTTTGTTGGGGAATATTGAAATAACTGCCATCTAAAAGCATTTTATATAAATAGCAGATATTATAAACAAATTTATTCAAACTTAAACCAATTGTTAATGTCTAAGGGGTCGATTCCATTTCTAATGAGAAATTTCTTTCCAACTATTTTTACATCTTTTACAGGAATATCCATGTCATTCAAATCAAAAATGAAATAATGTTTTTTATCATATGTTAATTCATCTGCATCTATTCCCTTATAATCCCACCCATTCATTATTTTATTATCTGCTTTTCTCAATGCGAAATGAGTATATCCACTAATCATTTTACGCATTTCTTTGTTAATATTGTTCATTTTTAAGAATTTTATATAAATATTACCAAGAAGTAATATTTTGATACGTGGAAACTCCATTATGTCTCACCATCCTTAACACTTGGTGTCTATTAGCTTCTTTCGACTTATAAGAAATATGAACCCATGAAGGATTATTATTTTTATCAGGAGCTTCTAAAATCAATTGGTCAAAGTCTAAATTTTTTAACACCCAATTAAATAATTGTTTATTGGTTGTTCCTGTAACACTGTCACAATCAATATCAATAGCCTCTCCTAACATATGTTGACTCGTTTTAGCCCCACCAATGGCTGTATTTAGCTTTTTGCATCTAAAAAACGAACTAATAGGAAGTTTCCTTTTGAAAGCATTACAAATTGGTTCATATATAGCTTTATATGTTTTTAAAATAGAGGCGAATTGAACGTCATTAGGTTCATTATCAATTCCTTTTCTCGACGCTGTTTGTGATTTATATGTCTCTGCATATGTACACCATTTTCCTACTTCTCTCATGTTATTAATAGGTTATTATCCTACCCTTTATATCATTATCAGGAAATCTGATTTCAAATATTGATGGGTCTATGGATGGATAGATGATATTGTTTCGTTTTGCACTTGTTAAGTCATATGAATATGGAGAATAATCTCCACCACTCACGTTTTTCAAATCCACTTTAATAATTGATTGTACTCCTTTAACGGTGGATATTTTATTATACAATTCACTTAAAATAATTGGTTGATTGATTTGCCACCCATCAATATTAAAGAATTCCTTAATAGCATCAATAGCTTTAAGTAACACTTCTTTGTTATTATAAGTGGGAAGCACTATAATATCAAAGTCAACGGTGAAATTAACATAATAAGCATCTTTAATATTGATGCTATCTGTTATCATTCTATATTGACTTAAATATGTTTTAACGTTTTTCTTTGTAAGCTCGCTTACATTCGTAATTTTCTTATCTATATCATATCCCAATAGATAAAGAGAAACATTTGATATAGAATTATCAAATTCACTTTGAAATATTGGTTCATTGTTCACATACGCCTTTGCTATTCCTCCATATTTAGGTGGAAGACTTAAAGCTCTGATAAGATAGTCATTCTTAGTCACCACTCTCGACTGTCCATTGAAATTAGAAAGAGCATTTAGTCTAATTTCTTCAACAGTTTCTCCATCTCTCCCTCCTTTAGATGAAGAAGCATTATTAACAGCTAATGAATTTCTTACAAATGTAGCAATACCACTATTCAAATTAGATTTAGGTGTCACCACAACACTTGATATGTTTGAAATATCATTTGAAGGAACATTTGAATCAAATCCACCTCCAACTAAATATCTTATTGTCAATGTGGTGTTCTTCGGAGAGAGTCCGTAGCTATTAGTAAATAAGAAATTTAAACTATCATAAGAATAATTCAATTTACTCTTACTATCTAACAGTCCTATACCCACATTATCCGAATTAGGAACAATTTCTTCATCAGCAAAATCAGAAGTTCCTGAACCAAATTCTAATACTAATTTATTATCTTCGGTGAATCTACTTGTAAACCGTCTATTCACTTTCTTTATTTTAAGAATATATTCAGCTTCTGAAATGTCCGATTTTAGGTCTTCAAAGACACTATCTTGTGCTAAATAATCCACTTCCCACCATTTATTTCCATCGCTATCATAAACATCTAAAATACCAATGATTTCACTGTCATTTATCTCAATATTAAGAAACTTTTGACGTTCTCCTATTGAATAAGAAGTGGATTTTATTTCTGCTGAAATAGCAGTGGCTTTTTTGGACAGAAGATAGTATTCCGGTTGAGAAGTGGAAACATTCTTAGTATATACTTGTATTGTGGTGGGATTGAAAGAGGAAGAATATGAAAAATCAATAGATTCTTGAATTAAGAATGATTTTCCTGTTGAAATTGAATGTAAAACTGTTTCAGGTGCAATATATAAAGCATAATCATAATCGGGAAAAGATGACCCACTGATGATTTTAGAAGGAATTTGTTGAAAAACATCTATCTCCACTGTTGATGGAAATGTTATTTTCGGTTTATATCCCAATTGATAAGCAATTGCATATAAATTCTTCTTTTCTTTAGCATATAAAAGAAAATTCTCTTGAATTTGGGTGTCTTGATAGAAACTCAATACATCTGCCACCATAGCAGCCTGTTCCATGAATATAAGTCCAATACTATCTTCCGTAAAATCATTATAAGTGTTTGGAAAATAGGTTTTGGTTAAATCCTTTAGAGATTTCTTATAATCATCGTATGTTTTATTGATATATTGAATGTCTGTTTCCATTAAATTGTAATTTCAAGTGTATCTTCTCGTTCTGAGCGATATTTGTATTTTATTTTTATAACATATCCTGCTCCATCTCTATTCATTGCTACGTTTGTGGTGATGACATCTGAAAAATGGGTGTTTAGGGCTTCTTGTAACGTCTTTTCAATCCCATCATTTTCTTCACTTTGTTGTTCAAATAAATAATAAGAGAGATTTGCTCCATAACCAACGTTCATATATCTCTCTCCATGATTGGTAAGGATGTAGTTGATTAAATTATATCTCACTTGCTCTCTTGCAGAAAATGTAGAAGTGAACACTCCTTCTGAATTAAAAGGAAGTGAAATTCCATATCCCAACTTTCTGTTGAATTGGGTGATGTCGCTGTTTACAAATCTCACCCTTTTCTAAAATTGATAAAGTCTTCTTGTTTCATTCTTCCTGCTACATCTTTGAATAAATTAGCAACAGAAGCATTCTCATTGACAGGTGGAACATTTACATTTCCAATACTTCCGAATTCGGAAAGCATACTTTGTCTAAATTGACTCACTTGTGTCTTATCAACCTCTTGATTTTGACGTGCGTTTACATTAAACATTGGTTGTTTATTTTCAACTAATCCATTTTGATTTTTAACCAAAAGTTCTACTAACAAACTTTTCAGTTCATCTCTGACAGCTTTTTTTACGCTCTCTTCGATAATTTGAGTTAATTCATGCGTCTTCATAATTATAAATATTTACAAATTGTTGTTATCTATCTTTAGTTTTAATTCTTCGATTAAAACATCAGGACTTAATGTATAAGATGAGGTGGTTTTGTATTTTACATTCATAGTTTGGTCATAAGCAACAGCATATCTCTTTTTAGCTCCTTCCACTTTGCTGACATCTTCTACAACATCAAATACATATCCATTATAGGTCATTCCCTTTATCACTGCGAATTTATCATCATTATTGGTGGGAGAAACGTTTTCTTCTGAATTGATTATTAAATGAGAAACATTTTTTTCAATATTTGCCATTTGTATATCAATTTCACTTAATAAAGACAATGCCATTTTTAACATTTGAGCAATTGAATCAATTATTTTCTTCAATTCTATCAATTTGCTCGATAATTTCATTATTAGTCCCACTGTAATTGGAAATGGGGCTGTTGGTAAGGGAAGTATGCTAAATAAACTCAACACTTTACTCAAAGAAGAAATTAAAGCAGAAATCCTTTCTACAAATCCTTTCAAAAATTCAATGTCTGATTTTGTTTTATTGATAAGGGGTAGGATTCTATTCACATCTTCTCCTTTTTCAATAGAATTATTGATAGAAGATATATTTTTGAATATATTTTTCAGAAGTGTAGATAATAGTCCCCCAATCTTCTCTATCATACCGTGTAATTTCGCTTAGATTTGATTTTCTCCACATCTTTGAGTAAACTATCCACTGAAACTTTTAATTGCGTAGAAGCGATATTTAGCTCTAATATGGGCGTTCCCATTGGAGTTGCCTTTACATTGGAAAGTTTATCTGTGAATGTTGAGAGTTTCTTTAATAAATTCTTTAATAACTGATAGGTGCTATCCCCCAAGAGAATTGGTTCTTTTTCATTCTTAGCTTCCACTCCTAAATAAATCTTTGGGGTGTTTACAATGAAATGATTTTCGGCATCTATATTAACGCTTCCATTAGAGGCTAATAGAATAGACTTATCTGCAAAAACTAAAACAGAATCTTCCCCCGAATTAAAAACAAGTCTCCCTGAATTTAAAACGATTTGTCTCCCTGTATATGAATTTACATCCTGTGGTTTATAGCTCATTGATTAGTGTAAAATCCGTAACATTTGTTATAGATGTCTCTCACATCTTTCATTGAAAATCTTGTCTTATGGGAATAATAACTGATGTTCTTGTCAGGGTATTTTGGAAAACAGTCCCATTGTCTTGATAATTGACTAATTACAGGTGTAATATGATTATCATCGTTGATATACTTGTGAAGAAATTGATAATATAAAGGATAGTTTTTGAAAACATCTCTTCTTAGAATAGCATCACAAGCTAAGTCTTGATTTTTCTTATTGAATTCTGTTGATGGTTTATATAAGTCCCATGTTCCTTTAATAAATTGATAACGTCCACTTGCAGAAGATTGTAATTTATATGTCACCCCATCACTTCCTTTGAAATAAGCACCATCTTTTAATTTTAATGTCGGATGTCCTCCTGTATAATTAACGTTCCAATCAGAAACAATTAATGCTCTATTTCTCCCGAATCCAACAATAATATCATACCCATTTTTACTCTGTCCTAATGTTCCTTCACAATAAGCTATTGTATCCAATAACGCTCTTATCTGCATAGGAATAGCTACATCCACTGCTCCAACATAAGGAGAGGTGAGTGTTGAACTGTTTATTTTAATAGGCTTCACTTGTGGTGGCAGTCTCCCTTCAATCACTTCCATAGATGTATTCTCCAATCTCCCCAAGAAATCAATATATGAAATGGGGGTAATTACTTCTAAAACACTTTCTTCACTTTCTGAAAATTCTTCTCTTTTAAAAACTTCTTGTTTAACAGACCCTGTTGGACTATTTTCAATGGGTGTATATTCAGAAGAAGATAATTTTGTTTCATCATTTGTTATTTTACTATCAGAGGATGGAGCATTATTCTTATTTATTGTTTCTGATGTTTTATTTACAACTAATTCTACATCAAATGATTTTAATCTCGTATATGCCGGAATAATGGGAATAGATATTTTATTTGAAATTAACATAAATGAATCTTTTTCAAAGTTTTCATTTACAAATCCATTTCCACTTTCATTAGTTCTATTATTAATGATGGTGAGTGAATTTCCCTTTCCATCATTCCCCATTCGTATTGAATTTCCCCATCTTCCCTCTAATATAAAATCCCCTTCTTTGGGTTGTAATGGAGTGAAATTAACATTTTTCATTTCCCACTCTTTCTTTTCCTCCTGAGAGAAGAATAGTTGATTGAGTTGTGGATTGTTAAATAAATTTACATCTGTGATGTAATAAGTTGAACTGTATGAATTTTTACTATCTGTTTTAGCTGATGGAAGTCCGTAAACAATAAAAACAGTTTCATATTTAATTGGGTAATGTTTTAAAAATGGGAGAAGTGGATAGGCAATTGATAATGAATTAACATTTGTTGTCTTATCCTCATTAATAAGTTGATATTTTATTACACCAATCGAATGTTCTTTTCCTAATTTTTCATATTCTTTATGAGAATCATTTAAAATAACATCTTCCACCCTTGCTATTTGAAAGGAAACTGATTTTGTTAATTCTGATGGAAGAAACGTTGATTCTCCTAAATATGATTTCATTAAGGGAGTTTTATATTTTTACTATTTTTCAACAATTCAGAAAGTTCTTTCTCCAATCCACCCATTTCTTTATCAGAGTCTCCTGCTTCTTTAGCCAACACTTTCTGTAATATTCCCATCATCGTTATCATATTTGAAGAGTTTTTAGCACCTGCATCAATATATGCTTTAATAATGGGTGTAAAATGAATAGCATCTGATTTCTCAGCAATGAACGGAACAATTTGACTGATGACATCATCTATCATCTCTTTCTTTTCCTTATATTCATTGTAGATTTCCTCTGTTAAATCTGCATATTTAGTGTTTTTAAATATTCTTTCGTCTAAAGCACTTTTTGATTTCATATGTTTTAGTGAATAGTTCCTGTTTCATCGTATTTCTTACTCAATAATAAATATAACTTTTTAAGGGAAAGAAACACTTCGTTAATTTTCTGCTGAGAAACATCTGTAATAGACTTAATATACACATTTAATGACCTTCTATCGAATATCTCAACATTCTTTCTTTCTTTTAAGATGGAAATGAAAGAATCGACCACTTGCCTTTCAGGTTTTCCCTTAAACAAGTATCTATCATTGCTTTCTAAATATTCAATGAATAAATCGGTGAAATAGTCTGTTGAGTTCTCATGTTGTTCATATTCATTCAATTCATATTTTCTATATGAAAGGTCAAGTGCATCTACTTCCGCAGGTTCGCTCTTTTGAATAAGTCGTTTATGATTTTTCTCATTATATTGAATGAGAAATCGTTTAGCCGCAGTTCCAAAGTAGGAATAGGCTTTTCCCATTAAGGGATTGTACAAGTGAAGATTGTTATACAAATGGATTATCACCTCATGTTTCAACTGACGCATCGAATCCACATCTGTATAATAGAATTTGAATTTATGAACAATGTTTTCTACTAACTTATCAAAAACATTATGAATAAATTTTTCATAAATAGCATTTTTAGTCACATGACTTTCTGATGAATTATATCTAATAATTGCATCTTGTGTTTCTTTGGTAAAATAGACAACACGTTTTCTTTTATAATTTTGTCCAAGCATATAAAACAAATAAAGGTTTCAGTAGAACCAAAACCTTTATTAATTAACATTATGACCAACAAAATCTTACAATATTTCTGTTTCTACATCATTTAAAAGTTTTTGTGTTTCTTTTAACATTGTAAAGAAATATCCCACTTCATCATCAGCTTCAAAACTACCTTTGTAATCAATTTCTTTTAGTTTTAATTCGCTGTTGATAATTATTTTTCTTATCACCTCTCTTCTATCTTCCCATAGGATGACATATTCTTCATATTGTTTAATTTTTCTCATTGAAAAAAACAATATCACTGAAAGTGTAACAATTCCTAAAAATAACAAAGAGTAAATCATTGGTTTGAAATTAAACTCGCCTGATGGATTAAGTGATGTAATTGTTTATTTTTTAAATTGGAATATTGAAGATAGGATTTATTCTCTTCTTCATACATCCCCTGAGATAGTTTAATTGCATAAAATTCATTTTCAGAAAGTGTTATTCCTAAATTTGACAAATTAAACAATGTTCTATCAGAATTCTTCATAAAAGGAACTTCTTGATTTCTTTTGAAAATCATTCCTTTTTTGATTTCCCATTCAGTTGTATTTTCAGAAAAAACAGGAGTGTTTCCATGTAACACCTTTCCCAATTCACATAAGATGGCTGAAAATAACAATTCATTTCCTGAATAGGAAATGGGTGTAAATTTAGACCAAATAGCATGTAAATGTTTAGCCACTTCTACAATTTTCAATGTTCTCTCTACATATCCCCCATAATAACAATATCCATATTCAGTGGCTGTATTTGCAGGAGAAGTGGCTATGTTGTCAGCATTTTCTAAAATGTATTTGAGAACAATTGATTTTCTCGGTTCTGTTATTTTTTCCAACAATTGACAATAATTGGAAAAATTGTCTTTTATTTGGTCAGCATTTAGCATATTTTCTGTTGGTTTTAAATTCTATGCAAAGGTAGAACAAATTATTAAACTTTCCAAATATATTGAAAAAATATTTTAAAATTAAGAAACCCCCTCAAATTTGCCCTACAATCGACGAACTATTCTAAGACATATATTTTATCATTCAAAGAAAGATAATTGATTGTAGGGCAAATTTGGTGGCTTAAAAACGATTCTGGTGTTTGGTTGTTATTAAGGTTTCAACTTTTGCTCCATTTTCCTTTCCATACACGCGCATGTACATGTACGCATACGCGGGTGAAATAATTTTTCAAATTTCATAACATTTTCTTTGAAAAACAAATAAATTTAGTTAAATTTGTGTATAAAATGTTTCATCTGAATAGATATGTTAAAAAATGTTAAAATTCTTGTTTTCTATTTTAAATATTTTATCCTCGCGCATATACGTGCGCACGTAGGCGCATCACGCGCAGGCGCGTTAGTAGTTTTATCATTATTAGAATTAATTAGAATATATATAATAGAAAATTTTTAATATAAATTTTCTAAATAATTATTTTAAATTTAAAATAAAACATTTAAAATTATATTTTTAACATTTAAAACATTTTAAAATAAAAATAAGAAAATATAATTTATTAAAAATAAATTAAAATAAAATAATTTAACTTTTAAATAAAAACTAATATATTATTTTTAATAATATATTAAATTAATATCGCGCACGTATGCGCGCACACACGTGAGAAAAGAATTTAATAATTTTGTTCCAACATATATTTCAACAGAAATAAGTCCAACAGAATGGACTGATATTGTTTTTAAACATAGAGCTAATAAAATTAGTTTTTTTGTCAAAAGTGTAGCTGCTCAGACTGAAAGTTATGAGAAATTAGTAAATATTTTAAAAACTTTAAAAGAAGAGGAACTAATTTATTCAGAAAAATTGTTATGTAACAATAGAATTTTAAACAAAGACAGTTTAAAGAAAACATATACAAAATCTAAACTACAATTTCAATCTTTAAACTCTATTTGGAAAGAAGTTCCAATAACAAAATTAAAATTAGACAAAAATTATTACTATTGTATCACTCAGAATTCAAGACAAGCTACTAAAAATTATTTAGACGAAGGATTCTTTAAATTCTTAACAGACAATGATTTACTTGAATGTATATTCTATTCAGCTTACAAAGAGAGATATGTTTTAAATGAAAAAGGAAGAAGAATAGCTGATTATGTTTATAAAAAAGTGGATAAGTCATTAATGTCTGTAAGAAATTGGAGAAAAGCACAAGCTAAAAAACTATCTGAACTCAAAAAAACAAGAAAAACTAACAAAAAAACTAATGAGTTATAACAGAATCTATTTAATTCCTAAATGTTCAACATTAACCACCAGAAGCGAAGCGGAAACAAGTGTTTATTTTGCCAATCGCTGTTGGGGTCTCCCTATTATTCCTTCAAATATGAAATGTGTAATAGATTTTAATATAGCTGAACAACTTATTGAAAATAATTATTTTTACATTCTTCATAGATTCTATTCTCAGGAGGAAATAATTAATTGGGTGAAAGATTATTCTCTCAGAAATGAAAACAAATATATTTCTCTTTCAATAGGAGTAAAAGATGAAGATATTGAAATGTTAAAGAGAATAAAAGAAAATGGAAATGATGTAGATTGTATCACTATTGACATTGCACATGGACATTCATTGTTAATTAAAAATACAATAAATAACATTAAAAATGTATTTAATAACGCATTTATTATAGCAGGAAATGTAGCAACTAAGGAAGGAGTTGAGTATTTAACTGAGTGTGGAGTGAATGCTATTAAAGTGGGAATAGCAATGGGAAAAAGTTGCATTACATATAACAAAACAGGATTTGGATTTCCACAATTTGATGCTGTATTGGAATGTTCAAAACAAAGCACTCTCCCCATTATAGCAGATGGAGGAATTAGAGAAAATGGAGACATTCCTAAAGCATTAGTGGCAGGAGCAACAATGGTGATGGTGGGAGGAATGTTTGCCTCTTTAAGTGATAGCCCATCAGAAACTATTAACACCGTTACAGGAATGAGAAAAATATATTATGGCTCTGCGTCTGAATATACCAAAGGACATAATAGAAATATTGAAGGAAAAAGAATTGAAATCGAATATACACCCATGACTTATTTAGAAAAATATGAAGAAATGAAAGAAGACTTACAATCTTCAATTTCATATGGGGGAGGAACTACCCTATCCTGTTTTAATTCAGTGAAATATGGATATTTATATTAAATTCAGATGAAAAAATCATTCAAATTAGAAGAGAAAGCACGAATATTACAAATTTTCAATAAAATCAAAAGGAAATTTGAACAAGCTAATAAAATATTCAGTTTTAACATCACAGATGTCAATCCTTTGGATGGAATGTTTGAAGTGGAATATCCAAATCAATATTCAAGTATTATTGATGGATTTTTTAATTCCTATCATAAAACTCCTAACATTAAACAAAAATAAAGATTTTGATTATTAATATAATCGGATAAAATAATGAAATTGCAATTTCCTTATGCAGAAAAACCTATTGAAAATAGAAAAGTGTCATTGGAAGAAGAATATAATTTATATTACATCATCCTCTTTAATTTAAAAAACCTAAAGAAAATTGATAGTTCTTCATTTTCAAGAATAGAAAAAATGATAAAGTTCTATGAAGAAACAGAACAATATGAAAGATGTGACTTCCTATCTAAATTTTTACAAAAAGTTAAATTACAATAAACAATGAAAAACAAAACAACAAAAATTGATTACAAGGCTTCTTATTCAAAATATTTGAATCGTTATGATGGAGATGCTGACTTTGAGAGAATGTTATCTTCGGCTCTTTCTTTGACATTTCAAAATTTTATAGTGAAAATTGACACTGATGAAAGGTTTGCTAAAAAATGGGCAATTCCATTAGAAGAAAAGAAAGAAGAAGTAAAAACAGGAACTATTCAGCTCACAGGATGTGGAACAATCTCTGGGATTTCATATCTTACATCTGATGCTAATTCTTTAAAAATAAATGGTGGAAATAGTGTGACAATAGCAACAGATAATTTCATAAAATGGGAATTAATTGATACAATTGTAAAAGACACCTGTATTGAATTAGTTTATAAAGGAAATTCAACCATTTTTTATTCTTTTCCTCTTCAACCAAAAATTAAAAAAATGATTTATGGGGTGAAAGATGGAAAGTTTGGATTGATAAAAGAGGTGGAAGGACGATATATTCCTGCAACAGAAGAATCTTATTCATTTTAAAACCAATAAAGAAAAATTTTATGAATAAAAGTTATGAAGAACAATATTTAAGCATCTTACAAGATGTTTTAGATAATGGATATGAAAAAGAAGGGAGAAATGGGAAAACATTAAGTGTTTTTGGAAGAACAATAAGACATAAAATGTCAGACGGATTCCCAATTCTAACAAGTAGAAAAATAAATTTTAATAATGCTGTTGTTGAACTTCTTTGGTTCTTAAAAGGAAACACCTCTATTAAATTTCTTTTAGAAAACAATTGTCACATATGGACTGGGGATTGTTATCAAAGTTATTTGAATTTTACAAACACACTTGAAGAGCCTGATTATGATTATTTGATAGAAGATGTTCAAGAAAATAAAGTTAGGGGTTTTACTTTTTTAGAATTTGAACAACGTGTTTTAACAGACGATGTTTTTTGTAAAAAGTTTGGAGATGTCGGCCCACTGTATCCCTATCAATGGAGAAATTTTTCATCAGAGGAAGGCAAAATCGACCAAATAGCTAACGCTATTAAGGAATTAAAAAACAATCCAAATAGTAGGCGAATTTTAGTGGATAATTGGGATGTTTCTCGGTTAAATGAAATGGTGTTAAATCCATGTCATACAAACTTCCAATTTAACGCACGAAATTTGACTTTTAACGAACGATTTAATTATTTCCATAGGATTGTATCATCGGGAGGAATATCGTTCAATGTAGGGCAAAATTACGAGGGAGTTTCAAACGAACAAATTGAGCAAGAATTGAATTGGGCTAATATTCCAACTAAAGCTCTTTCTTTAAAGTTTAATATGAGAAGTACAGACCTTCCTCTTGGACTTCCAACTAATATGATGGTGTACGCTCTTTTATTAGAAATCATTGCTAAAGAAGTGAACATGATTCCTGATGAATTAATATTTGATGGGGGAGATGTTCATGTATATGAGAATCAAATTCCATATGTTGAAACTCAATTTACCAAACCTTTATATCAACTTCCGATATTGAAAGTGAAAAATAGGAAGGTAGATGATATTTCTGAATATGACATATCAGATTTTGAACTAATTAATTATCAACACCATCCATTCATTAAAATTCCATTAAGTAATTGATGAAAAATATCATCAAACAAGAGAAGCCAGACTAAATATTTATATTAAAGTTTGGTAAATGAAAAGAATATACAACTATAAATTTCAAGAGAAAGACGAAAGAGATTTCAAATTTTCTCCACAAATTCATGTAGAAGACCTTCCAAAGAAAGTTGATTTAACTGAATTCTGTCCTCCTATATACGACCAATTAGCATTGGGGTCATGCACAAGTCATGCAACAGCCGCTTTAATTGCTGTTAGACGTAAAATAGAAAGTTTGACAGAATTTCACCCATCAAGACTTTGGATATATTACCAAGCTAGAAAAATAGAAGGAACTATCAAAGAAGATAGTGGCGCAACTATTAGAGATGTGATAAAAGGTGTTGGAAAGAATGGATATTGTTCAGAAGAACTTCTCCCTTATAACATTGACAAATTTACAAAAGCACCAAGTAGGAAATGTATTACAGAGGCTAAACAACATCCTGTCAAACAATATGAATCCGTTAATCAAGACATTATTTCTATTAAGTCATGTTTAGCTCAAAAATATTGTATAGCCATTGGTGTTTCGGTGTATGAGAGTTTTGAATCAGAAGTTGTTAGTAAGACAGGAATAGTTCCAATTCCCCACCCAACAGAGCAATTTTTAGGAGGACATGCTTTAGCTTTAGTGGGATATGATGATGAAACAAAGCTATTTAAGTTTAGAAATTCTTGGGGAACATCATGGGGAGATGGAGGATATGGATATTTTCCATATGAATTTATATTAAACAAAGACTTAGCAAGTGATTTTTGGAGAATCGTTCTTGTTTAGAATATTTATAATAAAAATTGGAACTTTCCTTAGTCAAATTTCTTACAGAATCCATTAATGGAGATAAAATAAAACAAGCCATTGAAAATGGCGATGCTATTGAATTCTTTTATAAAAATATTGATGGAACTCCCGATGACAAATACCATAAAAGATTCATAGAACCATTCACATTAGGTCATCATATTGAAACGGGAAATGAAGTGGTGGCGGGATGGCATGTAGGTGGATGGAGTAAAAGAAGAAGAGTTCCTGAATGGAGATTATATAGAACGGATATGATGAAAAATATTCGTATTGTTAAACGTAAGAAAAGAGTGGTGCGTCCGGGATATAACCCACCAGACAGTAGAATGGGAAGTGTTACTTCGGATATGTCAATGTTCTTTACTCCTTCAAAGAAGAGAAATAAGTTTAATAAAGGAAAACAAGCTCCTATTAAGAAAACAAATGTTGTTAAAGACGACGAAACAACAGAAATTTCTTAAATAAAATTTGGAATATTCAAATATTCTATTTAATTTTGCGCATGATTGAGCAATTAAAACGATTCATCATTAAAAATGGTGGAGAAAACATGCTGATTTCATATAGTTTATTGAAATTGTATGAAAAGGAACTTTCGCAATTGGACATTTTTAAAGGAAAACATATAATTCCAATTCCATCCATTGTCCACAAGGGAATTAATGTTCAGAGTGTCATTTGCAATGACAGTGTAGATGATGAATTGGGACTACATTGTATTGTTTTAAGAGACGATGTAATTGTAATGAGAGGAATTTTTGGAGAAAAATTAAAAAACATAAAATAAATGAATAAATTATTTTTAATACTCCTTTTAATTTTTTTATTTAGTTGTACGGATAATAAACGTACAAAATTATTTGGTGGAAAAACAGAAATAGTTTTGAATAAGAATGAAAAATTCTTAAACATCACTTGGAAAGATGCGAGCATGTGGGTGTTGACAGAAGACACTTTAACGCATGTTAAATATTTCAGAGAACATTCTAATTATGGATTTTTAGAAGGAGAAGTTGTAATAAAATGAACAATACAGAACTATTTAATCAAATTTCAACCATATTGCAAGATGCAAGTGTTGAAAAAATAGAAATAACAAAGGGAAAAATAACAGATGATGGGATAATTCTCACCATTAAATGTTATAAATCATCTTTTGAAGCCGAAATTGGAATTAATAAAACCCCCGAAATTGTGGAAACTCCTGTCGTAGATGAACTATCAGAACGTGTTATAACAGCCGTTTTAGAAAAGAAAAATGTATTTGCTGAACTTTCTTTAACGAAAGAAGATAAATATTTGATTCTCAAAAAGAGAAATTTGAACCCAAGTGATTATTTTGAACAATTTTGGAAATAACCAATGACAGAAAAGGAATTCATTTCACAAGCATTGGAATTTTATAAAAAACATCCTGAAAGGAGAAATAATGGATACTTAGTAGATGATTGTAATTTCTTTGCTAAGTTTCTAACAAGAATTCCCACCAATATAACACGAGAGAAAAAATCAGAAATAGAAGGACTGTCGTTTGTTTCTATATTTGAAAGATTTTCAACAAATATTGTTGGTGATATAAAAGATTTTTCAAATAAATTCATACAAGCTGTCGAATATTTAACAATAAATGATTATTTTTGGACAGAAAATGAATTAAATCAAAATGGTGTAATTCAAAAGAAATTTATAGAACTTAATTACATTGAACATAATCAGTAATTCTTCATTTGATAAAAAAGACTATTTGATTTTTTCTATGGGAATATGTTATATTGAAATGAAAGAATTTTATGGCTGTTTGAGTAAAATTGACGGAAAAATATATTATTTTTACAAATAATATATTTTTTTGTGTATATTCTATATATGTATATGAAAATATAGATATATGGATAAGAATAATAAACTCACTTCCACTGATATTTTAACAGAACTGCATAAGAGTTTTAAATATTTAGCTATTATGCGCGATTTCAGTCAACAAAAACTGTTAAATAGAGCCATGCACCTTTACATCACCGATGAAGAATTTAGAAAAAAAATAGAGGCTCATTTGGATTTAAAAATATCAGGAAGTCAATATTAAAATTTATGCACAAATATATTGAAAGGGATAATAGAAGAAAAATTCTTCTCATTAGTGATGATATTAGAACTCATAGTGGAGTGGCTACTATTTCAAGAGAAATTATAGTGAACTCTGCTCATGTTTATAATTGGATATGTATTGGTGGACTGCAAAATCATCCCGATAAAGGTGTTAGATTTGATATGTCAACAAGTGTGAATGAAGTGGCTAATTTAAAAGATAGTTGGGTTCATACTATATGTGTTGATGGGTATGGAGATGAAGATTTAGTTAAATTTCTCATAAAAACAGAAAAACCTGATGCTTTAATGATAATAACAGACCCACGTTATTATGGATGGCTTTTTAATGTAGAAAGAGATATTAGAACTCAAATTCCCATTGTTTATTATAACATTTGGGATGACCTGCCACTTCCTATGTACAATAAGCCTTATTATGAATCATGTGACGGACTTATTGCTATTTCAAAACAAACCTATAACATTAATAAATTAGTTCTTGGAGATAAAGCAAGTGAGAAATACACTTCATTTGTTCCACATGGAATCAATCATAAAGCGTTTTATCCACTTGTGATTGAAACTAAAGAATATTTAGAATTTAAAAACAATTTATTTGGTGGAAAGAAATTAGATTTTGTTGCTTTATGGAATTCCCGTAATATTAGACGAAAATCTCCTGCTGACGTTCTCCTTTCATTCAAATTATTTTGTGACAAACTCTCTGATAAGGAAATTGAAAAAGTGGGACTTGTTTTACACACAGACCCCATAGATGTAAATGGAACAGATTTGTTTGCCGTAAAAGATATGTTGTTTGGAGATGAAAAAAAATACAACGTATTCTTTACAGATGGAAAATATGGAATTGACATGATGAATTTCCTATATAATTGTGCTGATGTGACAATGTTAATATCTTCTAATGAGGGATGGGGGCTGTCGATGACAGAATCTATGATGGCAGGTAGAATGATTTTGGGAAATGTAACAGGAGGTATTCAAGACCAAATGAGATTTGAAGATGAAAAAGGAAATTGGATTGATTTTAATGAAACATTTCAAACCAATCATAGAGGAAAATATAAAAAATGTGGAAAATGGGCTATCCCAATATTCCCTTCTAACATTTCTCTATTAGGAAGTCCACCCACTCCCTATATCTTTGATGATAGAGTTGACCCACAAGAAGTGGCTAATGAGCTATATAATACATATCAACTCCCATCAGAGGAAAGAAGAGAATGTGGATTGGCGGGGAGAGCTTGGGCTATTTCACAAGAGGCTAAAATGAAATCTACGGACATGGCTAATGGTATTATTGACGGAATAGAAGCCACCATTCAATCTGTTAAGAGAAGAAGTAGATTCGATGTTATAAAAGTGAAGAAATTACAAAACAAACATTACCAAAAACACCCTATTTCATTGTGAAAAAATATGCTGTAATCACTTCATGTTTTGATACACTTTCAGGATATGGAAAGAAATCATATGACATTTGTAAATCCATCATAGATTTAAAACATGAAGATTGGGATATACATTTAATTAGTTTAAAATGGGGGAACACTAAATTTGGTTATCTCCCCGATGATGATGTTGTAAAAAAGTATGTAAGAGAAAATGTTCTTTCTAAAAAACCTGATGTTTATATTCATGTTGGTATCCCAAATGAGTTTAATCCTGTGGGAGAATATAACATTTTATTCACTTCCGGTATTGAAACAACAGTAGCTCCATCTGCTTGGATTGAAGGATGTAATAAAGCCGATTTGGTTATAGTTCCTTCTGAATTTACTAAAAAGATATTTTTAGACACCAAATATGAATTAAGAAATGAAGCTGATGGGTCTGTGACACCAATTGAAGTGGTTAAACCGATAAAAGTGTTATTTGAAGGGTTTAATGAAGAAATTTTCAAACCATTAAATTCAATAAAAGAATATAAATCACAAGACCTCTCTGAGACAATGAGAGAAATTAGTGAAGATTTTTGTTTTTTATTTGTGGGAACATGGCTTCAAGGAAACATTGGACATGATAGAAAAGACGTTGGAATGTTAGTTAAAGTGTTTTTGGAAACTTTTAAAAACAAAACAACTAATCGTCCTGCATTAATATTGAAAACAAGCGGTGCAACAACGTCAATTTTAGATAGAGATGATATTTTAAATAAAATAAATTCTATCAGAAACTCTGTATCAGCATCAATACTCCCTAACATCTATTTGATTCATGGAGAATTATCAGACGAAGAAATGAATGAACTCTACAATCATAGAAAAGTGAAGAGTTTTGTTTCATTTACTAAGGGAGAAGGGTTTGGAAAACCTATTTTAGAATTTACGGCATCCGCAGGAAAGCCAATAGTAGTTTCAAATTGGAGTGGACATCTTGATTATTTGGATAAGAGATATGTTAATTTAATCGGAGGAGTAATTGACAAGATTGACGGAAGTGCTGTTGTAAAAGATATGTTAATTCCTGAATCTTCATGGTTCACTATTGATTATCAAGATGCGGCGAGAGTGATGAAAGAAGTTTTCGATGACTATAAAGGACATTTGAAAGGAGCTAAACTTCAACAAATACATTCTAATAAATTTTCTCTTTCAAAAATGAAAAATGAATTAGAAAAAATTATAGATGAATTTATTCCAATCGAAAGAGAAATTGTCCTTCCCGATTTTATCAATTTTGATTATAATATGCCATGAAAGATAAAGAATTTGAATTAGAAAACGAATATACACTTTCCGTTGAAAAATGTCCATGTGGAAATGGGGAAGAAGTCACCACTATTAACGAATTAAATAGTTCTATATGTAAATCATGTGGATTGACATGTGTTAAATCAATGAATAAAATAATTGATGGAAAACTATTGTCAGAAAAATACATGGATTCAGAAGCAGTTCCCGAACTATTTAAAGATGTTTCTATTTTAGATGAAGAAGGAAACTTTTGGTCTCCATTCTTTTTTGATAATAAACATATTATTATGTTCTTAGATGGAAGCAATAAAGATGATTGTAAATGGAGAATAGCTCCAAAGGAAGATGGAAGGGCTAATTTTGAAAAATCTGTTTTATTTCCCTATCATTTCTTTGAAGAAGCCTGTTCTGCTATTGGACTTTCATTGGATAAACTATGAAACTAACATATTTTATTACAGCTTGTGATGAAGAAGATGAATTGAAAAATCTTCTAACAACACTTGTTCCGACATTAATAGAAGATGAAATCATCATCCAATATGACACTTCTAAAGTGACAGAAGGAGTAAAAAGTGTTATAAATTCGTTTAAAGAAGTAGCACCTATTAGAAGTTATGGGTATCCATTGAATAATCATTTTGCTAATTTCAAAAATCAACTATTTAACTATTCACCAATAGGAGAATATATAGTGCAAATAGATGCTGATGAAATTCCATGTGAATTGTTTTTAAAATATATCAAAAATGTATTGATTGTGAACGATGTTATTGATATATTTGCAATTCCAAGAAAGAACAAAGTGTTAGGAATAACACAAGAACATTTGAAAAAATGGGGATGGAAAATGGATGGATTTGGGAACATTAATGGAGAAGATTATCAATGGAGAATATTTAAAAATGGAAAAGGGATAAAATGGATGAATAAAGTGCATGAAAAATTGACAAATTATAAAACATATTCCTATCTTCCACCAACAATGTTCTTTCATCACATAAAAACTATTGAAAAGCAAGAATCACAAAACAACTTTTATTTGAATTTATAGAAATGCCTATTGATGTTATAGAATATAAAGGAGCTTCATATCCGAAATTTCAAACAGAAGGAAATGCGGCTCGATTTGCAATTCCATTTGCATTAAATGTTTGTAAAGGAAGGGGAGTTGATGTTGGATGTAAATATAGACATTGGGCTTTTCCTTTTTCCATCCCAATTGATTTAGAATTTAATGAATATGATGAAGAAAATCATTTATTACATGCCCTAAATCTCCCATCAGGACAATTTGATTATATTTTTAGTAGTCATTGTATTGAACACATTGATGATTGGGTGGAAGTGTTGGATTATTGGAAAACTAAATTAGTAAACAATGGTGTATTATTTCTCTATCTTCCTGATTATTCACAAATTTATTGGAGATGTTGGAATAATAGGAAACATATTCATCATCTATCCCCAACAATTCTAAGAGATTATTTAGTAGATAGAGATTGGAAAAATATATTTGTCAGTGGAATAGATTTAAACAATTCTTTTATGGTGATGGCAGAAAATGGAGACTAAAACAGGGAAACAGATTATAATTCAAAATACAATAGAATGGTTTTATTCGATATTAGAACCTGACATTTTTGACAAAATAATGAATAGTGGTGAACTTATTGAAATGGAAAATGGTTTAAAGTATATAATTATTGCGGAATAAATTCCCCAATCGAAAGCCCAAGTGGAAACTATCATGCGCTTCAATGAGTAAACAGGCTCTGAAATGCGCATGGAAAATTTGAGACTTGGGGAATTTTCTTTTTAAAAATTAAAATAAAATGACAACAGAACAACTTATTGAAAAAATTGTAAAAGAATTAGGAGAAGAAATCTCTATATTCTACTATGCAGGAAATTATTTGGTTGGCGATGGAGAAATCGAAGTTGATAGTCCTGATTTGAATGAGGCTCTTACATTATTTTTAAGAGAAATATAATGAATATCCGCGAAGAAGTTTATAATTTCAAAACAAAATATCCACAAGGATTTGTTAGGTCTGAAATAGATGAAATTATTTCTAAATTTGAAGGACTTAATATGGATAAATTTTATAATGCTTTAATGGGTATAACTTGCATGGTGAGTCCTGAAAAAGAAACCATCATATATCATTGTGATATTGAAAAAGCATTACATTGTGGGGTGGAAAATAGAAATTTATATTTACATGAATGGGACTAATATAAGAGAAGAAGAAAAAAGTACATCATTTAATATAAGCTATCAGGCATTATACATCTTACTAAAAAATGCTTATAAAGAAGGATTTAACACTTTTGAAATGGTGGAAGCAGGTTTAGAACCATATAACCCCGATGGATATTCTGATTGGATTGTAAAAACTATATCAAAATATGATAATAAAACCGTTTGAAATAGTTAATTTAAAACATATAAAGGAGCAACGTAAATTGGACTATTTTATGCGTCCTCAAAAGGTGATGGATAGGATGGTGGATGAATATAAAAAATATCCACATTACATCATAGCAGTTGACCACGACGACACTATCGAAAAATGGCACTCTGACGGGGAACATGAAATGGTGAGGAGGTTGGTTCGAGATTGTAAAACATATTTAGATGCTTATATTATTATTTTTACGGCAAATAGAGATGAAAATCATGTTAAATCGTTTTGGAAAGAACACTCTCTTCCATTTGATAAAATAAATGAAAATTCTCCCATTGCTTTAGAATATTTTGAAAAGATGAAATATGAAAAAGAACCAAGAAAGATTTATTACAATGTTCTTTTAGATGATAAAGCAGGACTTTCTAATGTTTACTATTGTTTACAAGAATTAATTGATTTAGTTAAGTCTAACACTGTTAAAAAGAATAAATGACACTATTTATAAGAAAACAGTGTCGTGAAATCATTTTTAATAAGTCTATTTAGTTCAAAAGGTGCTATTTCTTCAAAGCGATTTGCCGCCCTCACCACTCTATTAGTTATAGATGTTATTTCTATTATAGACTTATTGACTAATTATCAAATAAGTGTATTTATATTTGATGGTCTTTTGTCAATTGTATTGATTGGTCTTGGTTTCACCACTATTGAAAAGTTTAAAAAATCAAAAAATGAACCTGAAATCAATCCTAAAGGAGAGCCTGAGCAAGATAGTTTATAATGGAGTGCCGTATAGACTTAAAATTGATGCCAATGAAGACCCCACAAAGCAGGGAATTCGTATCCAATTAAGTCCATTGAACGGACAACCTATTTCAGAAGAACTTTCCACCCAACTTCAATTACAATTAAATCAAAATTTAGGAAAGGTGGGACTATCAGTGGATATTGATGGGGACGTTGCTTATGAAAACACTGTGGGATATTTAATTAGACTTGTATATTTTGAAAAACTAATCAAAGATAGCTTTGCCAACCACCCCGAAAATACCTGATTTATTTATTCAGTTTCCAAGTGAGGAAATGCTTTCCAATTTAGAGAAAACTGATTGGTTTTTAAAAGCTATATATGAAAATGTATATGCTTCAATAAAGAATTCTATTAAAAAAGACTATGCCAATCTTTTTCACATTAATCATTCGGGATATTGTGTTAAAATTGACAGAGAACAATGGGGAAACGCATTAAATAGTGCCATATCCTATTATGAAAATATTGAAGATTTTGAAAAATGCCAAAATTTATTAGACGTTAAACGAAAAATTAATGAAATCCCCAGACGACAATATAGAAAATATAAAAAACAGCTTAGAGAAGATAACAAAGTCTAAGCTATCATTAAGTAGAAAGAAAATAACAGAGGAAGACAGAAAAAGGTTGTTATTTGAAAAAATAATTTCTACATTAGAAATCGTTGATAACAGAACTGCTTTAATTTATAGGGATTTTGGAATAGACCTTTCCACTATTGAAGAAAGATTTTATGAGTTAGTTGATAGTTTATTAGAATTCTCATTTGATAAAACAGTGAAAGATTTAATTTATTTCTATTGTTTTGGTCGAATTGACGAAAATGGAAACTTAATTCCACTTAAAGATGTTAACAACAATGATGTATATTTAGAAAATGTACAAACATTATGGTTTTTCATAAAAAACAATGCGGACATACACGAAACTGTCAAAAAAAGATAATCAAAATGTTTTTACAGAAGAAGATATAAACTTTGTTTGTTCTAATTCTCTTACAATAGAAGAAGTGGCTCTTAAATTAGACATCACTTCCAATTTATGTAAAAACATTTTAAAAGAATTTAAAAAACCAAACAGTAGTAAAACATGGTTTGAGTATTTTTCTATTTTTAAAACAAATAATGTTTATGTTAAGAAAAACCTAAAACTAAAAAGTTTAAAATACAATGAAGTTGAAGATAAGCATATAGAACTTTTCAAAGAAGGAAAGTTACATAAATATTTAGGACATGATGATTTTAAACATTTCTTATTTAGGCATGGATTTTTGATTGAAAAATGTGATGAATGTGGATTTGGAGATAGAAGACCATCTGATTTAAAAGTTCCTCTTTTATTGTATTATAAAGATGACAATCATAATAACATTGATATACATAATTTAGGTGTTAAATGTTATAATTGTTACTTTTTAACAGTGTCAGATGTGTACAATCATATGCAGGAAAAGTTATTAGAGGAAAGAAAATTGAAAGATATTGTGTCTTTAAATAAAGAATCTGCACTTTCTGAGGCTAAAGTGATGGAAATAAGCGAAGACCTTATAAGAAATATGGAAAAATTAGGAATTAATCTTTGATTTTAAATTTTATTCCGTTAGTTTTGCATTTCATTAAACAATAAAGATTATGACTGAGCAATTA
Organism: uncultured Candidatus Saccharibacteria bacterium; assembly: GCA_964450735.1. GTDB lineage: Bacteria > Patescibacteriota > Minisyncoccia > Phycocordibacterales > UBA9973 > DALYCO01. The sequence continues at coordinate 14,746 of CAYVDC010000001.1, read as the reverse complement.
GAAGCAAACAATTTGATTTTAGGGGATGTAGTGGAAAGAGAAATAAATCTCTATAACGAACCCTATAATCTTGTTATTCAAAGAAAACCCACTTATGATTCTGTGGAACTTAATTTTTACAAAAATCATAAGAAAATGTCCGATGTAAAGGAATATGATAATAAAAAAGAGTGGATTGCCACCCTATCAGATTCTATTTGGAAATTTAGGGATGGGAATAATAACAAAGATGAATTTTTCCAAATGTACAAACGTAATAAAGGAAAGATTGATAGGTATAAACAAAAACTTCTCTTATATGAAGAACATAAGCCTTCTCATAGCAAAGAAGTGAAGAAAAAAACATTCTTATTCATTAAAAAGTCATTTATAAAAATAATGATAGCTTACATCAAGTTTTTAACAAAATCGCTTAAAAGAATATGATAATTAGATTTAATTACAATGAATTTGAAGAAGCTGTTAAGTTTCTCAAATCAACCCCTGACAACTTTTACAAAGGATTCAGTCGATATGACACGCTTTCTGATAGAGATAAATCAACTGTTCTATCATTGGCTAATAAACTTTGGGAAGAAAAAACGTCAACTAAAAAAGAAATGCTATTAGACTAAATGAATCATTTTTACCAAAAACTTGAAGGATGGTTTGATTATGAAGAATTTTATAAACAAACTGTTTCCAATCTTCCTGATGGGGCTAATGTTATTGAAATAGGAACTTATAGAGGGAAGTCTATTAGCTTTTTGGTTATTGAGAGTTTAAAGCAAAATAAAAAATTAAACATATATTCCATAGATTTATGGGAGAATGAAGAAGATTTTGTTCAATTCATACGAAACACTTCTCAAATTTCTCATTTATTTACTTATTTCAAAATAGATTCTCATAGTGGAGCATCATTATTTGAAAATAACTATTTTGATTTCATTTATATTGATGCCAACCACACCTACGAATATGTAAAAAAAGACATAGAACTGTGGTATCCCAAACTTAAAAATGGGGGGATGATGGCTGGACATGATTACGACCCCTGTTGGGAAGGAGTAGTGAGGGCTGTAAACGAAAGATTTGAAGATGATTTTTATAAAGAAGGACATTCTGTGTGGGTTCATAATAAAAACATTAAATTTAACATTGAAAAAGCTGTTTACATTAATGTTGATACAAGAACCGATAGAAGAATTTCTTTTGAAAAACAAACATCCAATTTTCAATTTCCAATAGAAAGAATAAGTGCCACTGTATTATCAGAAGAAGACATTAAAACGCTTGGTATAACGAAAAATAAAGACCCAAGACAGCACTTTAAAGTGGCAGGAGCATATTCACATTACAATATAATTTCAGAGGCTCAGAAGCAAAATTTAAGCAATATTCTGATATTTGAAGATGATTGTATTTTCATGGAAGGATTTGAAAAGAAGTTTAAAAATCTATTATCGGAACTTCCTAATCAAAATTGGGACATATTGTATTTAGGAGGAGAGCCAAACAACGATTGTATAAAAGTGACAGAAAACATTTACGAATGTACAGGAGGAGTTTATGGCGCACATGCTTATTTGGTAAACAATGTATTTTTTGATAAATTATTAAGCTACAATCCGAAAGATTTTACAACAATAGATTATTTCTATGTAAATTTTCCAATGGATAGAATGTTTTATATATCAAAAGAATGTTTAGTTTATCAAGATGATGAAAGTTTTTCTGACCTTTGGGGAGACAGACCTAAGCGAAGAAAAAATTACGATGATGCTTATAAAAAGTTTGTGAAAATATAATTATTCTAATTTTAATTTGTAAAATATCAATAAAATATAATTTTTACAAGTTTTAATAGATAGTTATGTAAAAATGAGAACTAAAATGGAAACTAATATAGAAAATTGGTGTTATTCTTAAATGACAAGAATTACATTTTTGAGAAAATAATAGGGTATGCTCTTATCATTGAAATAACAGCACTGCTCTTTGGATTGTAAAACAATTTAAACCAAACATAACAATGAAGTCTGTAAATTTAAACAATCAAACCTACCGAATTGGATTCGGATACAATCGCCCTGCTGACAAATCACAACAGGAAACCATTGCCTTTATTAAGAATATGGATACAGATGTGGTGATAACAGGAATTTCTCGCTGTTCTAAACGAGATAATTTTGAGAAAGAAGTTGGTAGAAAATTGGCGTTAAAACGAGCTTTAGAGTCTTCCCCATTCAACAAAGAAGAGCGTTCTGCTATTTGGGAAGTATATGAAACACGAAAAGCTCATAAATAACAAATTATGAATGGAAAAATAATAGCAATTCTATTACTTTTTTCAACACCTTCCTTAGCTCAAAAAGATTCATCTTTCATTTTCAAGAGAATTGAAACCACTCTTAAAGTGATAAATGATGAATCTTTTTCTAAAGAAAATTTGAAAAAGTTTATTAAAGAATTGGGAATAACAAATCAAAAAATCGTATATGCACAAGCATTTCACGAAACAAATGGTTTTAAAAGCAAGGTGTTCAGGGAAAATAATAATTTATTTGGAATGAAAGTTCCAAGAAAAAGACCCACCACTGCTTTAAATTTTACAAAAACAGGATATGCTAAATACAGACATTGGAAAGATAGTGTTTTAGATTATTCTTATTATCAGCAATACAAGAACATTGAAAAGTTCACTGAAAAAGAGTATTTAGCATATATTCAAAAAAAATATGCAGAAGATAAGAAATATTTACAAAAAGTTCTTAAATTTGTAAATGATTAACCTTTCTCATAAAAACATTTACATAAGCGGTGATTGGTGTTATCATAGAAGAAATATTGTAGAAGCAACAAGTGAGTGGCATCCAAGTTCCTTCCTTAGAAAATATAATTCTTTAGATGAACATGACACCGCTTTAGTAAATTCAATTAATTCTGTTGTAAAAAAAGAAGATACGCTTATATCCATAGGTAACTTTTCATTTGGAGGAGCGTTTTATGCACATGAATTCTTTGATAGACTGAATTGTAAAGATGTTTATTTGGTGATGGGAGAATTTGACCAACCAAGAATAGTGAGAGAAGTGATGTTCACCTATGTAGAATATGAATTAAGTTTTTCTTACAGAGGATATTTAATTTCATGTACACATTGTCCTATGTTACATTGGAAAGGAAGAGGTGGGAGGAATGGACTCCATTTTCATGGAAGTTTAAGGTCTGTGGGAGAAGATAGATTTATAAATGGTAGGTCTATGGACGTTGGAATTGATGGACATCCTGAATTTAAACCATATTTATTAATGGATGCTATTTCAGAAGTAAAAAAATTAAAACCATCTTATTTCAATGAACTCTCTTTCACAAGATATGCAAAAAAAGATACGAGAGAAATTGAAGAAGCCCTTAGCCTCTTCGGTCAAGAATGATGTTTTAAATAAAATGTTTTCCCATAAGGAAATATCTGATAGATATTCAGAATCATTTGGAATATCAAAATATAAAAAATACAGCATTTTAGTTGGAAAAATGATAATTGAAGAGTCTATGTTATTTTTAAATGAAAAAAATTGGATATGAAAAAATACCTATTCCTCATTTCTTTTCTATTATGTTCAATAATTGGATGGGGACAGCCTAAATATTTAGGAAAATATAGAAAAGATATTGTAAAAGAAAATTCTACTATGAAATTTTCAAAAAATGAAGATAGTGTCTTTTTTTGTAGAACAGAAACAGAAGATGTCATCACGATTTATTTCATAAACACTTCTGATAGATGCGATTGTGTTTCTTTCATTTTTAAAGACAAAGAATCTTTCAAGGTATTTTTCAATAAATTGAAATCTTCTTATAAAAAGCCTTATCCTTCTGAAAATTTATGGATAATTGATAATGATGTTATTTGTAGGGTGTATTTAGAAGGGGAACTTCCTGTCGTTTATTATTTAACAAATTAAACACAGCCAAATGGCTGTTCATTTATGAAAGTTTTGATGTTTTTATTATGTTTTATATGTGGGATTTGTTATTCTCAATCAAGAATTGGTCAAAAAAGAGAGAAAATATTAAATGATGTTGAATATTCTATTGACACCGTTTTAAACGGAACACATAGAGTGATTTACAAATCAAATGAGCATTACACCCATTTTTATTTTTTAGATAGCTGTAATGTTTGTAAATTTTCAATGATAATCTGTGTAGATGATTTTGGAAGAAATCTCCTGATGAAATCATTTGATATTACAATGAAAAGAGATGCGGACGCTATAAATGTTTGGTATGACGAGATGGAAGATGTTTATGTCTATTTACTATTTCACGATGAATATAAAAAATATTTCTTTTGGTTTGAGAAGGAGAATAAACAATGAGCAGAATAGAGAGAAGAAATTTTGGAGAGGAATTCCTAAAACTTGTTAGTAAGGGAGGATTTCTTCATTTGATAGATAATTCTATGAAATTAACCTATCGAATAAACGATGAAGAATTAGACCTGCTCTGTGAGAAATGTACAGAAGAAGAATTAGATGACTTGATAAATGATGAATCTTCATTCACATTAAAAAGACGTAAGATAAACATTTTAAAAAAATATTTATAACAACATGGGTGTTCAATTAGAGTTTCCTTTTGTAAGAGAATCTGAAATATATAATGAAGCTATTTTAGATGTTATCGAATTAATCGAAAAGGAATTATATCAATTAGACAAAGATATGGAAAGTTATTGTGAAGAATATGGGCAATTTATAGAAATGGACGTTGCTTGTTTAAACGCTCTTCTTTTTAAAGTGGAAAAATTAAAAAAATAATATGGACGGATATGAGTTTGGTGTTAGAGATGTGATGAAAATGATAGGCTCTTATCCAAATGCCACATTTTCAACTAAATTTAAAGATGAAGTTTATTCATTAATTGAAAAAAAAGTGTTATATTTGTTAGAGAAATATCATTCAGATTTTATTGAATCTTCTTCATTTAGAAAACGAAATAAATACAAAACATTTGAAGAAATGAAAGAAATTTGGAAGAAAGAAAATTTGAACATAAGCAATAATGGCGCAATTGGTTAGCGCACCGTCCTTCCAAGTCGGGGGCTATGAGTTTGAGTCCCACTTATTGCTCAAAATATAAATAAACAAATATGAAAGATGTAAGATTAGGATAAAAATAGATTAACAAAGTTTCAATATAATTTGTTTAATATATATGGGGTTGAGATGATATATATTGAGAAAAATAATGTAAGTGAACAAGAAGATTTGGTAACTGATTTGGTGTTAATAATTGATAGTATTTATGGTTATCTCTATGATAAGCGTAGTGTTGAACGTAGAAAAAAAAGAAAAATAAGTTAAGAAATAATGTTAAAAGCAATAAAGATAAGATTATATCTAAATGATAAGCAAAAACATAAGATAAACTCACTTTTTGGGTCTTATCGGTTTGTCTTTAATCAATGTTTATCATACAAAAAACAACGTTATGATTCAAATAAACAAAATACATCGCTATCAGATTTAGGTCATTTCTTTCATAGTAATCTAAGAACTGAATACATTTGGTTAAAAGAACATAATACTAAAGTTTTGAAACAATCTATTATTAACTTAGAACAAGCATATAAAAACTTCTTTAAACGGCATAAAGGGTTTCCTAAGTTTAAATCTAAAAACAATGAACAAAAATAATTAAAAAACCAAGTTATTATTTTAGAAAAAACTAAATATTGTTATATTTATATATAGATAAAATATATAACAATATGAGTAATAAAATTGGCGGGAGTAAAGGAAAAGACTTGACTGGTATTAAATTTGGAAAATTGACAGTAGTTAAATTAAATCACACAGGGAATCACGGAAAAGAATATTTATGTAAATGTGATTGTGGTAATGAGAAAATAATTAGAGGTAGTGTTTTAACTAGCGGTAAAATTATTGGGTGTGGATGTTCAGTTGGTATTGGAAATTTAAATAAAAAACATACAAAAACAGCAAATTCAAAGATTGGTGAGAAATTTAATAGATTGACCATTGTAAATATTGAACAGAATGATAAGAATGGGGGTTATTACTATATAACAAAATGTGACTGTGGTAATATTAAAAGAAATTATTACGCTGATTTAGTATCTGGTAAAGTTAAAAGTTGTGGGTGTTATCAAAAAGAAATGGTTAGTATCACTGGTAGTCGAATAGGTTTAAATAACAGCACTAAAATGTGTTCAACTAGAAAATGGGGAGTTTACAAAAATGGTGTTTTTATTAAAATGAGAAGTGGTTTTGAAGTTATGTATGCTCAATATTTAACAAATAATTTAATTGAATGGGAATATGAATATAAGACTATAAAATTATTAAACGGATTAAGATATACCCCCGATTTCTATTTAATAAAAGATAATCAATGGGTTGAAATAAAAGGAATGTTTTCTGATAAATCCAAGAAAAAATGCGGATTGTTTATTGAAATTGGATATAACCTTAAAATTATATTAAAAAATGAATTAGAAACAATCACAAATATCAAATACAACAAATTCAAAAATGATTGGGATAAAAATATGTTAGTGGAATGATGAAGAACCATAAATTAGCTAAGTCTATTCAGGAACTTGGGTTATATGAAATGAGGAGACAATTGGAATATAAATCAAAGTGGTATGGTAGAGAGTTAATATTTGTTGGCAGATGGTTTCCATCGTCAAAAACTTGTTGCCAATGTGGATGGAAGAATGGCAATTTAACATTAAAGGATAGAGAATTTATTTGTGAGGAATGTGAAAACGTTATTGACCGTGACTTAAACGCAGCAATTAATATTGAAAGAGAGGGAATTAGAATATATAATGATAACATAGGGCAACGTTTGTCCGAATTTACGCTTGTGGACAACCTAACTATGGATGACAGACTCGGCAACGACGTACTAAAAAGTAGTGGTTGGTTGAAACAAGAAGAAAAGACTAAGATACATAATTTTTCTTAGATTTTTTGAACGGTGAAGGAGGCTGACTGTAAATCAGTTACATTAGAAACATTGGCGGTTCGATTCCGTCGGCTACCACAAAAAAACAAATAAACAAAATTAACTATGGTGTTAGAATTAGTGACTGTTACAGATAGAGAAGATGCTAACAGACGTTGGTATAATCAACAAACAATTCAACGAGAAGTTCAAAATCCTCGTGCCAATCATCTTTCGTTTGAAGTGTATAAAAAATCAAAGGAAGAAAAAAACGAATTAAGAGTGGCTATTGCTCATTATAAAGCAGCAATGGAGGCTTATTATGGAAAAAATTGGAAAAAATCAGGATATATGAATGTTCCAATTTCCTTTGTTTTTTAGCTATGTTCAAGGAAATAATATTTTGGATAGTTATTTTTCTTGGAAAATCTGTCAATTTTGATGATAAAAAATACATTCATAGATTTGAAAGTAAATTTGGTGACAAATTTTTATTAAATAGAAAAGACACTTCACTATTTGTCCAAATAAAAAATAGCTATTGTTTAGAAGAAGAATGGAGAATTATTAAAACACATGAAGAATTTATAAGACTTTATACAGGAGAATATGCTCAAAAGTAATGATATTGAAAAAAGATGGAGTATTTTCCCAATTACACATGGGGATTTATGGAGTTTTTATAAAAAAGCAGAAGCCCAAACATGGGTGGTGGAAGAAAATGATTTAAGTGCCGATAGATTCAACGAACTTCCTGTTTTAGAGCAGGAATATTTGAAGAATTTGTTGGCATTTTTCACTATAAGTGATGGGTTGGTGTTAGAAAATTTAGCTGTTAATTTTCTAAATGAAGTGGATATATTGGAAGCACAATATTTCTATGGTCATCAAACATTTATTGAACAAGTACATAGTAATCAATATTCAATTTTAATTGACACCTATATAAAAGATAGGGGAGAACAATTAAAGATGTTTAATGCTATCTCTGAGATAGAAACAGTGAAAAAGAAAGCAGAATGGGCTTTAAAATGGATAGGACACCAATCATTTGCACATAGATTGGTAGCATTTTCATTGGTGGAAGGTCTTAGTTTTTCCTCAACATTTGCAGGAATATTCTATTTTAGAAGTAGAAATAAAATGTTAGGACTTTGTACAGCCAATGAATTAATTATGGGAGATGAAAATCTTCATTATGAATTCGGACTCCATCTTTATAATAATTATTTACAAGAGGAATATAAACTTTCAAATGAAGAATTAGAAGAGATAGTGTTGGGATGTTACGAAGTGGAGAAAACTTTTGTAGAAGAAAGTATGCCTGATGGCTTGGAAGGACTTACTAAAGAAGATATGATACAGTTTGTTCAATATATCACAGATAGTATTCTTATTAATTACAATGTTCCTCCTAAATTCAATGTTTCTAATCCATTAGACTACATGAATAGAATTGCATTAAAAAGAAAGAATAATTTCTTTGAAAATAGAGTGGGGGAATACACAAGGATAGAAATTCCAAGTGAAAATGAAAACATTTTTTTAGAAGATTTTTAATAAAAAATAAATGAAAATATTAAAAAACGATGGTTCATTGCAACCATTCATGCCTAATAAAATCTTAAATAGAATAAAAGCACAATCAAAAGATTTAAAAACCAATCCTGATTATGTTTTTCAAAAAGTGATACCTTCCATTTCAGATGGAATGGACACCACTAATATTGATGAAATAATTGCTTTTAAATGCGCAGATTTAATGACAGAACATCCTGATTATAGTGTTCTTGGGGCAAGAATTTTATTAACAAGACAAGGAAAAGGAATTGGAGTAGTTCCGGAAGAAGTTGATTTAAAATATGACTTTTTTGGTGCTGTCACATTTTTGAGAAGTTATAGCAAGAGAGACGATGCGGGTAATCCAATAGAACTTCCCTCTATGATGTATGATAGAGTGGCTAATTTCTTAGGAAAAGATGAAGAAGAAAGGAAGGAATTTTCAGAAGAATTAAAAGCTAAAAGAATTAGTGTAGCAACACCAATTTTAACAAATGTAGGAACGGATAGAGCATCTTATATCTCTTGTAATTTGACACATTTGTTGATGGACTCCAAAGAAGGGATACAAGAAACTATTAATAACATTGCAAGTGCTTCTAAAGAAGGTGCTGGTATTGGTTTATTAATTGACCCTATTCGTTCTAAAGAAAGTTTAGTGAGTTCATTTAAAGGAAAAGCAAGTGGATTGGTAAGATTGGCAGATATGATACAATCTACTCTTCGATTTTATAAACAAGGGAGTAGGTCAGGAAGTTGTGCATTATATTTGTCTGTTTGGCACAGGGATATAATGGACTTTTTGGAATTGAGACTTCCTGTGGGAGATGAGAAGCTAAGAGCGAGAGATTTGTTCACAGCAGTGGTGATAAATGATAAATTTATGAACTGCTTAAAAAACAATGAAGATTGGTGGTTGTTTTGTCCCAATGACATTGTTAAAGCAGGACTGACACCATTATATGAATTGTGGGGAGAAGAATTTGAGAAAGAATATCAGAAAGCTATTGATTTAGGAATTGGTGTGAAAATATCTCCAAAACAGATATGGGATGCTATTATTCGTTCACAGGCAGAATCAGGAACACCTTATGTCTTTTACAAAGACAATGCCAACAAAAAGAATATGCAAGCCAATATTGGTGTTATTAGACAATCTAATTTATGCGTTGCTCCTGAAACGAAATTGCTTACAAAAGAACATGGGTATGTTCCCATTGGAGAATTAGAAGGAAAAGATGTTCAAGTTTGGAACGGAAAACATTGGAGTGAAACGACAGTGGTGAAGACAGGAAGAAATGAAAAATTGATTAAAGTGGTGTTTGAAAAATATATAAATGATGGTACAGGAAAGTTCAACACTGAAATTGATGAAATTTATGCAACTCCCTATCATAAATGGTATGTTTATAATAGAAAACTAAATAAAGACATAGAAGTTCGTACATTCAATTTAGTTGAAGGAGATGTCACTTCATATTACAGAACTCCTACAAATAAAGGATTTAATTATGCTAAAATTATTTCTGCCGATGAAGTGGATAGAACATCTGACACCTTTTGTGTAAATGAAAAATTAGCACATAAAATGTTAATTAATGGAGTGCTGACGGGAAATTGTATAGAAATAACAGAAGTGTCGAAACCCAATTACACAGCACAATGTACATTAGGACTTATTCCACTCACCTATCACGATAGTTTAGAATCTATTGCTAAATCTACATCAATTTTAACTAAATTGTTAAATAGAGTGATAGATAGTAATAAATGGTCAGACACTCCTTCTCAATTAGCAGGGCTTGACCAAAGAGCATTAGCTATTGGTATCGGGGGGCTTGCTGATTTCATTGCAAAGAAAAAACTCTCATTCACATCTGATGTTGCAAAGGAATGGAATGCAAAGATATTAGAGACCATGTATAAGGCTTCAATTATTGAATCTAACAGGCTTTCTAATGAAATTGGTGCTACATATCCATCTTGGAAAGGAAGCCCGTACAGCGAAGGAAAAACGCTAATAGAAGGATGGAATCCGTTAGGAGAGAATGTACCAATTCCTGTTTTAAACAGTACCCATATTGGACTAATGCCAAGCGCGTCTTGCTCTACGAAAGAAATGCAAGTGATAACATCTAAAGGTGTTAAGTCTTTTGAAGATATATTGTTAGAAAACAACATAGATATTGTCGAATTGGAAAAAACAAATAATAAACAGTGGATTAAAATAGACAATATAGAAGTTAAAACTTTAAATGGATTTGTTGAGACTGATTCTATATATTATAATGGAATAGTTGACACTCTTCAATTGGAAATGGAGGATGGGACAATCTTTACATGTTCAGAAAATCATAGATTTTTAGTTAATAAAAATGGAGTGCAAGAATATGTAAAAGTAGAAGATTTGATGGAGGGAGATGATATTGTTAATATTTTTGAATAAGGTGGGCATATGACCTAAATCAACTATATTTATATTAAAATTATGAATATAGTTGATTTAGCAGAATTTAAAAAAATAGGACAGTTAACATCAAGTCTTAGAAAATTTAAAAATAATAATTTTTATTTAATAAATATTGATAATTTTTATACATTATTTTCTATTAAAAATAAAATAGAATATGATGATGTTCTATTTTTAATAAGACTTATTTACGATAAAAGTTTAAAAACCTCTTATTTGAAAAAATATATATTAGATTGTGACGGAATTTTCAATTTCAATATTTTTATCAATTTTTTTAATTATCAATTAAACAATCCAATTGAAAAGAAAATAGCTTCCAACTGTCTTTCTTTTTATAAAATAAAATATGGAGAAGATGTTGGGAATTTAAAATATAAAAAAAATATAGAAAAGTTCCATATGAATTCTCCATATAAAATTAAAAGATGGATGGATTTAGGATATTCTGAATTAGAAGCTATTGAAAAAATAAAAGAGTATAAAAGCAAAAAATCTACTTCAAAAGAAGGATTTATACAAAGACATGGTGTCGAAAAAGGAGAATATCTATTTAAAAAGTTTTTAGAAACATCTCTGCAAACAGAAGATAAATTTATTGAACGATATGGTGAAAAGGTTGGAAAATCTAAATTCAAAGAAATGTGTGATAAAAAAGCACAAAATACTGTTTTTAAAAAAGAATATTGGATGTCGAAAGGATTTAGCGTTGAAGAAAGTGAAAAATTAAGAAAAGATTTTTATGATAAAAACTTAGCTACAAATAAAGTTGATTATTGGATTTCAAAGGGGTATTCTGAAAAAGATTCGATAGAAAGAATTAAAAAAATACATGATTCTAAATTTGTTAAGTTCAACTGTGCTTCTAAGGAGAGCTTAAAAATATTTAATAAAATAATTAATTTTTTATGTGAAAGAAATATAGATTATAATATTGGACTTGATGGAAAATGTGAATTTCCAATATATTGTAAATTGAATAAAAAATTATATTTTTATGATTTTCAAATACCTTCTCTCAACATTATTATAGAATATCATGGAGAAAAATTTCATCCAAATCCAAATAAATTGAATAATTATGAATGGAAAAAATGGTTCACAAAAACTAAATCAGATATAATTGACGCTGATACAGCGCATAGGAACGATTTATATAAAAAATATTTAGCTGAAAAAAATGGATATGAATATATAACTGTTTGGTCAAGTGAAAATAAATCTAATAAAATTAAAGAACTAATTGAGCATTTAACAGAAAAAATAAATGAAAATAAAAAAAATATCTAAAGTGGGAATGTTTCCAACATGGGATTTACATATTCCAAACGAAGAGCATTACATAACAGAAAATGGATGTGTAAGTCATAACACTTCTATTATACTTGGAATCAGTGAATGTTTTGAACCATTTACATCAAATATTTTTGTTAGAAATACAGGAGCAGGTGAATTTGTAAATGTGAATAAATATTTAGTTCAAGATTTAGAAGAATTGAATCTTTGGGATAAAAAAATGTCTGAACTAATTATTTATTATGAGGGAAGTATTCAAGATATTGATATTATTCCTCAATATTTGAAAGATAGATATAGGACAGCTTATGAAATTTCTCAACGAGATGTGATTGATTTAGCGGCTATACGTCAACAATTTATAGACCAATCACAATCTATGAATTTATTCTTTCCAAAAGTGACATATACGAAAATAAGCAGTGCTTTGATGTATGCTTGGGAAAAAGGACTTAAAACGGGGAGTTATTACATCAGAACAGAAAGAAGAACAGATAAACCAAAAAGACTATATATGACAGATTTGAAACCAAAACCTGTTGATAGTAAATTTGAATGTTTTGGATGTAGTTCTTAATGTTTTATAGAATTGAAATCAAAAGTGGGGGAGTAATTATCTTTCAATTCTTGAAAATCTAACCAAAATTGACAACCAATAGGAGGTTCATTGTTTTTCCAAATGATAGTTTTCATTCCCCCCTTTTCACTAACTATCCATAAACAATTACCAATGAATCTCCTTCCTTCTCTATCCACTCCTCTATATAAAACTTCTGAGCAAAATATTTTAATAGCATATTTTTCTTCTGTTGGAATTTTTATTCCTGATAGAAAAAATATTGCTGATTTTATAAATGTTATAATTTCAAATGGAATAGCAGGACTCACTCTTCCTAACACCCTGTCATTAAATTTCATATTGAAATGACGGGTTCGGATAATTTCATATAAAGAAAGCATTTAATATAAATATTAAAAAAGAAATGTTAATGTATCATCTGATTTTTTTAACATTCTGTGAAACCGCTTCTCCTTTAAGTAAGTAATGGTTCATTCATCCTGATAGTATCCTTTTTTAACAGAATCTTCCCAATTTATTTTTTGTTCAATAATGAGGTAGTTATCAATTTCAAGTGAATCTGCACTTTCTTTATAAATGTTCATGGGACGCGAAACATAAGTTCCATCCGATTTCCATTTAACTAATTTTTCGTTAATAGGAATGTAAATTATTTTTTCTTCTTTATTTGGTGCTATAATACCAAAAATAAAAAAGAATAAAAAAATAATAAAAACTAAAAATACTATATCTAATATTGTTTCTCTTTTCATTTTGAATTTAATTTTTCGTTTAGATGTTTTAATTTTTTACAAGTGCAACAAACAATATATGTAACGATTAGAAAACACACTTCTTTAATCAAATTTTTTTGATAATCTTCACTCCCACATCATCAATTTCATAATCCACAATAATTTTAGCAACTTTCATCTGTTCAAAATCTTTAATGTTAATTGTATCTTTGTTGATGATAATTCCGTTAACATCTACTTCATTAAATCTGATTACTATACTACACAAAACATCTTTTTCGCCTAACATCGGTTTTGTGCAAGTGGGGGTTATCTGCTATATTCATCATTTTTATTTCAATTAAACATTAGTGGTGGGTTGAAACTTTCGTGCCTTGATGCCCCACCTGCACAAAGCCGAAAAACGTTATATGCCATTGCTATCAGACGTTTCAAATAGCGACACCTGATTATCATCGTTACAGTTAAGCATTTCTATTTTAGTTTCACCCTTATAGCCACGCTTCAAATAATAGACAGCACAAGGAAACCCAAATGGGAAACCAGCTTTGCTTGCAGGTAGCGTATGTATTGAAACAAAACCACCATAATCAAAAATCAGTTTTAAAGTTCCTAAACTCTTAAACATCTTTGCCACAGGAACAAGTAAAACTATGTTATCAGCCAAAGCAAAAGAGTGTTCTAAAAATCTATTGTAATCGCTGTATGGTGGATTTGTTACAAGCCAATCTACTTTCTCATCATAATCATAGTAGTTTTTACCATCAGCAATTTCACACCAGTCTGTACCTTTTGGCAAATACTTTAAAAATGCACCTTCACCCTTGCAAGGTTCTAAAACCTTGCCACCAATATCAAACATTCCACAAATTTGCTTTGCCAACCAATCAGGCGTAAAAACAACATCATTTGGGTTTATGTGTGCATACTTCCCGATAATATAAGGGTTATGCTTTTGTCCGTTAATGCTTCCCATATTTTTAATTTCGTTTAACTACCCGCAACGGCATATAACAGTGGGTTTTGTGCTATTGCGGCTTGACGTTCTTAATTTCAACTGTTTGCTACTATTTGGCTGCATCTGTGGTTTGAACTGCGGTAATTCTATTTCCGCAACAGACACAAAGCCCTGTTCGTTA